>CAZWWR010000022.1:0-26519 GCA_964637265.1 uncultured Jannaschia sp.
GAGCCGGTCGCGCATCCCCGCCCCCGCCTCGCCCCGGCCCGACGCGTCGAGGGCCTCCCGCACGACCGGGGCGAGGTGCGAGCGGCTCTCCGCCGCCAGAGCGCGGGCCCGCTCGGCCTCGCCCGCGTCCCACGCGTCGAGCGCGGCGAGAAGCGCGCCATGCCGCCCCACCCGCGCGGCCGTGTGCTGCCAGAGCTTGTAGAGCGTGACCGCGAGCGCCACGACCGACAGGGCGAGGAGCAGCGCCACCACCGGTCCGCCGAGCGCCAGCGTCCCGGCGAGCGCCTCGGCCGCCCGGGCGGGGGCGTCGCCGAGCCCGCTCAAAGCAGTTCCGCGGAGATGCGCGAGGTGAGCGAGAGGGCCCGCTCGCAGGACGCGGGCGCGAGGCCCGGCCCCTCGCACCGCTCCACGCCGTTCACCAGCACCGCCGCGATCCCGTCGCAACGCAGGTTCGGGAGGTCGAACTGTCGGACGCGCATCCGCCCCTCCGGGACGCGGCCCAGGTCGAACAGCGCGAGCCGGGCGACACCCCCGTCCGGGCCCAGCGCGACGGCCTCGAGGCCGAGCGCCTCGATATCGGCGGCCAGTCCGTTGCGGACCACGAGGGTCACGCGGCACGCGCCCTCCGCCTCCGCGAGCGAATCGAGCCGCAACTCGAGCGCCCCTTCCGCGGCATCGCCCTCCGCCGGGGCGGGCTCCGGCGCCTGTGCCGGGGCGGGGCCGGCGATGCACAGCGCGGTCAGGGCGGCGGCCAGTCCCGCCCATGGCGGCCCACCGCCGGGTCGGGCGCCCGCCGCCTGCCATCGCACACCGAACCTCGTCATCCCGCCTCCGCGCCGAACGCCGCCTACCGCGGCGGGCGCCCCCATCTAGTGCGGCCCGGACGGAAGGGGAACCGGGGCACCCGCGCGGCCCGAACGCACGGGGCATTCCGGTTTCCCGGACCGTGACGACCGGGCCCCGACCGATCCGCCCGGCCCGGGGGCGTGCGTGCGCCCCGCCCCGCTCCGGCAGTCGCCATCGGGCGGACGCGTGGCCCGCGCCACAGCGAGGTGCGACCTCACCGAACGCCATGCCGATCCGAGCGGCCATCACCCCCCTGCCCCCGCCCCCGGCAGGTGGAAGGCGGACGCGGCAAGGAGGTTTCCCGCGATGGCTCCCCGGCTGGACCTCGGCGGACGCACGCCCCGACGGCCGCAGGACGGTCGCAGGACGGCGACCCGCCTCGGGGCTCCGCAGACCCCTCCCGTCGCGACGGAGCTCCGGACGCACCGACGACCCGCTCTCCGCCGACCGACGGGCCCGCCTTTTGCCCGCCCCCGCGCCGCGCTACCTCAGCGCAACTTGGAAGGGGGCGGCGATGCTCGATCTATGGTACAAGAACGCGGTCATCTACTGCCTAGACGTCAAGTCGTTCATGGATGCGAACGGGGACGGCACGGGCGACTTCCGCGGGCTCGCGGACCGGCTCGACCACCTCGAGACGCTCGGCGTCACCTGCCTCTGGCTCAACCCCTTCTACCCGACACCGGGGCGGGACAACGGCTACGATGTGTCGGACTACTACGCCGTCGATCCCCGTCTGGGCGACCTCGGGGACTTCGTCGAGTTCTCCCGCGCTGCCCGGGCCCGCGGCATGAAGCTCCTCGTGGACCTCGTGGTGAACCACACCTCGACCGATCACCCCTGGTTCCGCGACGCGCGCGACCCCTCGCATCCCCGCCACGACTGGTACGTGTGGTCGGAGGAGAAGCCCGAGGACATGACCGAGGGCATCATCTTCCCCGGCGTGCAGGAGGCGGTCTGGACCTACGACCGCAAGGCCCGGAAGTGGTACATGCACCGCTTCTACGCCCATCAGGCCGACCTGAACGTGGCCAACCCGCAGGTCCGCGAGGAGATCCTCCGGGTGATGGGGTTCTGGCTGGAGCTCGGCGTCGAGGGGTTCAGGGTCGACGCGGCGCCGTTCCTCGTCGAGTACAAGGGGCTCGCGCAGGAGCCCGACCGCGACCCGATGCGCCTCCTGGGCGAGATGCGCGACTTCCTCGCGTGGCGGCGCGCCGGCGCGATCCTCCTGGCGGAGGCCAACGTCCCCCACGACGTCGCGCCCGAGTATTTCGGCGGCCGCGCGCTGGGCGCCGACGAGCGGATGCACATGCTCTTCGACTTCCCGCTCAACCAGGCGATCTGGCTCGCCTTCGCCCGCGGCTCGGCGGCGCCCATCCGCGACGCGCTGAAGCTGCGCCGCACCGAGTGCGACGAGTGGGCGCAATGGGGCGTGTTCCTTCGCAACCACGACGAGCTCAGCCTCGACAAGCTCACCGACGAGGAGCGGGAGGAGGTCTACGCCGCCTTCGCCCCCGAAAAGGACATGCGCATCTACGACCGCGGCATCCGCCGGCGCATGGCGCCGATGCTGGGCGGCGACGAATCCCGCCTGTGCCTCGCCCACTCCCTGCTCTGCGCGCTCCCGGGCACGCCGCTGATGTGGTACGGCGACGAGATCGGCATGGGCGACGACATCGCGCTCGAGGGCCGCGAGGGCGTGCGTCTGCCGATGCAGTGGTCCGACGCGCCGAGCGGAGGCTTCTCGCAGGCGGCGCCCGAGGCGCTGATCCGCCCGGCGCGCGAGGAGGGCCCCTTCGGCTCCGGCTCGGTCAGCGTCGCCGGGCAGACCCTCCGTCCCCGGTCGCTGTTCCGGGTGGTGCAGCGGATCCTCCGCGTCCGCCGCGCCTGCCCCGAGATCGGCTGGGGCGAGTGGGAGGTGGTCGACGGGCCCGACCCGCTCATCGCGGTGCGCTGCCGCTGGCGCGGGGGGGAGGTGCTGACGCTGCACAACCTCGGCCCGGCGGCGGTGGAGGTCGTGGACCTCGTGCCCGAGGGTGCGCGTCTCCTGCTCGACGGCTGGGGCGACGACACCCCCTGCGACAGCCCCCTGCCCCCCCGCGGCTGGCGGTGGCTCCGCATCGGCGGGGAGCGCCGCTGAGGCCATCCGGTCGACCCGTGAGAGGACGGCGCTCCCCAGCGGGGCGTGCCGCGCGCGCCCGGCATGGCTCACGGGGAGCGAATGGGCCCCTGCCGCAGCGCGGTCGGCCCCGGCTTCGGACTGCGAGACGTGGAACCGCGCAGCCGGCCTCTCACCGATCCTGATCCGGAGGACCCTTCGCCCCGCCGGACGCGCCCGCCCCGCTCCCGGCCCGAACCGACCCCCTAGTCCCGCCCCCCGCGGAGCCGCTCCGCCGCCCAGGCGAGGCGGCGAGCCTGGAAGGCGATCGACGCCTCCTCCGGGTCGGCGCCCGCCTTCTGGCTGTAGCCGTAGGGGTTGCCGCCGTCCTCGAACTTCACCGGGTCGGCGTAGCCCGGCGGCACGAGCACGCAGCCCCAGTGCATCGCCATCGTCATCATCGTGCCGATCGTCCCCTCCTGCCCGCCATTCGCGAACTGCGCGGCGGTCGCGGCGGTAAAGGGCTTGTCGGCCATGCTCTGCTGCTTCCAGAGCGGGCCGAGCGTGTCGGTGAAGACGACCATCGCGCCGGGAGGCGCGCCGTAATGCGTGGGCGCCACGAAGAAGTAGCCCTCCGCCTCCTCCACGTCGTCCTTCGAGATCTCGGGGATGGCGCGCATCGACTCGAGGGTGGCCGCCCACTCCTCGTCGGCCTCCACGACCTCCTCGGGCGCCGTCTCGGCGAAGCGGCGCAGGCGCGGCTCCGCGCCGACCTCCGCGAGCGTGCGGGCGACGATCTCGGCCACGCGCCTGTTGGTGCCGTGGGCCGAGTAGAAGGCCACGAGGATCAAGGGTTTGGTCATTTCGGCTCTCCGGCTGCGCGCGAGAGCTAGGCCGGGCCGCGGACGGGGCAAGCGACGCCCGCCCCCGGCCCGCGCCCCCCGCCCACGCGCCCCGCTCAGCCCAGGGCCACCGGCCGCCCCTCCTTGAGCGAGCGCGCCGCCGCGTCGGCGAGGCGCTGGGCGGCGACGCCGTCCGCAATCCCCGGCTCCGGCGCGCGGCCCTCCGCCAGGGCCCGCACGAAATGCTCCATCTCCGCGAGGTAGGCGGCCTCGTAGCGCTGCAGGAAGAAATGCCGGTTCGGGGAGGTGAGGAACCCCGCCTCGCCCGCCTCCGTGACCAGCGTCTCGCGCTCGTTGGCCGCGGCCAGCATCCCGCCCGAGCCGTGCACCTCGATGCGCTGGTCGTAGCCGTAGGTGGCGCGCCGGGAGTTGCCGATCTGGCAGAGCCGCCCCGAGGCCGTCCGGAGCGTCACGGCGGCCGAGTCGATGTCGCCGGCCGCCCCGATGGCCGGGTCCACGAGGCACGATCCTGTGGCGTGGATCTCCACCGGCTCCTCCCCGAGCAGGTGCCGCGCCATGTCGAAATCGTGGATCGTCATGTCCCGGAACAGCCCGCCCGACGCCTCGATGTAGGGGATCGGCGGCGGCGCCGGGTCCCGGGAGGTGATGAGCACCATCTCCACCTCGCCGATGGCGCCGTCCCGGAGGCGGGCGACGAGATGGGAGAAATGCGGGTCGAATCGGCGGTTGAAGGCCGTCATGAACGGCACGCCCGCGGCCTCCACGGCGCGCCGGCACTCGTCGGCGCGCTCGGAGGAGAGGTCGATGGGCTTCTCGCACAGGATGGCCTTCCCGGCCGCGGCGAGGGCGTGGAGCTGGTCGTAATGGAGCGTCGTCGGCGTGGCGACGATCACGGCGTCGATGTCCCGCGCCGCGATGATGGCCTCGGTGTCGCGGGTCTCCGCGCCGGTGCGGGCGGCGATCCGCTGGGCCGCTTCGGGCACGGCGTCGGACACCGCGGCGAGCCGCGCCCCCTCGAGCCGCAGGAGGCTCCGGGCATGGACCTCGCCGATCCGGCCGCAGCCGAGCAGTCCGATGGAGATCATGGGGTGGTCCCTTCCTGGATGGTGGTCGGCCGCCGGCATCCGGCGGGCGGTCGCTCGGTTCCGCGGCGACCGGCCGGCCTCCGGCCGTCGCGAGAGGGCTCCGCCTCCCGGGCCCATGCCCGCGCACCCCCGCGCTCCGAACGGGCGAACCGGGGGCCGCCACGCCGGTCGGCAGGCTCGCGCCATGGGGGTGAGCCGCGTCCCGGGGTCTTCCCGGTGAGGCGACACCGCTGCACACGGGCCGGGGCCAGGGGAGAGGCGCGCGGGCCGGGCCTCATCCCGCGCGCTCCCGGACGGCTGACCGACCGCCGCGCACGGCCCGCGCCCATCCCGGCCTCCCCGTCATCCCTGGGTCCGACCCGAGGCTGTCTCCCCGGCCGCCCCGGGCCCCAACCCGCGGATCACCCCGCGCGCCGCCGCCTCCAGCGCGGGCTCGACCGCCGAGAGGATCCGCACCCGGTCGAAGACGTCCCGATCCTCGGAGAGCACGCGCCGCAGCGCCGCGCCGAACCCTTGGCGGAGCTCGGTGCCGATGTTGAACTTGGCCACCCGCGAGCCGCGGGCCAGCGCCGCGCGCTGGGCGGGCGGCACGCCGGAGCCGCCGTGGATCACGAGCGGCACGTCCGTCGCCGACTCGATGGCGCGCAGCCGAGGCTCGTCGATCCCGCCCGCGTGGTCCTGCTGGAGGTGCACGTTGCCGACCGAGACGGCCACCGCGTCGACGCCCGTCCCCTCGGCGAAGCGCCGCGCCTCGTCCGGGTCCGTGCCGCGCGAGGCCTCGCCCGCGTCGTATCCCACGAAGCCGATCTCGCCCTCGCTCGAGATCCCCGCAGCCTCGGCCATCCGCACCACCCGCGCGGTCTCGGCGACGTTCTCCGCGAAGGGCCGGCGCGAGCCGTCATACATCACCGAGGTGAAGCCCGCATCGCGTGCCGCCGCGCACTCGTCGTGGCCCGCCCCGTGATCGAGGTGGACGACGACGGGCACGGAGGCGCCCTCGGCGAGCTCCCGCATCATCGCGCCCAGCACCCGGAGCGGCGTGTGGGCCCGGCAGGAGGGCCCGGCCTGCAGGATCGCCGGCAGGCCCTCGGCCTCCGCGGCGCGCACGTAGGCGCGCATGTCCTCCCAGCCAAGGCAAACGAGCCCCGCGACGGCGTAGCCCTCCCGGTTCGCGGGCGGGAGCACGTCGCGCAGGGTCGCGAGCGTCATTTGAACTTGGCGACCATGTCGAGGATGCCGGGGATGGTGTGGAGCTGGTCGGCATGGGTCGGCTGGAAGTACTGCACGAGGCTCCGCTGGGAGAGGCCGCCGAGGATGGTGAAGTAGTACATCTCGTAGCCCGGCAGCACGGCGCAGGGGTGGTAGCCGCGGTCGATGCAGATCGTGGAGCCGTCCACGATGTGATAGGCGTCGCCCGGCGCGCCGTCCTCCCGCTGGAGCATCTGGAGCCCCGAGCCGTGGCGGGGGCGGAAGCGGAAGTTATAGGTCTCGTCGTGGCGCGTCTCGATCATGGCGCCGTCGGGGCCGGTGCGGTCGGTGTCGTGCTTGTGCGACGGGAAGCCCGACCACCCGCCCGCGCCCACCGTGTAGAGTTCCGAGACGAGCAGGCGCCCGACGCGGCCGTGCTGCTTCTGGCCAAGGATGTGCTTGATCTTGCGGTGGGTCTTGGTGTCGTCCGAGCCGTACTGCACGAGGTCGAGCTCGTCGGCCCGCACCGCGAAGGGCTCGAGCGCCTCGTCGTACCTTGCCCCCGCGACGAACACCTCCGCCGCCTCCGAGCGGCAGGTGAGGCGCGCCTCGGCGCCGGTGGGCACGTAGACGCCCTCCGGGTCCCCGTCCCACACGTCCTCGCCCCGCCCGCCCAGCGCCTCGGCCCGGAAGGCGCCGACCTCCACGTCCACCGTTCCGGTCGCGGGCACCACGCAGGTCTCGTAGCCCGGGACGGCGTAGTCGAAGCTCTCGCCCCGCCGGAGCTTCACGATGTTGAAGTAGTTGAGCGGGACGAGCGCGTCGTCCGGGCCCACGATGGGGACGTTGGCGTTGTCGTGGGGCGGGTGGTGCATCTCAGGCCTCCGCGGTCTGCGCGTGTCGGGCGAGGAAGGCGTCGAGCTCGGCAGTGTCCGGCATCGCCGGCGCGCATCCGGGCTTCGAGACGACGATGGCCGCGCAGGCCGAGCCGCGCTCGATGGCCTCGCGAAGCGGGCGCCCCTCTGCGAGCCCGGCGAGCAGCCCGGCCATGAAGCTGTCGCCCGCCCCGTTCGGCTTGACCGGGGCGGCGGGGAAGACGCCCGTCCGGATCTCCTCGCCGCCCGCGAAGGTGACGGCGCCCCGCTCGCCCATCTTGTAGACCGCCAGCGCCCCGCCCCCGCCGAGCGCCCGCGCCTCCGCGAGCCCGCGGTCGTGGGCGCCCGCCATGAAGCCCCATTCCTCGTCGTTGCCCACCACCGCGTCGCTCATGGCGCCCGCGCGGGAGAGCACGTCCGAGGCGACCTCGGGCGACGGCCAGGAATAGGGCCGGTAGTCGATGTCGAAGACGATCGGCAGCCCCGCCGCGCGGGCCCGCTCGAAGGCGTGGAACGTGGCTCCGCGGGAGGGCTCGGCGGCGAAGACTGTCCCGGCGGTGACGAGCGCGCCGAAGCGGGACAGGTCGACGCGGTCGATGTCCTCGGGTGTGACCACGAAGTCGGCGGCGCCGTTGCGGTAGATGACGTTCTGAAACTCCTCGATCCGGCTCTCGTAGACGGCCAGCGAGGTCCGGGCCTCGCCGCCCACGGATCGTACGAATTGGGTTTCGACCCCGTAGAAGTTCAGCCGGTTCGTACAGAACCGCCCCACGGCGTCGTCCGACACCGAGGTGACGAGCGACGCGGTTTGCCCCAGTTTGCACAAACCGACCGCTATGTTGGCCGACGACCCCCCGAGGTCGGCCCGGAACGTCTCCGCCTCCTCGCTCCGCGTCCCCGGCGGATCGGCGAAAAGGTCCATCCCGGCCCGCCCCAGCACGACGAACGCCCCCCGCGCCGCCCCTTTCCGCAGCCCCTCCATCACACGCCCCGCCGCTGCCGCGCGCGGCCCGCCTCGGTTTCGGCATGGGCCTCCCGCACGCTTTCCCGCCCAGAGACCTCCGGCGTGCCGACCTCCCACCAGGCGTGTCCCTGCGCCGTCCAGCCCTCGTAGGCGTCGACGTTCATCACGATGACGCTGGTCCGGTCGGCGGCCTTCGCGGCCTCGAAGGCCTCGCCCAGCTGCTCGGGCGTGTCGACGCGCACGGCCTCGGCCCCCATCGCGCGGGCATGGGCGGCGAAGTCGACGGCGAAGGGCTCGGGGATGGTGGGCGCGTCCGCGAGGAGGTTGTTGAAGCTCTCGTTCCCGGTGCCGTTCTGCAGCTTGTTGATGACGGCGAATCCGCCGTTGTCGAGGACCAGGACGATGAGCTTCTTCTGCGTGAGGACCGAGGAGTAGATGTCGGAGTTCATCAGCAGGTAGGAGCCGTCGCCCACGAAGACGATCGTCTCCGCCTCGGGCTCCCGCTCGGACTGGGCGATCCGCGCGCCCCAGCCGCCCGCGATCTCGTAGCCCATGCAGGAGAAGCCGAACTCTACGTCCACGGTCCCGATCCCCAGCGTGCGCCAGTTCGCCGTGACCTCCGCCGGAAGGCCGCCGGCCGCCGTCACCACGCGGTCGCGCGGGCCGCAGAGCGCGTTCACCTGCCCGATGGCCTGCGCGTAGGAGGCGGGCCGGTTGCCCGGTCGGACGTTCTCGGCGACGTAGGCGTCCCACTTGCGCCGCTCGTCCTGGGCGAACTGGAGCCAGCGGCGCGGCGCCTCGTATCCCGTGAGCGCGGCCTGCAGCGCCCGGAGCCCCAACTTCGCGTCGCCGACCACCGGCGTCGCCATGTGCTTGCCCGCGTCGTGGCGGGCGGCGTTGAGCGCGATCAGGCGCGCGTCCTTGGCGAAGACCGTCCAGGAGCCGGTGGTGAAGTCCTGCAGCCGGGTGCCCACGGCGAGGATCACGTCCGCCGCCTCGGCCACCGCGTTGGCGCTGTCGGAGCCGGTGACGCCGACGGGGCCGATGTTGAGCGGGTGCTCGGCCAGCATGTTGGCGCGTCCGGCGATCGTCTCGATGACGGGGATGCCGTGGGCTTCCGCGAAGGCGGTGAGCTGGTCCACGGCGCCCGAGTACTGCACGCCCCCGCCCGCGATGATAACGGGGCGCTCGGCGGTGCGCAGCAGCGCGGCGGCGTCCGCCACCTCCGCCTCGTCGGGGGCCTGACGCCGGATGCGGTGGGTGCGCTCCTCGAACAGCGAGACGGGGTAGTCGTAGGCCCAGCCCTGCACGTCCTGGGGCAGGCCAAGGAAGGCAGGGCCGCACTCCGCCGGGTCAAGCATGGTGGCGATCGCCGCCGGGAGCGACTGGATCACCTGCGCGGGGTGGGTGATCCGGTCCCAGTAGCGGGACACGGCGCGGAAGGCGTCGTTGAGGCCGAGCGACGGGTCGCCGAAATGTTCCAGCTGCTGGAGGACGGGGTCGGGCAGCCGGGTGAGGAACGTGTCGCCGCAGAGCATCAGCATCGGCAGGCGGTTGGCGTGGGCCAGGGCGGCCGAGGTCAGCAGGTTCGCCGTGCCCGGCCCCGCGGAGGCGGTGCAGAACATAAAGCGGCGGCGCAGGTGGTACTTCGCGTAGGCCGCGGCCGCGAAGCCCATGCCCTGCTCGTTCTGGCCGCGGTAGAGCGGGAGCGTCTCGCGGTGCTCGTAGAGCGCCTCGCCGAGGCAGGTGACGTTGCCGTGGCCGAAGATGCCGAAGCCGCCCCCGCACAGCCGCTCCCGACGTCCGTCGGTCTCGATGAACTGCGCGTCGAGATAGCGGACGATGGCCTGCGCCGTCGTCAGGCGGACCGTGTCGTCGCTCATGCCGTTCCTCCCCGGGCCTCCCCCGCGCGCGGGCCGGATACGCGACCACTTGACCCGTTCGCCCCGCCGAGGATACGCGTGTTGCAACCGGTTGCAAACTCTTTCTCGCGTGGTCCCGGGCATGGCCTCCATCGGTATCGGCATCGTCGGAGGGGGCTACATGGGCAAGGCCCATGCCGTGGCGCACGCTGCCGTGGGCGCCGTGTTCGGCACCGCGCTCCGCCCGCGGCTCGAGATGGTCGCGGCCTCGTCGCCCGCCTCGGCCGAGTGCTACCGCGAGGCGTTCGGCTTCGCCCGGGCGGCCTCCGACTGGCGCGCGATGGTGGAGGACCCGGCCGTCGAGGCGGTGGTGATCGCGACACCGCCCGAGACCCATTTCGAGATCGTCGAGGCGGCCTGCGCCGAGCGGAAGCCCGTGTTCTGCGAGAAGCCCCTCGGCGCGTCGCTACAGGACGCGGAGGCCATGACGGCGGCCGTGGAGGCGGCGGGCATCGTCAACATGGTCGGCTTCAACTACATTCGCACGCCCGCTTCCCAGTTCGCCCGCGCGCTCGTCGCGGCGGGCGAGATCGGCGAGGTCACCTACATCCGCGCCGAGCATACCGAGGACTTCCTCGCCGACCCCGAGGCGCCCGCGACGTGGCGCTGCCGGGGTGCTGCGAACGGCGCACTGGGCGATCTGGCGCCGCACATCGTGAACGCCGTCCTGACGCTCGTCGGCCCCGTGGCGTCGGTGATGGCCGAGGTCGAGACCGTCCATGGCGAGCGCGGGGGGACCACCGTGACCAACGACGATCAGGCGCAGATGATGCTGCGGCTGGCCACGGGCGCGATGGGGCACCTGCATGTCAGCCGCGTGTCGACGGGCCGGAAGATGGGCTACGCCTACGAGATCACCGGGACGGAGGGCGCGATCCGCTTCGATCAGGAGGATCAGAACGCCCTGTGGCTCTACAGGCGGTCGGGCCCGGAGCCGGAGCGGGGGTTCGCCAAGATCCTGACCGGTCCCGCGCATCCCGACTACGCCGCCTTCTGCCAGGGCCCGGGGCACGGCACGGGCTATCAGGACCAGATCGTGATCGAGGCGCGCGACTTCCTGGAGGCCATCGCCGAGGGGCGCTCGCGCCGGCCCGCCTTCCGGGACGGACTCGAGGTCGCGCGGGTGGTCGACGCGGCGCGGCGATCCCACGAGGCGCGCGCCTGGGTGGATCTGTGAGGAGGACGGGGTGAGCATCAGGATCGGCAATGCGCCCTGCTCGTGGGGCGTGGAGTTCGCGGACGACCCGCGCAACCCCCCGTGGCGCGACGTCCTGCGGCAGGCGGCGGAGGCGGGCTACCGCGGGATCGAGCTCGGGCCCGTGGGCTACATGCCCGAGGATCCGGTGCTCCTGGGCGAGGCCCTCGCGGAGCATGACCTGACGCTCATCGGGGGCGTCGTCTTCCGCCCCTTCCACGACCCGGTCGCCTGGGACGAGCTCCGCGACGCGGCGCAGCGGACCTGCCGGGCGCTCGTGGCGCATGGCGCGGAGCATCTCGTGCTCATCGACTCGATCTCGCCGCGGCGGGCGGCGACGGCCGGGCGCGCGGGCGACGCGGAGCAGATGGATGCCGCCGAGTGGGCCGCCTTCCGCGACCGGATCGCGGAGGTGGCGCGGATGGGGACGGAGGAGTTCGGCCTCACCGTCGGCATCCATGCCCACGCGGCCGGGTTCCTCGATTTCGAGCCGGAGCTGGAGTGGCTGCTCGGCGAGGTGGACGACCGCGTTCTCAGGATCTGCTTCGACACCGGCCACCACTCCTATGCGGGCTTCGATCCGGTGGCCTTCATGGAACGGCACGCGGGCCGGATCTCCTACATGCACTTCAAGGACATCGACCCGGCCGTGAAGGCGCGGGCGGTCGCCGCGGGCACGGGCTTCTACGAGGCCTGCGGCGAGGGCATCTTCTGCAACCTCGGCCAGGGCGACGTCGACTTCCCGCGGGTGCGGGAGATCCTGCTGGAAGCCGGGTTCGACGGCTGGTGCACCGTGGAGCAGGACTGCGACCCGTCGCTGCCGGGCACGGACCCGGCGCGCGACGCCGCCGCGAACCGCGAGTACCTGCGCGGCATCGGCTTCGACTGAGGAGGGGCGGATGCGCCTGAGATGGGGGCTCGTGGGCGGCGGCGAGGGCAGCCAGATCGGACCGATGCACCGGCTGGGCGCGGCGGCGGACGGGCAGTTCGAGCTCGTCGCGGGGGCCCTGGACGCGGATGCCGCGCGCGGGCGGGCCTACGCGCGGCGGCTCGGCGTGGCGGAGGGCCGGGCCTATGGCGACTGGCGGGAGATGCTGGAGGGCGAGCGGCGGCGCGACGACCGGCCCGACCTCGTGACGGTCGCGACGCCGAACCACACGCACTACGAGATCACGCGGGCCTTCCTCGAGGCGGGCTTCCACGTCCTTTGCGAGAAGCCGATGACGATGACCGTCGCGGAGGGCGAGAAGATCGTCCGCGTCGCGCGCGAGACGGGCCGCATCTGCGCCGTCAACTACTGCTACAGCGCCTACCCCATCGTCCGCGAGATGCGCGCCATGGTGGCCGCGGGCGAGCTCGGGCGCGTGCGCTGCGTGGTCGCGAACTTCAGCCACGGGCATCACGCGGCCGGCGACGACGCGGTGAACCCGCGGGTGCGCTGGCGCTACGATCCGGATCAGGCGGGCGTCTCCGGCCAGATGGGCGATTGCGGGATCCACGCGCTGCATCTGGCGAGCTTCGTTCTCGGCGACGAGGTGGCGACGCTCTCGGCCGATTTCTGTTCCCTCGTCGAGGGGCGGTCGCTGGAGGACGACGCGATGGTCTGCTTCCGGACCGAGCGCGGCACGGCGGGGCGGCTGTGGACGTCCTCGATCGCGCTGGGGCGGCAGCACGGGCTCGACATCCAGGTCTTCGGCGAGCGGGCAGGGCTGCGCTGGGCCTCGGAGCAGCCGAACCAGGCGTGGCTGCAACGGCTGGGCGGCCGCGTCGAGATCGTCGAGAAGGGCGAGGCGGGGCTCTCGGCGGAGGCCGGGCGCCTCTCGCGCGCGGCGATCGCGCACCCGGAAGGCTTCCCCCTCGCGGTCGCCAACGTCTATCTCGACCTCGCCGCCGCGATCCGGGGGGAGCCCCACGGGAGCCTCCCCACGGCCGAGGACGGGCTCCGCTCGATGGCCGCGGTGCATGCCGCCGTGAAGTCCGCCGCGGAAGGCGGCGCCTGGGTGGACGCGCGGCCGGGGGAGCTCGCGGAAGGGTAAGGCTCGGCGGGGGTCCGGACGGCGGAGAACGAGGCCAACGCCCCGTGTCCGGTAGTCGGGACGCGTTGCGCCTAACGTACCTCCCTGAGGGTCCCACGCTCCACGATCTCGCAGGCGAAGAGGCGGGCCTCGGGGTGGCGTTCCGGGTCCTCGAGGAGGGCCGTCACGAGCTCGATGGAGCTGTCGACGATCTGGCGGATGGGCTGGCGGATGGTCGTCAGGTCGATGTTCTGCCAGCGCGCCATCTCCATGTCGTTGAGCCCGATGAGGCCGATATCCTCGGGCACGCGGAGGCCCCGATCCCTCACGGCGCTCAGCGCGCCGATGGAGAGCACGTCGTCGCCGCAAAAATACGCCTCCCGCGGGTCCGAGCGGAGCAGGTCGAGCATCTCGGCCCGCCCCGCGTCGAACGAGTAGGCCGTGGCGAAGCTCTCGGTCGCCTCGACGCCGGCCGCCGCCCCTTCCGGCCCGGCCGCGACCTCCCGGAAGCCGGCGCGCCTGTCCTGCGTCGAGGTCGCCTCCCTCGGGCCGCCGAGGAAGCCGATGCGGCGGTGCCCCCGCGCGATCAGCGCGCGCGCGGCCATCCGGCCGCATTCCACGTTGTCGATCCCCACCACGTGGACGCGCGGGGCGGAGGCGAAGCGGCCGAAGGCGTGGACGACGGGCATGCGCGCCTCGTGGAAGGCGAGCGAGAACTCGGGCGACAGGGTCGATGAGGCCACGATCACCCCGTCGACCGAATACTGCCTGAGCAGCCGGAGGGAGTTCCGGGGGTCGGTCTCGCCCGAGAGGTTCACGAGGAGCGGGCGAAGGCCGCGATCCTGCAGGCCGCGGGTGAAGAGGTCGAACACCTCAAGGAAGATCGGGTTGTGGAAGTTGTTCGAGATCAGCCCGATGAGCTTCGTCCGCCCCGTGGTCAGCGAGGAGGCGAGCGCGTTGGGGCGGTAGCCGAGCTCCGCGGCCGCCTTCTCGACCTTCCGCCGCGTCTTGAGCGAGACCGACGCCCCTTCGGTGAAGGTCCGCGAGACGGCGGAGCGGGAGACGCCGGCACGCTCGGCCACATCCCTCAGGGTCGCCTTCATCGCTCCCTCCCTCGGCTCGCGGGGCCAACCTGCCCCGCGGCGACCGCCCCTTGCAACCGGTTGCAAATCGGGCGGGTTCGTGGTTCCCTCTCCCGGGAGGGCACAAGACCCGCCCCATGGCAGAACGCTGCCGCACCACGTCTGGGAGGACACATGAAATACGTGATGAAGGCGAGCCTCGCGGCCGCCGCTCTCGCCGTCGCCACGCCCGCGCTCGCGACCGACATCATCGTCGTCAGCCACGGCCAGGCCAGCGATCCGTTCTGGTCGGTCGTGAAGAACGGCGTCGAGAAGGCGGCCGAGGACACGGGCGCCAACGTCGAGTACCGCGCGCCCGAGACCTTCGACATGGTCGCCATGAGCCAGCTCATCGACGCCGCCGTGAACCAGGAGCCGGACGGCCTCGTCGTGACGATCCCCGACGCCGACGCGCTCGGGCCCTCCATCGAGAAGGCGGTCGCCGCCGGCATCCCCGTGATCTCGATGAACTCCGGCTCGGACGTGTCGGGGGATCTCGGCGCCCTGCTCCATGTCGGGCAGGAGGAGTTCGACGCGGGCCGCGCGGCCGGCGAGAAGATGGCCGAGCTCGGCGGCACGAAGGCGCTTTGCATCAACCACGAGGTCGGCAACGTCTCGCTCGATGATCGCTGCGCCGGCTTCGAGGAGGGCTTCGGCGGCGAGGTCGAGGTGCTGCCGACGACGAACGACCCCACGGAGATCGAGTCGAAGGTGCGCGCGGCGCTCGACTCGGATCCGGACGTCGACACCGTGATGGCGCTCGGCGCGTCCCTGGCCGGCGAGCCGGCGGTCGCCGCCGTCAAGGCGGTGGGCCGCGACGGGAGCGTGAACGTCGGCTCCTTCGACCTGTCGGCGGGCTACCTCGAGTCGGTGTCCAGCGGCGAGGCGGCCTTCGCCATCGACCAGCAGCAGTACCTGCAGGGCTACCTTCCGGTCGCCTTCCTCGCGCTGCACTCGGAATACGGGCTCGTGCCCGGCGGCAACGTGCCCTCCGGTCCGAACCTGATCACGCAGGACAAGGCGGCCCAGGTCGTCGAGCTCTCCGCGCAGGGCATCCGCTGAACCGAGACGCGGCCGGGCCAACCCTGCGGTAGGCCCGGCCGCATCGCGCCGGGGGGAGGCCGGCGCGCCGCACCGACGCGCGGGAGGGGCGCGCGATCCAGCTTCGACGCCTGACATCCTGGGAGGAGACGATGGCAGCCGAGACGACCGCAGCCGAGACCGGCGACGAACGGATCAAGGAGGAATCCTTCTTCACCCGCCTGATGAAGCGCCCCGAGCTGGGCGCGATCGCCGGCGTGATCCTCGTGACCCTCTTCTTCCTCGTGACCGCCGACGGGGCGATGTTCACGCTCGCGGGCTTCATGAACTTCATGTCCCCGGCGGCCCAGCTCGGCATCCTCGCCATCGGCGCGGCGCTCCTGATGATCGGGGGCGAGTTCGACCTCTCGGTCGGCTCCATGGTGGCCTTCGCCGGCCTCTTCTTCGGGGCCTTCGTGGTGACATTCGGGATCCCGCTGATCCTGGCGATCCCGCTCACGCTCGTCTTCGCGGCGCTGGTGGGCAACGTGAACGGGCAGATCGTGCTGCGGACGGGGCTGCCCTCCTTCATCGTGACGCTTGCCTTCCTCTTCATCCTGCGCGGGCTCTCGCTGGTGGGGCTCAAGTGGGCCACCGACGGCTCGACGCAGCTCCGCGGCGTGCGCGACGCGGTCGAGGGCGACTGGCTCGCGCCGATCTTCTCGGGCGATGCGTTCCCGGGCCTCTTCACCGCGATGGCCAATGCGGGGCTGATCGACACGTTCAACAACGGCCTGCCCAAGGTGCAGGGCATCCCGGTCGAGATCCTCTGGTTCGTCGTGATCGCCCTGATCGCGAGCTACGTCCTGACCAAGACGCCCTTCGGCAACTGGATCTTCGCCTCGGGGGGCGATGCCAACGCGGCCTCCAACTCGGGCGTGCCCGTGAAGCGCGTCAAGCTGATCCTGTTCATGACCACGGCCGCCTGCGCCGCGCTCGTCGCAATCATCACGGTGCTCGACTCGGGCTCAACGGACGCGCGCCGCGGGTTCCAGAAGGAGTTCGAGGCGATCATCGCGGCGGTGATCGGGGGCTGCCTGCTGACGGGCGGCTACGGCTCGGCCATCGGCGCCTTCTTCGGCGCGATCATCTTCGGGATGGTGCTGATCGGCCTGACCTACACGGACATCGACCAGGACTGGTACCTCGTCTTCCTCGGCGGGATGCTCCTGATCGCGGTGCTCTTCAACAACATGATCCGCAAGCGCGTCACGGGGGAGCGGTGAGATGAACACCCGCACGGAACACGCCCCCATCGTCCACATGGACAAGATCGAGAAGCATTTCGGCAACGTGATCGCGCTTGCCGGGGTCTCCTTCGACATCACGCCCGGCGAATGCCACTGCCTGCTGGGCGACAACGGCGCCGGCAAGTCGACCTTCATCAAGACGATGTCGGGCGTGCACAAGCCGACGAAGGGGCAGATCCTGTTCGAGGGCAAGGAGATGTCCTTCGACTCCCCGCGCGACTCGATGGAGGCGGGGATCGCGACGGTCTATCAGGACCTCGCGATGATCCCGCTGATGTCGGTGACCCGGAACTTCTTCATGGGGCGCGAGCCGACGAAGGGTTCGGGGCCGTTCAAGCGGTTCGACACCGCGACGGCGGCCGAGATCACGATGGAGGAGATGCGCAAGATGGGCATCAACCTCCGCGCGCCCGATCAGGCGGTGGGCACGCTCTCGGGCGGAGAGCGGCAGACGGTCGCCATCGCGCGGGCCGTCTATTTCGGGGCGAAGGTGCTGATCCTCGACGAGCCGACCTCGGCGCTCGGCGTGCGGCAGACGTCGAACGTGCTCGCCACCATCGACCGGGTGCGCAAGGACGGGATCGGCGTCGTCTTCATCACCCACAACGTCCGCCACGCGATGGCCGTGGGCGACCGCTTCACCGTGCTCAACCGCGGCAAGACGCTCGGCACCGCCCAGCGCGGGCAGATCACGCCCGACGAGCTTCAGGATCTGATGGCCGGCGGTCAGGAGCTCGCCACGCTGGAGGGCTCGCTGGGCGGCACGGTATGAGCCTCCTCGTCCGGCCGCGCGGCCGCTCGGGGAAGGTGCACGACGTCACGCCCGGGAGCGCCGGATGGCGCTACGTGGGCTTCGGGCTCCATGCGCTGGCGGAAGGCGTGACGGCGCAGGAGGCCACCGGGGAGCGGGAGGCCATCCTCGTGCTGGTGGAGGGCCGGGCGGAAATCACGGCGGCGGGCGAGGACTGGGGCGAGATGGGCGAGCGCATGTCGCCCTTCGAGCGGACCGCCCCGCACTGCCTCTACGTGCCGCGGGGCGCCGAGTGGCGCGCGCGCGCCACCACGTCCTGCACGCTCGCCGTCTGCACCGCACCCGCCACCGCCGACCTCCCCGCCCGGCGGATCGGGCCGGAGGGCATCTCGCTGACGCAGAGGGGGCGGGACCAGAACGCGCGCTTCGTCAACAACGTCGCCATGGAGGATCGCGAGGTCGCCTCCGCGCTCCTCGTGACGGAGGTGTTCACGCCCCCGGGCAACTGGTCCTCCTACCCCTCGCATCGGCACGACGAGGACGACTATCCGCGCATGACCTACCTGGAGGAGACCTACTACCACCGCCTCCATCCGGCGCAGGGCTTCGGGGTGCAGCGCGTCTACACGGAGGACGGGCGGCTGGACGAGACCATGGCGGTGCAGGACGGCGACGTGGTGCTCGTCCCCGGCGGCCACCACCCCTGCGGCGCGCCCTACGGCTACGAGATGTACTACCTCAACGTGATGGCCGGGCCGCTGCGGAAGTGGCGCTTCGCCAACGACCCCGCTCACGACTGGATCGCGCGCCGCGACGCCGAGCGCGCCTGAGGCGGGGTCATGCGACGGTCGGCCGGGGCCCCCGGCAGCGTAGCGTCCGGCCCCCCGGCCGGTTCGACGCCGCATCGCCGACTGCCCGCAGCACGTCCCGTCCGGACCTGCCGGAGCCGCGGCAACCCCATCGCGGGCCAGCCACGACGGGAGCCCGCAGAGCTACTCGTCCCGACATGATCCCCGCCCGGCTCGGGCCCCGCGGCCTATCCCGCCTCGCGCACCCGGCGGCACGAGACTTGCCGGCGCCGCGACCTTCACCCATCCTCGCCGCATGACAGACGATCTCATCCCCCGGGCGCGGGCCTTCGCCGTCGCTGCCCATGCCGGACAGACGCGCAAGGGCGGCAGCGACGTTCCCTACGTCACGCATTGCGAGACCGTCGCCGCGCATGTCGCGCGGTGGGGAGGCGCCGGCGAGATCGTCGCCGCCGCCTGGCTGCACGACACCGTCGAGGATTGCGACGGCATCACGGCCGATCTGATCGAGCGCGAGTTCGGCGCGCGCGTCCGCGGCCTCGTGGACGAGGTGACGGACGACAAGTCGCTCCCGAAGGACGAACGCAAGCGCCTCCAGATCGAGCACGCGCCGCACGCCTCCGAGGACGCGACCCTCCTCAAGATCGCCGACAAGCTGGCCAACGTGGCCGATCTCGCCGCGATGCCCGCCGACGGGTGGCCCGTCTCGCGGCGGGTCGCCTATCTCGACTGGGCCGCGGCCGTCGTGGCCGCCCTTCCGGACGCGCATCCCGGCGCCCGCGCCGCCTTCGAGACGGGCCTCGCCCGCGCCAGAGCCGAGATCGGCGGAACCGCGACCTGATGCGGGAGCGGCTCGCATTCCCCCGTGCGTCCGGCCCGTCCGCGGGCATACTTCCTTCCGAGCCCCGGCCGAACCGGGCCGCCACCCGACAGGAGAGCCCCATGTCCCTCACCCGACGCCGCTTCCTCGCCACCACCGCCGCCGGCGCGGCCGTCGCGCTCCACCCCTACGCGGTGCGCGCGCAATCCGGGCAGGCGCATCTGCGCATCTGCGAGACGACGGACCTCCACGTCCATGTCTGGCCCTACGACTACTACGGCGACCGGGAGGTCGACACGGTCGGCCTCGCGCGCACCGCCGCGCTGATCGAGGAGGTCCAGGCGGAGGCGGGCAACGCGCTTGTGCTCGACAACGGCGACTTCCTCCAGGGCAACCCGATGGGCGACTGGGTCGCCTACGAGCGCGGCATGGAGGAGGGCCAGCTCCACCCGGTGATCGAGGCGATGAACACCGTGGGCTTCGACGGATCGGTGCTCGGCAACCACGAGTTCAACTACGGGCTCGACTTCCTGATGAAGGCCGTCGCAGGCGCCGACTTCCCCATCGTCACCGCGAACGTCGTGACGACCGAGGGCGCCACGCCGCTCGAGGACGAGACGCTGGTGCCCCCCTACGTGATCCTCGACCGGACGGTGACCGACGGGGCGGGCGAGGAGCACCCCATCCGCATCGGGCTGATCGGCTTCGTGCCGCCGCAGATCATGATCTGGGACCGCAGGCACCTCGAAGGGAACGTCACCGCCCGCGACATCGTCGAGACGGCCGAGGCCTACGTCCCCCGGATGCGCGAGGAGGGGGCCGACATCGTGATCGCGCTGAGCCACAGCGGCATCGGCCCCGCCGAGCACGAGCCGGGGATGGAGAACGCCTCCGTGCCGCTGGCCGCGGTGGAGGGCGTCGACGTCGTCCTCACGGGGCACCACCACCGCGTCTTCCCCGGAGAGGACTACGAGGAGCACGAGGCCGCGGGCGGCGCGGTGGACGCGGCGGCGGGCACCCTCCACGGCAAGCCGGCGGTGATGGCGGGCTACTGGGGCAGCCACATGGGCCTTGTGGACATGCTGCTGGAGCGCGACGGCGAGGGCTGGCGCGTGGCCGAGTTCACGGTCGAGGCCCGCCCGATCGCAACCCGGAACGAGGACCGGTCCTGGACGCCCACCGTCGAGGGCGTCGACGCGGTGCTCGATTCGACCCGCGAGGAGCACGAGGCGACGCTCGAATACGTCCGCAGGGCCGTGGGCAAGACGGACGCGCCGCTCCATTCCTACTTCGCGCTGGTGGCCGACGATCCCTCGGTCCAGATCGTCTCCCGCGCGCAGAGCTGGTATCTCGAGCAGATGTTGCAGGGGACGGAGCACTCGCAGCTTCCCATCCTCTCGGCGGCGGCCCCCTTCAAGGCCGGCGGGCGGGGCGGCCCCGACTACTTCACCGAGGTGCCCACGGGCGACGTGGCCATCCGCAACGTGGCCGACCTCTACCTCTACCCCAACACCGTCCGCGCGGTGCGCATCACGGGCCAGCAGGTGAAGGACTGGCTGGAGCGCTCGGCGGGGATGTTCAACCAGGTCGAGCCGGGCGCCGAGGACGCCGTGCTGCTGAACCCGGAGTTCCCGTCCTACAACTTCGACGTGATCGACGGGGTGCAGTACCAGATCGACCTCTCCCAGCCCGCGCGGTTCGACACCGAGGGCGAGGTGGTCAATCCTGACGCCAACCGTATCGTGAACCTGACCTACGAGGGCGAGCCGATCGACCCCGATCAGGAGTTCATCGTCGCCACGAACAACTACCGCGCGGGCGGGGGCGGCAGCTTCCCGGGAGCGGACGGCTCCACGATCGTGTTCGAGGCGCCCGACACGAACCGCGACGTGATCGTGCGCTACATCGTCGAGCAGGGGACGGTGAGCCCCTCCGCGGACGGCAACTGGCGCTTCGCGCCGATGGAGGGGACGACCGTGCTCTTCGACACCGGTCCGGGCGCAGCCCCCTACGCCGAGACCGTGCCGGGGGTCCGCATGGAACCGGCGGGAGACGGCGAGGACGGCTTCGTGCGCTACCGCATCGACCTGGGCGCCTGACCGAAGCGCCCTGCCCGGCGCCCGTGGGAGCGGGGAGGCCGGTCCACGACCCGCCTCGCCCGCCCCGGCCTCCGAGCCGGGGCCTCCGCCGAGGCATCGAACCGCGCCCGCTCGGGCCGCAGGCGTTCCCATCCGGTCCAGCGCCCTCGAGCGCCGGCCGGGTCGCCCGAGGGCGGCGGGTCGGATATGATCGAGCGCCGCGCCAGGGAGCGATCGTGTTTCCCGAGGGTTGGCGCGGGCCATCGAATGGCCGATCAGGCGGTTTTTCTCGAAACGAAAGGCGGCGGGCAGAGCACCCCGCCCGGTGGGCACGTCGAACGGTCCTCGCCCTCCCTCGCACGTCGGGAACGGCGCGGGCGCCATCTTCGGTCACGCCTCCCACCAACCGTCCGCCAGGCCAACGCGGGGCCCCGGCTCGGAGGCCGGGGCGGGCGAGGGCGGCGGCGGCCGCTGTGCCGTCAGACGACGGCGGCTCAGAGCACCCGCTCGTAGAGCGCGCGCACCGCCTCGCCGGTGAGCTCGCGCGGATTGCCACCCACCGACGGGTCCCGCAGGGCCGCCTCCGTCAGGGCGTCGAGGTCGGGGTCGACCACGCCCAGCCCCGACAGCCGCCCGGGCACGCCGAGCCCGTCGTTGAAGCGGCGGACGAAGGCGCAGAAGCCGTCGAACCCGCCCTCGATGCCGAGATAGGCGGCCGCACGGTCGAACCGGTCCCGGATCACGTCGGCGTTGAACTCGAGCACCGCCGGCATGAAGACCGCGTTCGTCGTGCCGTGATGCGTGCCGTGCACGGCCCCGACGGGATGGCTCAGCGCGTGGATGGCGCCGAGGCCCTTCTGGAACGCCACCGCGCCCATGGCCGCCGCGCTCATCATGTGGGTCCGCGCCTCGAGATCCGTCCCATCGGCATGGGCGCGCGGCAGATGCTCCACGACGAGCCGCATCCCCTCCAGCGCGATGCCCTGGCTCATCGGATGGTAGTGCGGCGAGGAGAAGGCCTCCACGCAATGGGCGAAGGCGTCGAGCCCCGTTCCCGCCGTGAGGTGCGGGGGCAGGCCCATGGTCAGCTCCGGATCCGCGATCACGGCGGCCGGCAACATGCCCGGGTGGTAGATGATCTTCTTCTCGTGCGTCTCCTCGTTGGTGATCACCCCGGCCCGGCCCACCTCGGAGCCCGTCCCGGCGGTGGTCGGCACGGCGATCACCGGGGCGATCGCGTCGGCGTCGGCGCGCGTCCACCAGTCGCCCACGTCCTCGAAGTCCCAGACCGGGCGGGTCTGTCCGGCCATGAACGCGACCGTCTTGCCCAGGTCGAGCGCCGAGCCGCCGCCGAAGGCCACCACCCCGTCATGGCCGCCCGCGTGGTAGGCCGCGACCCCCGCGTCGAGGTTGCCGCCCGTGGGGTTCGGATCGACCTCCGCGAAGATCGCCCGGCCGAGCTGCGCCTGCTCCAGCACGTCGAGCGCCCGCGCCGTGATCTCCATGCCGGCGAGGCCGCGGTCGGTGACGAGGAGCGGGCGGGACATGCCCGCGGTGCGGCAGGTCTCAGGCAGCTCGGTGAGCCGGCCGGCGCCGATGCGGACGTGGTTGGGATAGGCCCAGGTCGCGGACGGGGTCATGTCGTCTTCCGGAGGTGATAGGATTTCGGCCGGGTCAGGGCGTGGTAGCCCAGCACGCCGAGCCCCTGCCCCGACCCCGTGTCCTTGCAGCCCGTCCAGCACAGGGCCGGATCGAGGTAGTCGCAGCGGTTCATCATCACGGTACCGGTCTCCAGCCGGTCGCCGATCCGCTCGGCGGCGTCCGCGTCCCGCGTCCAGATCGAGGCGGTGAGGCCGTAGTCGCTGTCGTTCATCAGGCGGATCGCCTCGTCGTCGTCCTCCACGGGCATGATGCCGACCGCGGGGCCGAAGGTCTCGTCGCGCATGATCCGCATGCCGTGATCGACGCCCGTGAGCACCTGCGGCGTGACGTAGGGGCCCTCCCCGTCATCCGCCGCCATGCGCCGCACATGCGCCGTCGCCCCGGCCGCGACGGCCTCCTCCACCTGCGCGCGCACCTCGCGGGAGAAGCGGACGTTCGCCATCGGGCCGAGCGTCGTCCCGGGGTCGAGCGGATCCCCAAGGACCTGCGCCTCGGCCCAGGCGACGGCCTTCTCGACGAATTGCGCAAAATGGGGACGGGCGACGTAGATCCGCTCGATCCCGCAGCAGCATTGCCCCGAATTGTACATCGCCCCGTCCATGAGCGTGTCGACGGCGGCGTCGAGGTCGGCGTCGGCGCGGACGTAGCCCGGATCCTTCCCCCCGAGCTCCGTCGCGACCGGAACGAACGTCCCCGCCGCCGCCCGCTCCATCGCCTGCCCGCCCCCGACGGAGCCGGTGAAGTTCACGAAGTCGACGTGCCGCCCTGAGATGAGGGCGGCGGTGGTGTCGTGGTCGAGCACGAGGTTCTGGAACACGTCCCCGGGCACGCCGGCCGCGTGCAGCGCCTCGGCCAGCCGTTCGCCCACCTGCAGCGTCTGCGCGGCGTGCTTGAGGATCACGGCGTTGCCCGCGATGAGCGCCGGGGCGACCGTGTTGATCGCCGTCATCCACGGGTAGTTCCAAGGCGCGACGACGAGCACGGTGCCCCGGGGGACGCGGCGGACGAAGCGGCGGAAGGTCGCGGAGTCCTCGACCACGTCGTCGGCCAGGGCGTTCCCGGCGATCGAGGCCATGTGATCGAGCCGCTCGGCGAAGCCGCCATACTCGCCGCCGTAGCGGATGGGGCGGCCGATCTGATGCGCCAGCTCGAGGGCCATGCGCTCCGTGTCGCGCCCGACGATCGCGGACGCCTCCCGCAGCATCGCCACGCGCTCCTCCAGCGGGCGAGCGGCCCAGGCGGGCTGCGCGACCCGGGCGCGGGCGGCGGCGTCGAGCGCGGTGGTCCGGGAGATCGGCGTGCGGCTCAGGTAGACGGAGCCGTCGATGGGGGAGATCAGGTCGATCCGGTTCATCGTGGTCATGCGCGTTCGAACCCCCTCGCCACTTCCCAGTCGGTCACGGCCGCGTCGAAGGCCTCCTGCTCCACCTCGGCCATCCGGACGTAGTGGTCGACCACCTCGTCCCCCATCGCCTCCCTCAGCATGCCCGAGCCGCGCAGCGCCTCCGTCGCGGCGCGCAGCGTGCGGGGGAGGTCGTCGACGTCCTCCATGCCGTACACGTCGCCCGTGACGGGCTCCGGCGCGGGCAGGTCGGCCTCGACCCCGGCGAGCCCCGCGGCGATCTGGGAGGCGCAGGCGAGGTAGGGGTTAATGTCGGAGCCGGGGATGCGGCACTCGACGCGCACGCCCCTGGTGCCCTCGCCAACGAGCCGGTAGCCAGCGGTGCGGTTGTCGACGGACCAGGCGAGCTTGGTGGGCGCGAAGGTGCCCGGCAGGAAGCGCTTGTAGCTGTTCACGTAGGGCGCGAGGAAGACGGTCGTCTCGGCGGTGTGCCGCATGAGCCCCGCGAGGTAGGAGCCGAAGAGCCCCGACATGCCCCGCGGCCCGTCCGCATCGTGGAAGGCGTTGGCCCCGTCGCGGATCATCGACTGGTGGATGTGGGCGGCGCTGCCCACCTTGTCGGCGCGCCATTTGGGCAGGAAGGTCGCGGCGTGGCCGTGGGCGTCGGCGATCTCCTTCACGGCCTGCTTGGCGATGGTGTGGTGGTCGGCGCAGGAGACCGCGTCCGCGTAGCGGATGTTGAGCTCCTCCTGCCCGGTCTCGGCCTCGCCCTTGGAGTTCTCGACCGGCACGCCGGCGGCCACGAGCATGTTCCGCACGGGGCGCATCACGTGCTCCTCGCGGGCGGACTGGAAGAGGTTGTAGTCCTGGTTGTAGCCCACCAGCGGGGAGAGGTCGCGGAAGCCCCCGCGCCGGATGTCGTCGAAGGACCGCTCGAAGAGGAAGAACTCCAGCTCGGTCGCCATCATCGGAGTCAGTCCCAACGCCTCCGCGCGGGCGACCTGGCGTTTGAGCATCTCGCGCGGGGAGTGGGGGACGGGTTCGTGCGTGTGGTGGTCGAGCACGTCGCAGAGCACCATCGCGGTGCCCTCGGCCCAGGGGACGGGCCGGAGGGTGGCGAGGTCCGGCTTCATCACGTAGTCGCCGTAGCCCTGCGCCCAGGAAGTGGAGGCGTAGCCGCCCGGGGTGGCCATCTCCAGGTCGGTGGCGAGGAGGTAGTTGCAGCAATGCGTCTCCTCGTGGCCCGTCTCGAGGAAGTTGGCCAGGGTGAAGCGCTTGCCCATAAGGCGGCCCTGCATGTCCACCATGGCCACGAGGACGGTGTCGTATCCATCCTGTAGGTCTTTGAGTTCCATCCCGTCCTCCCGAATGGGGCCGGCGGGACGTGGCGCCCCGTCCCGCCCGAGCCTCCTGCCGTCAGGAGGCGCCCCCTGGTTCAGCCGTAGCGGTAGGGCCGCCCGGCCTCCTGCATCAGGGCGTTGTAGTCCTTGAAGATCTGGACCACGCGCGCCTTCGTCTCGCTCTCGGCCGCGATCTCGTCCCAGAACTCGCGGGCTGCGGACTCGACCTGATCCCACTCCGCGTCGGGGATGGTGGTGAGCTGGAGCTTGTCGCCGTTCACCCGCAGGGCAGCCTCGCCGCCCCAGTACCAGTGCTGGCGGTAGTAGTGCGACTGCTCGCAGCAGACCTCGAAGAGGGTCTTTAGGTCGTCGGGCAGCTCGTTCCAGCGCTCCTGGTTGGCGAAGAAGTGGCCGATCCAGGCGCCGGAGATGTTGTTCGTGAGGAAGTAGTTCGTCACGTCCGCCCAGCCGACGGTGTAGTCCTCGGTGATGCCCGACCAGGCGATGCCGTCGAGCTCGCCCGTCTGCAGCGCGACCTCCACGTCCTCCCAGGGCACGGCCACGGGCACCACGCCGAACTGCGACATGAACCGCCCCGCTGTCGGGAAGGTGAAGACGCGCTTGCCCTCGAGATCGGCTAGCGAGTTGATCGGCTCCTTCGTGGCGAAGTGGCACGGATCCCATGCGCCCGCGGAGACGTGCTTGATGCCGACCTTGGCGTACTCCTCCTCCCAGATCTCCTTGAGCCCGTAGCGGTTGAACAGCACCGGCACGTCGAGCGAGTAGCGGGTGCCGAAGGGGAAGTAGCCGCCGAACACCGTCACCTCGGTCGGGGCGGCCATCGAGTCGTCGTCGGACTGGACCGCGTCGATGGTGCCGCGCTGGAGTGCCTGGAAGAGCTCGCCCGTGGGCACGAGCTGATCGGCGTAGAAGGTCTCGATCTGCATCCGGTCGCCGGCGATGGCGTTGAACTTCTGGATGGCCGGGTCGAGCACCTCGGCCGCCAGCGCAGGGCCCGCGTAGGTCTGCAGCCGCCATGTGATGGTCGACTGCGCGATGGCGGGCGCGGCGAGGCCCGCGGCCGGTGCCGCGGCGGCCGTGGCGAGGAACTTCCGTCTCGTTGTCATGGTGGGGTCTCCCTGGTTTCCTATCGGTTGCCGTAGACCTCGCCGGGCAGCCACAGGGCGATCTCCGGGAAGGCCATGACGATGGCGA
>CAZWWR010000023.1:0-26187 GCA_964637265.1 uncultured Jannaschia sp.
GTTTGCTTACATTGGTGGAGGTGGAGGAGGAGCAAAGGGGGGCGGTGGGGGTGCAACCGCCAGCGGGGGCGGCGGGGGCCGGACGCATCGCTCCGAGCCATACAGGCCTGCGGGCGGCGCGGCCATGCGACAGGCGTGCCCCGCGGAACGCCCGGGCCGCGGGGGCCAGGCGAGTTACTCCCGGGGCCGTTCCTCGCACCGTCCCCCGGGCCATCGCCGGGCGGGGCCGGCGGGGCGGCGCATCAGCATCCAGTCGCTCGAGGCCCCCCAGCGGTGCCGTCGCACGAGGACCGCTTCACCGTGCTCGCGCACGCCGCAGGCTTCCACTTCTCCTACTGCGGGCCCTGGATGCGGGCTGGCGCTCGGGCGACCTGCCGGCGAGCGTGGGTGGCCTCGGTCGCGAGCAAGTGGAGTGGCTGGCGACTGAGGACCGGGAGGTGCTGTGCCGCGGGGCGTTCCTGGGCGCGCGCTTCGATGTGGCCGAGGCCTTGGCCGTCCTTCCCGGCATGCCGCGGCCGCGGCCCGCGGGCGACCTGCCGCTCGACAGGGCGATGGGTTCGCGTTCGCCCACGATCTCGTGCGGCAGGCCGTCTTCGACGCGATCCCCGAAGCCGAGCGCCGCGTCATGCGTGGGCGGGTCGCCGCCCATCACCGCGGCGCAGATCCGGTGCGGCTGACCGATCACGCGCTGCGCCCGGGCGACGACGCGGGTGCCTGCCGCGCCGCGACCTCGGTGGCGAAGGCATCGATCGGCAAGACCCGCCTAGCCGCCGCCCGCTATCTGGAGGCGGGACTCGCGCGGGGGGAGGCGACGCCGGGGCGGTGGCTGAGCTGCCATCCTGCCGGACGGGGAGCCGGCGGATGCGGGGCGACCGGCCTGCCCTCTCGAAGGCTACCGTATGGCCCCCGCCTCCGCGACCTCGCGGGCGACGCGGGCGGCGATTCTGGTGCGGCAGGCGCTGGTGCTGCACCGCCTCGACCGAGGCGCGGAGGCAGTCCCCGCGCCGGGACCGATGCGGAAGCGCCGCTCCGCGCCGAGCTCGACGCCGCGCGACTCGCCGGGCTGACGCATATCATCGACGCCCGCGCCGGGATGTGGGCTGCGACGTCGGGCCGTGTCGGGAGTGGCCCCGACAGGGTCGCTCCGAACATGGGGCATCGGGCGGCCCCTGGCTTCGCGGCCGGGTCTGGGGCGGTTCCCCCCGCGTCTAGAGCGGAGCTTCGGCCAGGCCGGCGCGGTAGAGCAGGATCTCGGCGCTGTCGTTCCAGACGTCGGTGCTCACGATCAGGCCCCCGCGGACGACGAAGGCGTCCATGTAGCGGTTGTCCTCGAAGGGCGTCCCGTCGGGCCATTCGCCGTAGAGGTGGCCGGTGTTGTAGACGTGGACGTCCCCCGTCTCGGGGTCGAGCGCCGCGTCGGTGCGTCCGAACCTCTTCCTGACCCATTTGTAGCGCTTCGCGTTGAAGGCGGTGGCGTCGCCGGGGGCGCCGAAGCGGCGACCGCCGGTGAAGGTGATCTTGAGGCCGGGTGCGACATAGGCCGCGGCACCTTCCGGGTCGGGCACCATGGAGCGCTCGAGATAGGCTTCGACGACGGCCTTCGCGGCGGCGACGGGGTCGGTGGGCTGGTCCATCTGTCTCTCCCTTCAGGTCGGGTGGGCGGCGCAGCGGGCGGAGCAGAAGCCGCGCACGACCTCCGCCGCCGCCTGGTTCAGCAGGCGCGCGTCCTCGCTGGCATGGGCGAGGCGCTCGGCGGCGGCGTGGGCGCGGGCGTTGAGCGCGGCCTCGTCGACCGTCAGCACGCGGCCCTCCGCGAACACCGTGCGGCCCGCGACCATCACCTCGCGCAGGCCGGCCCCGGATTCGGACAGGACGACCTGGTCGGTCGGGCGGCGGAGGGGCACGTAGCCGGGCGCGTCGCGGTCGAGGAAGATCAGGTCGGCGGCCCAGCCGGGCGCGATCCGGCCGACGCGGTCGAGTCCCATGAGCCGGGCGCTTCCCTCGGTGGCCATGCGCAGGGCCTCGGGCGCGCGCAGCCAGGCGGCGGTGTCTTCCCCCCGGGCGCGGCTGAGCGTGGCGGCGAGGCGCGTGGCCTCGAACATGTTCTGCCCGTCGGAGGTGTTGCTGGCATCCGTGCCGATGCCCAGCGTCACGCCCGCGTCCGCGAGCCGCCGGGCGGGCGCGATGCCGGAGCCCAGGCGCAGGTTGCTCATGGGGTTGTGCGAGATGCCGGCGCCGTGCGCGGCGAGGAGGTCCGCCTCCGCCTCCGAGAGCCAGACGCCGTGGGCGCCGCTGAAGCGCGGCGAGAGGACGCCGAGCGCGTCGAGATGCGCGGTGAGCGTGGAGCCGTACCGCTCCTGCGCGAGGATCTGCTGGAGGCGCGTCTCGGCGAGGTGGGTCTGGACGGGGAGGTCGCCCTCGCGGGAGAGTTCGGCCGCCGCGCGCAGCAGGTCGTCCGAGCAGTGGAGCGGGATGGCAGGGCCGATCCCGGGGCGGACGCGGCCCGAGCCGGTGGGCCAGCGTCGGACGGCCTCGGCGCAGGTGGCCACGAGCTCGGGCCAGGGGGGCAGGGAGAGGGCGGCGACGGCCTCGCGGAGCGGCGGCTCGAAGGCGTCGAGGAGGCCCGGAAGCGCCTCGTAGATCGTGCGGTCGGCGATCATCGGCGCGACCACGGCGCGAAGGCCGGCGGCCTCGTAGGCGCCGGCGACCGCGTGGATGCCCTCCGCCGTGGGGCCCGGCAGCTCGATGCACAGGTCGTAGCAGGCGGTGCAGCCGCGGCGGATCAGCTCGACGGCGGAGAGCTGCGCCGAGAGCGCGAGGTCGTCCGCGTCGCGCGCGGCCGAGAGCCAGCCGCAGCCCGATAGGAACGTCTCGAGCACCATGTCGTCGGGGACGCCCCCGCGGCCCAGGGCGCCGTGGGAGTGGGTATGCCCGTTGACGAGGCCGGGCAGAACGAGGCGGGCGGAGGCGTCCACCCGCCGGGCGTGCCCCGCCGCCTCGCCGGGGGGCAGGAGGGCCGCGATCCGCCCCTCCTCGACGAGGAGCGAAACCGCCTCCCAGCGGGCGTTCTCCACGAGGACGAGGCCGCCCTCGATTAGCTGCGCGTCGGTCACGTCGCCCGGTCCGCCGGCCCCCGGAGAGGGGCGCCGGCGGGCCTCCGTCAGTTCAGGGTGACGGAGAAGCCGCGCTCTTCCAGCGGGGGCAGGAAGGAGCGGTCGAAGATCTCCGACGGCTCGGGCTGGCGCTCCAGCTCGTAGCCCTGCGCCACGATGCCGATGGAGCGGGCGAGCCGCTCGTCGACCAGGTCGCCCATGCCGATCTCGTCCACCTCGGGCGCGTTCATGAGGTTCGTCATCGCGAACTCCAGCCGGGCGCGCTCGAGCTCCGGGTCGACGAGGTTGTCGAAGGCGAGGATGGCCTCGACGGCCTCGTCCTGCCCCTCGGCGATCTCCAGCGTCGCCTTGTTCACCGCCCGCACCAGACCGGCGACGGCCTCCGGATCCTCGGCCAGCAGCTCGCGCGAGACCATCAGGCCGTTGGAATAGAGATCCATCCCGTAGTCCTCGAAGTTGAACCACGTGTAGTCGGCGGCCGGGTCCTGCCGGTTGGCGATCAGGTTGAACCAGCTCGTGGAGGTGAACACGAAGGCCCCGTCGATGTCGCCGCGGATCATCATCGGCTCCTGGAGGTTGGGGGCCATGTTCTCCTGGGCGACCGCGTCGAGGTCGACGCCGTTGATCTCGGCGAAGACGGGGAAGAGCCGCGTGGTGGGCGTGCCCTGCGCGCCGCCGAGCGTCTTGCCCTCGAAGTCGGCCGGCGTCTCGATGCCGGCGCTGTTCGGGGTCACGATGGCGAAGGGCGGGCGGTTCCAGAGCTGGTAGACCATCACCGGCGCCTCGCCGGGGCGGGCGGCGGCGTTCTGGATGATGGCGTTGATGTCGCCGAAGCCCGCGTCGTAGGCGCCGCCCATGATCCGCGTGACGGTCGCCGCCGAGCCTTCACCCTGGTCGATGGAGACGTTCAGCCCCTCCTCCTCAAAGTAGCCCTTGTGAAGCGCGAGCAGGAACGGCGCGTCGCTCCCCTGCGTCTTCCAGCCGAGGGTGAAGCGGATGTCGGTCATCTCGGCGAGGGCCGGTACGGCGCCCGCGAGGAGGGGCAGGAGGGCGGTGAGGACGGCGTGTCGCATGTGGGTCTCCCTGTCGGTCGGTTCTTGCCTGGTTCGTCACTGGTTACCGAAGGTGGCCGCGCGTCCGCACCGGCGGGGCCGCTCCGGGGGAAGCGGAGAGGGCCGCGGGTGCGGTCAGGTCACGGCGATGTCCGCGCCGCGTGTCGCCCAGCCCGTCACCCGCTTCTCCAGCAGGGCGAACACGGCGTAGAGGGCCACGCCCATCAGCGCGAGGATGATGAGCCCCGCGAAGACGAGCGATACCTGGAAGTTCGAGGACGCGGTCATCATCACGTTGCCGATGCCGCGGTTGGAGGCGACTGTCTCCGAAAGCACGGCGCCCACGAAGGACAGCGTGATCGCGACCTTCAGCGAGGCGAAGAAGTAGGGCATCGTGCGCGGCAGGCCCACGTTCCAGAGGATCTCCGACTTCGAGGCGCCGAGCGTCTTGAGCACGTCCTCCAGGTCGGGCTCGGTGGTGGCGAGGCCCGTGGCGATGTTCACCACGATGGGGAAGACGCAGATCACCATCGCGGTGAGCACCGCGGGCGTGGTGCCGGAGCCGAACCACAGCACGAAGATCGGGACGACAGCGACCTTGGGGATCGAGGAGAAGCCCACGAGCAGCGGATAGGCCACCGCGTAGGCGACCTTCGACGTGCCCACGAGCACTCCGAGCGTCACGCCGATGATGACGCCCAGCGAGAAGCCCAGCAGCGTCGAGGAGAGCGTCTGGAGGATGTGCGGCCAGAGCACGGGGAAGCGGGTGACGAGCGTGACGAGGATCTCGGATGGCCGCGGCAGTACGAGGTCGGAGACGCCGAGGACGAGGCAGAGGACTTCCCAGAGGAGGAAGAACCCCACGATCAGCGAGACCGAGAGAAGGCGGGTGCGGGCGGCGTCGGTCACGGCTGCGCTCCGGGCTCGCGCACCTGCGCGATCAGCTCGCGCAGGCCGTGGGTCATCTCGACGAAGGCGGGGTCGTAGATCGTGTCGATGTCGCGCGGCCGGGGCAGGGCGACCGCCTGGTCCGAGATGATGCGGCCGGGCCGCGCGCTCATCACGCAGATTCGGTTGGCGAGGAAGCCCGCCTCGCGCAGGTCGTGCGTCACCAGGAGCACGGTGGGCGCGCGCTCCAGGTAGAGGTCCTGCATGATCTGCCAGAGCTCCTCGCGGGTGAACTGGTCCAGCGCGCCGAAGGGCTCGTCGAGCAGCAGCAGGTCCGGCTCGTGGATCAGCGCGCGGCAGAGGTTCGAGCGCTGGAGCATCCCGCCCGAGAGCTGCCACGGGTAGTGGCCCGCGAAGCCCTCCAACCCAACCGCGCGCAGGAGTTCGTGCACCCGGTCGCGGAAGGCGCCCCGCCTGTCCGCCCTGAACGTGCTCTTGAACGGCGGCACGATCTTGAGCGGCATCATCACGTTCTGCTCGATGGTCAACCAGGGAAGCATGGTGGGGTTCTGGAACGCCATCCCGAGGCGCAGCGCCTTGGCCCCCGCCTCCTTGCCGCCGACGAGGACGAGCCCGTCGGTCGGGCGGAGGAGGTTGCTGACGAGGCGCAGGATGGTGGACTTGCCGCAGCCCGAAGGTCCGACGAGGGCGAGGAAGTCGCCCGACTCCATGCGCAGCGAGGTCGGCGCGAGCGCGGTGACGGCGCCCTCCCCGGAGCCGAACACGACCGAGGCGCCGTCGAGCTCCACGGCGGGCCGGGGGTGGACCGGGGCGGCGGTGGCAAGCGGCGCGGGCGACGCCGCGTCGGCGGTGGCTCCCGCCTCGGCCGCGTGCGCCTGTGGGGCGCGGGTTACGGGCGGCACGAAGGCCCGGGCGACCGTGTGATTGGGCGATGCGTCCATCCCGGGACGTGGTGGGGCGGCGGCGCCCTTCGTAAACGACGGCGCCGATCGGATCGGGCGAATTGCGAGCCGATGCCTATTTCTTCCGCGACAAAAGGGGCGCCGTGCCGCCTCCGGGTGCGTACGCGACAGTATGCCGGGCGGCGGGGCCGCGAGTTGAGCACGCCGGGCGGGACGGCGGCGGTCCGGGGGTCCTGCGGCACCGGGTCGGGCGGGGATCGACGGCCTGCGCCGCAGGAGGCGCCGTCGCTGGTGTTGTCCGTCGTCGCATCGAGAAGCGCCTGCACCTCTCGGCGCTGCGGGTGGACGGACCCGGGTCCCACCGGGACCCGGGAGGACTGGAGCGTGTGGGGCGACCCAGCTGCCGATGTGCTTACAATCCGCGCGAGGAGCGCAACCGCCCTGGATCAGGCGTACATGGACCTCGACGCCGTGACGCTTCGGAAAGACGACAGACGGGCAGTTTCTTTGAATGGGGCGAGCCTCGACGCACCGGTGGCTCCCGCATGGCCGGTTGCCGCCGTTACCCGGCTTGTGGCGGTGCGGGACGAAGCGCATGCCCTGTCTGGCCGAGGTCCCGTCAAGCGGGCCATGCGCTCCCCATGACACGCCGCTTGCGCCTTACTAGGCGATGCGGCGTCCCGCCTCGCCGGGCTCGAAGAACGTGATGGCGCCCGGAGCGACGTCGAGCGCCGTGCCGTCCGCGTCGACGGGCGCGCGGGCAGGAAGTCGCGCGGTCACCGGGCGCCCGGCGAGGGCGAAGCGGAGATAGGTGTCGGACCCGGTGTTCTCCACGCTGTCGGGCCGCACGCGGAGCCCGCCCTCCCCGGTGGCGAGTGCGAAGGATTCCGGGCGGATGCCTGCGACGACCGGGCCGCGGGGCAGGCCCGGGGGCGCGGCATCGAGCGCCAGCGCGCCGCCGCCCTCGAAGCGGAGCATGGCGCCGTCCACCTCGGCCGGCACGAGGTTCATCGCCGGGGAGCCCATGAACCCCGCCACGAAGGTGTTGGCCGGCGCGTCGTAGATCTCCTCCGGGCTGCCCGCCTGCTGCACGTGTCCGCCCTCGAGCACCACGATCGTGGTGGCGAGCGTCATCGCCTCGATCTGGTCGTGGGTGACGTAGACGATCGAGGCGCCGGTGGTGGAATGGAGGCGCCGGATCTCGGCGCGCATCTCCACGCGGAGCTTTGCGTCGAGGTTGGAGAGCGGCTCGTCGAAGAGGAACAGGGCCGGGTCGCGGACGAGGGCTCGGCCCATGGCGACGCGCTGACGCTGCCCGCCCGAGAGCTGCGAGGGGCGGCGGTCGAGCAGCGGCTCGATCTGGAGCAGCGCGGCCACCTCCTCGACCCGGGCGCGGCGGGCATCGCGGGGCACGCCGCGCACGCGCATCCCGAAGGCCATGTTCTCGGCCACCGACATCGTCGGGTAGAGGGCGTAGGACTGGAACACCATCGCGATGTCGCGCTCGCGCGGGGGCAGGCGCGTGACGTCCCTTCCGGCGATCTCGATTGTCCCGGCGGTCGTCTCCTCGAGCCCGGCAATGCAGTTCAGCAGCGTGGACTTGCCGCAGCCCGAGGGGCCGACGAGCACGAGGAACTCCCCCTCCCGGATCGAGGCGTCGACCCCGTGGAGCACCTTCGTCTCGCCGTAGGCCTTCACCAGCCCCCTGACGTTCAGCGCGTCCGTCATCGTTCCTCCCCCGCCTCGCACCCCGTCAGACGTAGCAGACCGCGCCGGGCGAGGATACGGGAGCGGCGACGCCCTGGCGGTCGCTCTTGGAGTGGGCTTGGCACCGCATGGTCCGTTCCGGCCCTGCCCGGCGGGCCGATGAACGCTCGGGTCCGGGCGGCGTATGGAAACCGTGATCCTCGTCCGTCCGCCGAGCCGTGCGGGCGCGGGCCAGTCCGCCGCTGGCAAGATGAGTTTGCCCCTCTCGAGCCCGTGCCGGTGGAGGGAGGCCGGAGTCCGGAGGGCTCCCCCGCCGCCGAGGATGTCGGTGCCCCGGCGCCGTCTTCGCCCCTTGCCCGTTGCGCGCTCACCGGACTTCGCGGCACGATGATTCCGAGGGGCGGCACGCGGCGCCACGTCGCGGCCGCCCGGACGTCCAGGGAGGACCACATGCACCGCACCGCGCTCGCCATCCTCGTCACCTCGGTCGCGCTCCCGGCCCTGCCCGCGCTCGCGCAGGAGGACGGGCTCACGATCTGGATCGGCGCGAACCGCGACACCGCCGCGCTGCGGGAGGCGGCAGGCGTGTTCACCGAGGATTACGGCATCCCCGTCACGGTCGAGGAGGTCGACCCGGACCTGCCGCAGAAGTACCAGCAGGCCGCGGCCACGGGCGACGGGCCCGACATCGTGATGTGGGCGCATGACCGCTTCGGCGAGTGGGCCTCGGGCGGGCTGATCGCGCCGGTCCAGCCCTCGGCCGACTGGGCCGACGGGGTGCTGCCCACCGCGATGGAGGCGGTGAGCTTCGACGGGCGCGTCTGGGGCTACCCCGTCTCGGCGGAGGCGGTGCACCTGATCTACAACACCGCGCATGTCGAGACTCCGCCCGCCTCGTTCGAGGAGGTGATGGCGATGGACGTTCCCGAGGGCGTGACCCCGATCCTCTGGGACTACACGAACACCTACTTCACGATGCCGCTCCTGATGGCCGGCGGCGGCTTCGCCTTCGAGAAGGTCGATGGCTCCTATGACGGCTCGCGGACCGGCGTGAACACCGAAGGGGCCGTGGCGGGCGCGGCGGTGCTCGACCGCCTGATCGAGGAGGGAGTGATGCCGCCCGGCGTGGATTACGGGGTGATGGACGCCGCGATGAACCGCGGCGAGGTGGCGATGGTGCTGAACGGCCCGTGGGCCTGGGGCCCGCTCACCGAGTCGGGCATCGAGTACGAGGTCGCGCCGATCCCCGCCGTCGACGGGCAGGAAGCGCCGCCCTTCCTCGGCGTGGTGGCCATGGCCGTCAACGCGGCTTCTCCGAACCCGGATCTCGCGGTGGAGCTGATCGAGAACTACCTCCTCACGGACGAGGGGCTCGCCGCCTGGAACGCGAACGGCATGCTCGGCGCGCTCGCCGACGTCTCGGCGGCGGAGGCGCAGGACGACCCGCGCATCGCGGGGATGCTGGAGGTCGCCGAAAGCGCCGTGCCGATGCCGTCGAACGCGGAGATGGGTGCGTTCTGGGCCGCGATGGCGCCCGCGCTCACCAACATCACCTCGCAGGCGCAGGAGCCGCAGGAAGCGCTCGACGACGCGGCGGCGCGGATCCTGGGCGAGTGAGGGTAGGGGCGCGGAGGAACGGGGCGATGCCGGTCGCCGCCCTTCTGCCGCCCTCCGACGGTCCCCCAAGGGCGGCCGGACACCCGTCCCCGCGCGATCCGGCCGGGGACCGTTGGCCGGAGCTCCGCCTCCCTGGCGTCGGTCCGGCTCCGCTTCTGGGCGCGTCCGCGACGCCCGTCCGGTGCGGTCCGTCCGCGCGGGGGGGCTGGGGCGAGCTGGCAGGCGCCGCCCGCCCGGGACGGGTTTCCGGGCCGCCACCGACACGGCACGTCGCGTCGTCCCCGCGGGCTGCGCGCGCGGTGACCGCCCCATGACGGCCACGCTCGATCAGCCGCCTCTCGCCGAGCCCCGCGCGCCCGGCTGGCGCCGCTGGGCGGGCATGGGGCTGCTGGCGCTCGTGGCGCTCGCCATCCTGTGGGCGGGGTTCTCGCTCTACATGGGCGGACAGGCGCTCCTGGGTGCCGTGCTCGTGGTGCTGGCGGCCCTCGTCGCGGTCGTCTTCGCCCGCCCCGCCTTCTACGCCGTGCGCTTCGTGCTGCCGGGGCTCGTGGCGGTGGCCGTATTCATCGCCTTCCCGGTGGTCTACACGATCGCGCTCGGCTTCACGAACTACTCCTCGTTCAACCTGCTCACCTACGAGCGGGCGACGGCCGTCATCCTCTCCCGATCCTCCGTCGCCGAGGGCACCGCGCGGCCCTTCGCCGTGGCCCGCGAGGGCGACGCGTACCGAATCTTCTTCCCGGAGGGGGAGGGCGGGTTCCTCTCGGAGCCCGTCGCGCTCGACGGAGGCGAGGCGGAGGTCGCCGCCGACGCGGTGGACGCCCCACCGGCCGACATCCTGGAGCGGCGCGAGGCCGTCCGCCTCCGTGACGGGCTGGGCGCCGTGGAGGTCACGCTTCCCGACGGGACGGCGCTGCGCAACTCCGGCATCCGCGACTTCGCCACGGTCGTGCCGGAGTTCACCCGCGCCGGGGACGGCACGCTCGTGGGCGCCGACGGCACCGTGCTCGCCCCCGACCACGAGACGGGCTTCTACCGCGACGCCGAAGGCGAGGCGGTCGCCCCCGGCTGGCGCGTCTGGGTCGGGCTGGAGAACTTCGAGCGCATCTTCGCCTCCGACGGCATCCGCGGGCCGATGGGCTCGATCTTCGTCTGGACGGTGGCCTTCGCGTTCCTGTCGATGGCGTTCACCTTCGCGCTCGGCCTGACGTTGGCGTCGATCCTGCAATGGCCGCACCTGGCGGGGCGCGAGATCTACCGCGTCGCGCTGATCCTTCCCTACGCGGTGCCCGCGTTCATCTCGATCCTGGTCTTCCGCGGCCTTTTCAATCAGAACTTCGGCGAAGTTAACCTGATACTCGAGGCCCTCTTCGGCATCCGGCCCGAGTGGTTCACCGATCCGGGGCTGGCGCGGACGATGATCGTCGTCGTCAACGTCTGGCTCGGCTACCCCTACATGATGCTTCTCGCGATGGGCTTCCTCCAGGGCGTGCCGGAGGACCACAAGAAGGCCGCGGCCCTCGAGGGCGCGAGCGCGGTCCGGGTCTTCTTCACCATCACGCTGCCGCAGATCCTGCCGCCCTTCCTGCCGCTGCTGATCGCGACCTTCGCGTTCAACTTCAACAACCTCGTGCTGATCCTGCTGCTCACGCGCGGCCTGCCCGACATCCCCGGAACGATCATCCCCGCGGGCCAGACGGACATCCTCGGCTCCTTCACCTACCGCATCGCCTTCATGGACTCGGGCCAGCAGTTCGGCCTCGCCGGCGCCATCACGCTCCTGATCTTCATCGTCGTCGCCGCGCTCGCCTACGCCAACTTCGTGCTCATGCGCCGCGCGGCGGCCCGGAGGACGGCACCGTGAGGACACGCCGATGATCGTCGAGCGCCCCGCCACGCTGCGGCTCAAGAAGATCGCGGCGCACGCCTTCCTGCTCGCGTTCCTCGCGCTGATCCTCTTCCCGTTCCTGATGGTCGTCTCGATCTCGCTGCGGGAAGGCAACTTCACCACCGGGTCGCTGATCCCCGAGAACCCGACGCTGGAGCACTGGTACCTCGCCTTCGGGCAGCCCTATACCCGCGAGGACGGAACCGTGGTCGAGCCGCCCTATCCGGTGCTGCGCTGGATGTGGAACAGCGTGAAGGTGGCCACGCTCGCCTCGGTGGGCATCGTGGCGCTCGCCACCGTCTCGGCCTACGCCTTCGCCCGCCTTCGCTTCCGCGGCCGGGCGGGGATGCTCGACGCGCTGTTCATCATCCAGATGTTCCCCACGACGCTGATGCTCGTCGCGCTGTTCGCCATCTTCGACGACCTGGGCGAGGTGACGCCGCTTCTGGGCATCGACGCGCATACCGCGCTGATCCTCGTCTACATGAGCCAGATCACGATGCACATCTGGACGATCAAGGGCTACTTCGACGGGCTCGACCCTGCGCTTGACCGCGCCGCGCAGATCGACGGGGCGACGCCGTGGCAGACGTTCCGCCTCGTGTTCCTGCCGCTTGCCGTGCCCATCGTGGCGGTTGTCTTCGTGCTGAGCTTCATCATGGTGGTCAACGACTACCCCATCGCCTCGGTGCTGCTCCGCTCCGAGGACCAGCTCACGCTGGCGGTGGGCTCGCGCCTCTACCTCAACGAGTTCCGCTACCTGTGGGGCGACTTCGCCGCCGCCGCGATCCTCTCGGGCCTGCCGATCACCGTGGTGTTCCTCGTCGCCCAACGCTGGCTCGTCTCGGGACTGGCGGAGGGAGCCGTGAAGGGCTGATCGGCCTCGAGCTACCCTGCACGGGGTGGCGCCGGGATCGGCTCGGTCAGACGTTGCCCGATCGGTTCGGAGGACGCAGCCATGGGAACCACAAGCGTGGGCACCGGATGAGCGCGGGGTTCCCTGATGTCTGTGCGCAGAGGGGCCACGGGCTCCCACGCCTCCGGCAGGGGGGCCTTCCGCCCGTACGGATGCGACCGCACGTCTGAACGAGGTCGCGGGATCGGGAACCGCGGCGAGGTCCGCCTCCCGGGCGGTGCCGTGACCGGAGGGCCCCTACCGGTTCGTCCCGCAACCTTGAGGATTCCGCCCGCCTGACGCAGGGTCGTGCCTGCATACATCGACCGGAGGGGCTCATGGGTATCTGGAATTTCGTCAAGAGCGCGGGGAAGAAGCTGATCCCGGGCCGCGCCGAGGCGGCCGAGGGCCCGGACGAGGAGGCGCTGCGCAAGGAGCTCGACGAGCTCGGGCTGGACGCGTCGAACGTCGAGCTGAAGGTCGAGGGCGACAAGGTTCGCGTGACCGGCAACGCCGCCTCGCAGGAGGAGAAGGAGAAGATCATCCTCGCGGCCGGCAACGTCGAGGGCGTCGCGGCAGTCGAGGAGGATCTCGAGGGCGACGATCCAGTCTTCTACGAGGTGAAGAAGGGCGACAGCCTGTGGAAGATCGCCGAGGAGATGCTCGGCTCCGGCGCCCGCTACAACGAGATCTTCGAGGCGAACCGTCCGATGCTGAAGGACCCGGACGAGATCTACCCCGGCCAGAATCTCCGCATCCCGCAGGGATAACCGCCCAGGTACCACCGCGCGGAGCGGATCCGTCCCCATACGGGGGGCGGTGGGGCTACGGACCTAGGTTGGCTGCCGCCGGGCCTCGCGGTCGAACCTCTTGGGTGCGCCCGGCGGAGGAGGTCGGCCGTCATCTCGGTACCCGCGTGGTCGCTCTGTTTCGGAAATGGGCAGAGGGCCGCCCGTCCCGGTCCTCACCGACCTCGGTGGCCTGCGATACGAGCTTACCGACGAAAATCTCCGGCGTGCTGATGCCGAAGATGTCGGGGCTCCGGCCCGGCGCGACCGGCAGGATGTGGGCCTCGCAGTTCATGCCGACTCCGGTGCCAACTATGGCGCGCCCGAGGGTGGATGATCCGGAGTCCCCCTTCCTCCTGACGGTTCACTAGACCACGGCCGGAATCCCCTCGAGGGAGGTGGGCGGCAGGTGCACGGCGATGCGGATTGCGACGCCGTCATCGCTGTCGCGGAGCCGGACCCCTCATCTCGAACGAATTCTGAGCCAGGCCCGTCTCGAACCGCATCGCGGACAACGCCACGAGGGTCCCGAACCCTGCCGGCAGAGCTGCGCGCGCGGGCGCGCGTTGGCGCCCGGGCTGATGCAGTTTCGCGCGGGCAGGGGGTGCTGCCGACCGTGCGGACGAGGGTGATGGCATCCGAGAGGAGGTGGCCGGTCCGGAGAGGGCCGGCCGCACGGTGCGAAGCGTGCCGGCGATCACGGACGCCGGCGCCGGGGGGGCGTTCCGCTAGCGGGGAATTCACGGAGAACTCACGCCGGTCCTGACCGGGTCTTTGCTATCCTCCTGATGCGAAAGGGCCGCCTCGGCGGCCGTGATCCCCGGGAGGCGCAAGACATGGTCACGTTGCCCATCCTCGCCGCGGCCGCGGCCCTTGCCACCGGCACGGGCGAGGCGCCCCCGGAGCCCGTGCGCCTCGCCCAGCACTCCCCCTGCAACCCCCACATCCGCACCGATTGCGGCCCCGTCCCGACCGACGGGCTCGAGAAGCCGAAGGGCAAAAACAGCTGATACCGGAGAGGGAGGCTGACATGCTGCACTGGCCCCTGAACGAATACATGACGGCGCTCGTGGCGGGCGCGGTGGTGATCTGCGTCTTCTCCTGGGACCAGTTCAACCGTCCGAGCTACGGACAGGCCCGGGAGCTCCACAGGATGCTGGACCTGCTGACGCCGGCCGACATCCGGAACTGGAGCGTCTTCCTGCGGGCGTACCTCGTCTACACGTCGCTCCTGCTGTGCATCTACGGGGCGCTGTGCCTCCTCGGCGGACGGCTGATCGCCTTGCTCCTCTCGGTGCCCGGCGGAACCGGCGACGCCCTGCCGCTCTACGTCAGCCTGGTGATGGTCGGGCTCATCCCCAACACCGGGATCAAGGGCTTCAGCACCGTCGAGGGGAAGCTTCGCCGGCTCGCCCACCGCTCGGTCGGCATACCCGACAGCCTGTTCTCGCGGCGCGACATCATGGTCGGGATCCCGCTCGGGCTCGAAGACCTCGGCGCCGGCCTCGTCGGGCAGACCGAGCGCCGCCGCATCGCGGAGCGGCTGCGGGATGCGCGCGCCGGCCTCGGGCGGGGGGAGGCGGCGCGGGTCGACCGGCTGCGGGAGGCGCTCGTCAAGATCATCGCCTACCGGGCCTGGATCGTCGATCACCGGGTCTGGCCGGAGGAGAGCCTGCGCGGGCGCTACGCCCGGCTCGAGGAGGAGATCGAGCGCGAGATCGGCTCGCTCGACCTGGAGCTCGACATCCTCGCGGCCGCCTCCCGCCTGCAGACCCAGGGGGGCGACGACGGGAAGGTGGTCGCCGAACTTCTGGCCACGGGGCCCGGCACGGGGCTGGCCGACGCCGAGACCCGGCGCCGCGCGCTCGAAGAGCGTTGGCGCGGGGCCGTGAGCGAGGCGGAGACCATCGCCAAGCACATCTGCGCCCTGATGATGCTCTACCTCGAGCGGTCCTCCACGATGCCGCAGGGGGACGAGGCCGCCGAGAGCCTCGCGCGCTACCTGCGCCGCGTGCGGGAGGACGAGCGCCGCGCGGCGCGGGACTTCGATCTCATCGCCATCGCGGCCATCGTGGCGGTGCTCGCCATGGCGGTGGGCGGGGCGGGGGCGAACCTCCTGCGGATCGCCGAGGGTCCGACCGTCTTCATGACGGCGCTCAACTACGCGGTGACGGCGTCCCTGACCTACGGCGTCGCGATGTACGTGGCCGCCCGGCGCCGCTCCCGGCGCATCGGGCGGGGGACCTGGCCCGGTGCGGGCAAGGGTGTGCGGGCGCGGATCGTTCCGGTGGCCTCGGCGGCGCTGATGGGCGGGGGCGCGGCCGTGCTCTGCCTCGTGATCTACAATCTCGCCTCCAACCTGCTGGCACCCGGCGCGGTGTGGGAGCAGTTCGCCGCCGATCCCGGCCCGGCCCTGCGGTTCACCGCGGCCGAGGAGCTGCCCCGCCTCCTCCTGTCGGCGACGCAGGCCGCCTTCCTGCTGCTGGCCCTCGACGCCGCCGAGGCGCGGGACGACGCGGGCGCCGATGCGCGATGGTCGGCCGCGCTGCCGCTGCTGCACGCCGCATCGCTCTTCTGCGTCGCCGCCCTGGTGCACGAGCACCGCGCCGCGGGCGGTGGGGCGGCCGAAACCCGGCTCGCCCTCGTCTATGCCGGCGGGCTGGCGGCCACGATCGGCGCGCTCACGTCCCTGTCGGTGCTGCGGCTCTGCACCCATGCCCCCCGGGACGACCTCGCCGGTGCGGGCGAAGCCGCCGCCCCGGCGTAGCCCGGACCGATGGGAGCACGCCCGTCTGACACGGAGGGACCAGCCATGGACGTGACATCGCTCATCTCCCGCATGCCCGACTGGGCGAGCCGCGGAGTGCTCGGCCTCCTGCGACGCTCGCCCGCCCTGCGCGGCGCGCTGACCCGCCGGATCGTCAATCGCTACGCCTACGCCGCTCGGACCCGCCCGCGCCCCCATTCCATGGCGGCGGACTACGTCACCTGGCCGGGCCTCGTGGACCGGACGTTCTCGGGCCGCCACCTCGGCGCCGCCCCGGCCGACCATGCCCCGGCCGAGCCCGACATGGACGCGGTCGCGCGGCTCTTCGAGCGGCGGGAGTTCCGCCCGGCCGCCGACACCAGCATCCTGTTCGCCTTCTTCGCCCAGTGGTTCACGGACGGGTTCCTCCGCACCAAGTGGGAGCCGGGGCCCGAGCGCTTCTTCCGGGAGAACGAGAGCAACCACGAGATCGACCTCAATCAGATCTACGGCGCGGGCGAGGTGCAGGCCCGGATGCTGCGGCTCGGGTCCGAGGAACCGGCACTTCGCGGACGCCTCCGCACGCAGGAGATCGGCGGGGAGATCTGGCCTGCGCGGCTCTTCGAGGAGCGGGACGGCGAGGTGGTGCTGGCCGACCGTTACGCGCCGGGGCCCGAAGGCCCCGGGCTCTACACGCCGGCCAACTTCGACCGGGTGACGGGTCACTGGACCGACGACGTCAAGCGCCATGCCTTCGCCGTCGGGCTGGAGCACGGCAACTCCACGATCGGGCAAGCCGCGATGAACGCGCTGTGGGTGCGGGAGCACAACCGCACCGCGGGCATCCTGGCGCGCGCCCATCCCGAGTGGGACGACGAGCGCGTGTTCCAGGCCGCGCGCAACGTCTCGATCGCGGTGCTGCTCAACATCGTGATCGGCGACTACATCGTTCACATCGCGCCGCTGCCGGTGCCGCTCGAGGCGCGGCCCGGCATGGCCGAGCGGGAGCGATGGTACCGCACCAACCACATCTCGGTGGAGTTCGCGCTGCTCTACCGCTGGCACGACCTGATCCCCGAGCGGCTGGTGGTGCGCGACGAGGAGCTCCGGGAGGCGGACTTCGTGGGGGCGAACGCCCGGCTCGTCCGGCTGGGCCTGGACGACGTCCTGCTCGCCGCATCCGCGCAGCCCGCCGGGCGGATCGGGCTGCACAACACGGCGCCCTTCCTGCTGGCCAGGCAGGAGGAGGGCGGGCGCGACGTGAAGCGTCTGAGCGTGGAGATGGGGCGGCGCTGCCGGCTGCCCTCGTTCAACGCCTACCGCCGTCACTACGGTCTGCGGCCCTACGCGAGCTTCGAGGAGCTGACGGGGGAGCGCGAGGACGCGGCGACGCTGCGAGGGCTCTACGGCGAGGTGGACCGGCTGGAATGGTTCGTCGGACTGTTCGCGGAAGGCTACGGTGGCGGCGCCATGATGGGCGAGCTTCTGACCACGATGGTCGCCAACGACGCGTTCACGCAGGCGCTCACCAATCCCCTGCTCGCCGAAAGCGTCCACAATGCGGAGACCTTCGGCGAGGAGGGCCTCGAGATCGTGCGCGGCACCCGGACGCTGGCGGAGGTGATCCGTCGCAACACCGGCCTCGGCGAGGACGCGCGGATCGGCTTCGCTGTGCCGCGGGCGGGTGCGGGCATGGCGGCCTGAGCGCGTTCCCTGATCTGACGATCCGCCTTGGGTCCGCTCGAGGGCGGACCATGCCCGTGCCGGTTCCGGATCGGTCGGAGGCCCGATCGTTGGCTTAAGGCGACGAGGGGGGCGAGCGGCGCACCGGGCGATGGGCTGCGTCTCCTCCCCGTGGCCGGGCGCGTCGCCGTGCGGAGTTCCGGTGTCGGCATGGCGACGCAGGCGGCCGGACCGGCCGCATCTCGGGACCACCCTCCGTAGGCCTCGCCTTCGGAGAGATCGACGGAGTGGATCGACCACCCGCACGCCGTCCACACCTCCGATGCGATCGTGCCTACCGGTGGCTGACCACCGGCGACAGGTGAGATCCCTTCGCCGGCGCGGCTGGTTCGGCGGTCCATCTCTGGCCGTCCGGGTCTGCCCATCTTGCGGCATAAAGGTGGAGCTTGCGGTCCCTTATGGCCCAGCTAGCATCGCCGCGGGGCGAGGATCCCCAGTGCGGACCTCCTTTCCACTTCGATGGCAGCCTTGCCCGGATGCCCGCGCCGGCTAGGCTCGACGCCATGCCCCAACGCTCGCCAATGCGCGTCCTCGTCTCGCGGCTCGCCGTGCTCGGCGCCTTCGTGGCCGCCCTCTGGGCGGTGCAGGCGGTCAACTGGGCCGTGGGCTACAGGCTCAACCCGACCTTCGGACTGATCCCGCGCGAGGTCACCGGGCTCGACGGGATAGCCGGGATGCCGCTCCTCCACGGCAGCTTCGGGCACCTGATGTCCAACACGCCCCCGCTGCTGGTCATGGGCTCCCTGCTGGCGGCCACGGCCACGCGGGCGCTCGTGGCGGTCAACGCGGTGATCGTCGGCGCAGGGGGCGCGCTCGTCTGGCTGCTCGGAAGCCCCGCCATCCATATCGGCGCCTCGGGCCTGGTGTTCGGCTGGTTCGGCTTCCTCGTCGCGCGCGGGCTGATCGACCGCTCGCCGGTGACGCTGGGTGCCGCGCTGCTCGTCGGCATGCTCTACGGGGCGATGATCTGGGGCGTCCTGCCCGGCCGGGCCGGCGTCTCCTGGGAGGCGCACCTCTACGGCGCGCTGGCCGGCGCTGCGGCGGCCGCGCTGATCCGCACCCGCGTCCACGCGCCCCGGGTGCGGGACGTCGAACGGTAGCAGGGCGGATGCCGGCGAGCGCCGCCTCCGCGTGCCGCGCGACGTAGCTCCGCGGCCACGGCCGGGTGAGCAGTTCGGGCCTGCGTGCCGGATCCCGGCCACCAACCTGCTGGTTCCCGGGCGGATCCCGATACTCACCCGGCCCTTTGTACAATTCAGTTGCCTACGATCCGAAGTTCGATAGTGGATGGGAGTTCACGCCGTAAGTGATGATGCCAGACCTAGCGAGAAACTTGCGGTTGTCCTGAGGGCCGCAGGGACCTCAAGCGCCTTAAGGACCCCGGAGCTGCTTCACATCCCTCCGAGTTGCAGTCGGTAGCGGACGAAACGGGTCGCGGCGAGGCTGATGGCTCCTCACATGCGTTGATCGACACTGCATGCCGACCGCTCCGGTAGCCTCCCGCCCCGCGTCACCGGCGATCCGAGGTGGCCCGCGCCGTCCCGCGACGCCAGAACAGGACGCCCGCCGCCCCCGCGGCGGCCAGCAGCGCCGGCAGGATCAAGGCGTGCTCGATCCGCTCGAGCTCGCCGAAGATGAGCTCTACGGTATGCCCGAGGAAGTACCCCAGCATGACCCCCGCGATCCCCCACAGGACGGAAGACGCGGCCGCGCAGGCGACGTAGCGCACGGGACCGAAGCCGAGAACGGCGAGGGAGACGGGCCCTACCGTCCGCATTCCGGGAATGAAGCGGAAGACGAGTGCGAAGACGACCAGGTTCCGCGACAGGCGACGGACGAGACCTGCGATCCGGGGATGGTCCACCGCGCCGCGTACGCGCGGTGCATCGCGGTGGTGGCGCGCCAGGGCGTAGATCATGATGTCGGAGAAGAACGCGCCCGCCATCGCGGCGCCGGCCGCGGGCCAGAGCGGCAGGAGGCCGCGATACGCGAGCATGCCGCCCGCGAGCGCTGCCGCATCCCCCTCGAGCGCCGTGCCCAGTGCCACGGCCGCGAAACCGTACTGTTCGATGATCCCTTCGAGCCAGGCGGACATGGCAGCGTCTCCCAATTCCGCCCGCCAGCTAGCGCGAGCCAGGCTCGGCCGGAAGCGCTTCGGGCGTCGGTATCTCGACGGAGAGGATTAAGGAGGTCGTGACCGGTGCATCTGGAAGGGGAAGGATCCGATGATGCGGGCCCAACTAGGCCCGACCTTCAATGTCTAATGAAGACCGAGCGACGACATGTGCGAGGACGCCGTACCATATCCCCGGGGGCCGACCCCGAACTTGTCCCGCCCGGTAGGGCAGCTTCAGCCTACACCGCAGGGGCCATACCTGCGCACGCCACCGACTGTTCTCAAGCTTGCGGATCAACAGCCGGCGGAAGCCTCAAACAGCATCGCGACGCACTCGACGAGTCCTCTGCGAAGCAATCTGTCTGACTATGCAGATGCTTAATGATCGAAGTTGAACTAAAGAATAAAGCTGTCGCGGCCTATTGGGTGTAAACGATCCAAGCGTCGCGCCCCGCGGCGATGAGCCGGACGTCTCGCATTCGCCGCGATATCGCCTCGACTGCCTACAGCACGGCGCAGGACCGAACTCCCCGCCCCCAAGGCGAGACGCGTTCTGACATGTGAGAACCGCGGTTCCACCGCCCGGCCGCATGGGCGGCGGCGCGTTCGGCCTCCTCGTGAACGAGCGCCAACCGTCACTGCACGCGCGTGCGGACCGTCCGACCGATGTCGTCGAGGATCTCGCGGAGCGTGTCGAAGCTCTCGTGGCGCACCCGCATCCAGGCGTTCGCCATGTAGCCCGCCTCCACCGCCTGCGTCGGCGTGCCCGGCTCGGGGAAATGCTGACCCACCACAAGATCGCCGTAGCGCCCGAAGACGTGATCCGTCCCCTCGTAGCCCGCGATCGTGCCGTCCCCCTCGGGCCTGAGCGCGATGATCCCGCAGGCGTAGCGGCGCGAGGGGCGGGCGTCGGTCGCGTGGTGGCACACGGCGATGGCCCATTCGCGGTAGAGGTCGAACTCGTTGCCGGCGCAGTAGCTGTCCCACTGCCCGACGCCCGGCGGACGGCAGCCGATCTCCGAGAACTTCAACCCCTTGGGCCCGAAGAACCACTCCATGTGCGTGGCCGACGTCCCGATCCCGAGCGCCCGGTTCACGGCGCGCCCCATCTGCCGGACCTCGTCGTAGCGCGGATCCTCCACCTCGTTCGTCGACACGATCTGCGGCGAGATCCAGCGCGTCCGCATCGCCTCGAGGACGTTCGGATAGTAGTGGCTGACGAACTCGTGGTGCGGCTCCCCGCGGATCGACAGCGTGTCGTAGAAGCCCTCATGCCCCTCCACGAACTCCTCGATGGCCGCGGGCGCGCCGTCGGCCACGCCCGAGGCGCGTGCGGCCTGCTCGAGCTCAGCATCGTTCGACGCGCGGTACGTCCCCGCTGCGCCCGCGGAATCCCGGGGCTTGAGGATCACGGGGTAGCCGACCGCGGCCGCGAACTCGCGCGCCTCCGGAAGGCTCCGCACCCCGCCCGATGCGGCGACGGGCACCCCCGCCTCGCGGAGCACCTCCTTCATCGCGACCTTGTCGCGGCAGAGATACGTGGCCCGTGCCGACATGCCCGGGATGTGCGTGCGCTCCCGGACATGGGCCGCGGGCAGGGTGTGCGCCTCCACGGTCGCCTCGAGGCGGTCCACCCAGAACCGCGACTGCGCCTCCCGGACGGCCCATTCCAGCGCACCCTCGTTCGTGACGGACTCGATCTGCTGGTAGCCCGCGAGCCGCCCCTTCGTCTCGTCGTCGAGCCAGTCGTAGGGCCGCTCCCCGATGCCCCAGACCGTCGCGCCGATGGCATGGAGCGCGCGGACGAACTCCCGCTGGTTGGCCGGAAACGCGGGCTCGACGAAGAGGACGTTCATTCGGGGCTCCTCGGGGTGATGCTTGGCTCGCCCGTCCGGGGTCCGACCCGGGACCTCGCGGGCCGGGGGGATGCCGTCCGGACGGGGCCCTGGCTCGGGGGCCGGGGCGGGCGAGGCGGAGCGGCGGTGTCAGCGCGTGAGGTCATCGAGGTACGCGGGCAGCATCTCCCGCCATGTCGGCCAGTCGTGGTCCCACTCGGCCCCCCAGGGATCGACGCGGTTCGGCACCCCCCTGGCGCCCAGCACCTCGGCCATGGCCCAGCTCTCCGACGGGCTCTCCCAGCGGCCCTGCCCGAAGGCCATCAGCACGAAACGCTGCCGGAGCCGGTCGAGCGCCGGGCCCTCGAGCCCCGGCAGGAAGGAGAGCGGGGAGGAGAAGTAGTAATCCTCGTTGCCCCGGATCCCCATCAGGGGGGCCAGGTCGTAGGTGCCCGACATGCCGAGCGCGGCGCCGAAGAGATGCGGGAAGCGGCAGGTCACGGCGACGGCGTTGAACGCGCCGATGGAGGCGCCCGCCGCCACGATGTCCTGCGCGCCGCCGCAATCGGAGTGGATCGCGGGCACGACCTCGTGGGCGACGTAGTGGTGGAACGCGTTTAGGAGCCAGCAACGATACTCCTCGGAGCCCTCCTTGGCGGCGAGCGCCGCGCCCGCGACGCTGTCGCAGGAGTAGACCTTGATCCGGCCCGCCTCGAGGAGCGGGGCGAGCGCGTCGATGACGTGCATCCGCTCGATCTCCTCCGCGTCCCCGCCCGCGGTGGGGAAAAGGAGCACAGGGCGGCCGTAATGGCCCCAGCGGACGAGCGAGATGTCGCGCTGGAGGCGCTCGGAATGCCAGCGGGAGGCGGACTTGCTCACGGTGCCGCCTCAGAACCCGTCCGGATCGCCATGCCGGCCCTCCTGCTCGCGCCAGTCCTGGATGCGCTGCCAGAAGAGCTCGGTGAACTCCTCGTGCTCGTGCTCGGGGAAGAGCGCGACCACCTTCTCTCGGATCGCGTCGCGCAGGACCTGCGTTCCGAAGAAGTCGTAGGCCAGCTCGTCAAGATCCTTCAGCTGCTTTTTGCAGAACCGCCGGAACTTCTCCGTCTCGAAGCGCTTGTTGGCGATGGCCGCGTATTCGGCGAGCTTCTCGGCGGAGGATCTGTCGCTGTCGGCGACCTTGTAGAAGGGCGCCCAGTCCATGTTCTTGCGCATCGGCCGGTCGGTGGCCGCGCAGAAGAGCGACCAGCGCAGGTTCGCCTTGATCATCCATGGGAAGTGGTAGTGCAGCGACGTCACCTGGCTGTCCGGGCAGGCGTTGGCGAAGTCGATCGGGTGCCACGTCTCGCCCTGGCGCAGCGCCTCGCAGGAGTTGAAGTCCCAGCCGAAGAAGGCGTTGATCGTCAGCGTCATGTCCCGCAGCGTGGCGCGGTCCCGCTCGCCGAGGAACTCGTCCGCCCGCTCCATGCGGTAGCGGTCGTGCAGCGGCGCGCCGGGGTCGTAGTTGACGTGCCGGATCTGCGGCCCCAGCCCGACGTTGCGCACGAAGCGGTCATGCGGGAGGACGGCCTTCTGGAGGTTCATCACCTCCGTTCCGCTCTCGTCGTAGGCGCGGTGGAGGCCGGCCGCGTCGTCGATCTTCGTCACGCCCTTCCAGCCGCCGCCGTGATAGGGCTTCATGAAGAACGGGTAGCCGATCCGCTCCCCGATCTCGTCGAGGTCGAACATTCGCGCGTACTTGCGCAGCGTCGGCTCGAGGTCGTCGGCGGGGTCGTAGGCCTTGGGCGGCAGGAGCCACGTCTCGGGCACGTCGAGGCCGAGGCGCGTCATCGCGGCGTAGGAGGTGTGCTTCTCGTTGGATTGGAGCGACCAGGGGTTGTTGTAGACGTAGAGGTCGTCGACCAGGATGGCCTTCTTGATCCATTCGCGGCTGGTCGAATACCAGTGGGTCAGACGGTCGATCACCACGTCGTACTTGACGGGCTGGCGCAGGCTGAACGGCTCGATCGTGACCCGCTCGACGGCGAAGTCGAGCGTCTCCCGGCCGACCTTGATCCCGTCCTTCGTCAGCGCCTCGAACAGAGCCTCGTAGGCGATGGGCCAGCAGATGTCCGCGCCGAGCGACAGCCCGATGTTCTTCGTGGCCATGTTTCCTCCCTCAAGTCAGCCGGGCCGTTCCACTCGTCCACACCATCCCGCGGGGCGCCGCCGTGTCCGGCCGCGGCACCCTCACGCATCCTCCCGCAGCACCCACATCAGCGCGTCCCGCAGCTGGTCGCGCCAGTTGTGCCAGTGGTGCCCGTCCCAGGAGCTCTGGAACCGCACCTCCATGCCCCGCGCGCGGAGCGCCTCCGCCAGCGCCCGGTTCTCGTCCGCGAGGCCCTCGAGCTCCCCCGTGGAGACGAAGGCCCGCGTCGGCGGGAGGTCGGGCGCGCGCTCGATGGCGCGGACCAGGCGCTCGACCCGGTCGAAGACGGGGTGCGTCCGGTGGCGGAGCTTCTCCGGGTCGAGGATGAAAGAGCCGGACTTCAGGATCAGCCCGCCGAAGGCGCCCGGAAAGCGGAACGCCGTCGCGAGCGACGCCACGGCGCCGAGCGAGGCCCCCATCAGCACCCTGTCCCCGGCGCGTTCGGACACCGCGTGGCGCGCCTCCAGCGCCGGCAGCAGCTCCTGCACCACGTAGCGGGCATGGCGCCGCCCGCGCGGATACTCGTCCATCCGGTCGCCCGCCTGGATCAGGAGCGCGATCAGGGGCGGCACGTCGCCCGCCTCGATCAGGTTGTCGAGCGAGGTCGTCAGCTCCGCGTAGTCGTCGTAGTCGCCGCCGTCGTGGATGACGACGAGCGGGTAGGGGCGGTTCTCGTCGTAGCCCGCCGGCAGGTAGATGCGCTCCCGGCGGACATGGCCGAAGATCGCGCTGTCCACGTCGAGCTCTCGCAGCTCGCCCTCGGGCGCGCCGCCGGGCACCGACCAGTCGGGGCGCGCGTATCCGTGGCTCATCGCCACCGAGTTCTCGCCGAACGGGTCGGCGGCCCGGTGCGGGTTCAGCGGGTCGAGATCCCAGCTCTCGCCCTCGTCGCGGACGACCTTGATCTTGTACTCGAAGCGCCCCCTGTCCTCGACCGGCAGGCGGAGGTGCCACAGGTCCGTCCCCGGCAGCCGGACGAAGGGCGTCGCGTCGATGCCCGCATGGATCCAGCGCAGGAGCTCCACCTCACGGGCCTCGCCCCGCCAGAGGAACGTGAGCGCCCCGGGCTCGGCGAGGGGGACCTCGCGCCCGGCGAGGAAGGCGTCGAGCGTCTCCGGGGATGGGGCTCCGTCCGCGCGCAGGGCGGCGAGGTCGGGATGGGTCGGTCCGGCGACGGCCCCGCCCCCGGAAATCCGTGTCTTGGCGTTCATTGGTTCCGTCCGTGCGGCACAGGGTGCCGTCTCGATCCTCTGGCCGTCTCCATCCCTGCATGTATTCGTAGTGGTTCGCGCGCCCCGGTTCAACGGCACCGCATCCCCTCTGACCCGAGGTCGCGGCGCCACCGAGGACGAGGCCGACCGCGCGCCGCGCAGTCCGTGCCTCCGGGTCCGACCCGTGCCCCGGAACGGCGCGATCCCGCAGGATGTCCGCGGGTCCCCGCTGCGGGCGAGGTGTCCGGCCGCCTCGCCGGGGTGAGGGCGCCCGGGGCCTCTCGAAGGGTCCCCACCTCCCCCCACTCGCCAACGCGTCGGCCGGCCCATCGCGAACCCGCCCGCGTGGCGAGCGGGCAGGGGAAACCGTCCGCTCCCCGCAAAGCGCACCCGCCCGCGCGTGCGGGGCTTCGTATCCCGACCCGCGGCCCCAAGAAATGACGGGTCGGCCCGCTCCCGACGGATCACGCCGTGCTCCGGAACGCCGAACGGGACCGTCGGCCGCACCGTCGCGCCGGCACGGAGTCCGGGCGAGGCAGGCCCGCGCTAGCCGCACCGTCCCGGCCCCTTGGGCCGAACCCCAATAACGGCCGCCCCTGACGGGAGGGTCGGACGGGTGGACGCCCCATCGGGTCCACCCCGCAGGCTCGTCAGGCCGGAGGCGCCGAACGCCGAACGCCGAACTCTAGAGCGTCCGGACCAGCCGCAGCGCGTCGTAGATCGCCGCATGGGTGTTGCGCGAGGAGACGGCGTCGCCGATGCGGAAAAGCTGGAACGCGCCCTCGGGGTTCGTGGCGACCGCCTGGGGCCGGCCGGCGAGGAGCGACGGATGATCGACCTCGCCCCGGTTGCGCGAGAGCGGCTTCAGCTCGAAGTAGAGCTCGTCGAGCGGCGCGGTGCCGTAGTTCAGCACGACCTGATCGTATTCGGCATGGGTGACGCGCTCCGAGTAGTCGGTGCCGATGGCGGCGCGCAGCCGGTTGCCCGCCCGCTCCACGCCCAGCAGGCGTTGGCCCACGGTGAAGCGCATGTCATCCCGCTGCAGCGTCTTGAGATAGCGGCTGAGGTTCATGCCCATGACCTCGGGCGCGATGCTGCGGTCGGGCGTCATCAGCTCGACCCTCGCGCCCGCCTCGAGCGCCGCCTGCGCCGCCTGCAGACCCGCATGGTCGCCCGCCTCGTCGAAGATCAGAACGTCGCCCGCGGGCCGCACGTCGCCCGACAGGACGTCCCAGGAGGAGACCGCGTGATCGAGCTCCTCGTCCCGCTCGTAGAGCCGGGTCTGCGCGATGCCGCCGGTCGCGACGATCACCACGTCCGGGTCGAGCGCGGTGACGTCGCCGGCCTCGGCATAGGTGTTGCAGCGGATCTCGACGCCGGACGCCTCGCACTGCACGACGCGCCAGTCGATCAGGCCCATCATCTCCGCGCGGGCGGGCGTGCGCGCCGCGAGCCGCACCTGCCCTCCGGGCGCGTC
>CAZWWR010000024.1:0-25479 GCA_964637265.1 uncultured Jannaschia sp.
CCCGCGGCGGCACGCGGCGGGGTCCCGGCGGGGCCGTCGCCCGAACGCCGGGCTTCGCCCCGACCGCATCCCGCAGGCGTGCGCCACGCCGACGCGAACCTCTCCCGACCGTTCGACGCGCCGGAGTGCCTACGTCCGACGGGGCCGACGCACCGGAGGCGCCCCGCCCGCCGATGTGGTAGCATGGGGCCACGCGACCGCCGGACGGGGAGGGGAATTGATGGCAGAGGCCCGCAGGGACGTGGACTGGCGCACCGAGGGCGTGCGCATCGTCACCGCGTCGGAACTCGACTTCAACACGCCGCAGACCGAGGGCATGACCCGCGCCGCGGCGATCAACATGGCCAAGGCGGGGGCGAGCAAGCTCTGGGCGGGCACGGTGGACGTGCAGCCGAACGCCAAGACCGGTGCGCATCACCACGGCCATCTCGAGAGCATCATCTACGTGGTGCGGGGCCGGGCGCGGATGCGCTGGGGCGAGCGGCTCGAGTTCGTGGCCGAGGCCGGGCCGGGCGACTTCATCTACGTGCCGCCCTACGTCCCGCATCAGGAGATCAACGCCCTCGCCGAGGAGCCGCTGCAATGCGTGCTCGTCCGCAGCGACCAGGAGCCCGTCGTCGTGAACCTCGACATCGACCCCGCCGAGGAGGTCGAGGAGGTGCGCTGGATCGACCCCAACCACCCCCACGGCTGAGGCGCCGCCCCCTTGCCGGGCCGCCCACGCCACCACGCCGGCGGGTCGGCCCACCCCGAACGTCACGACGTGGTCACGACCTCCGTCACGACCCACGTCACGACGCGGATCGCGACGTCCGTCGCACCGCCCCCGAGAGCGGAGCGCCGCCACGCGACGCGACCGCCCGGAGGCGCCGCCGAAGTCGTCGTGAGGGGGGGGGAAAGTGGCGCGGTTGACGGGGCTCGAACCCGCGACCCCCGGCGTGACAGGCCGGTACTCTAACCAACTGAGCTACAACCGCGCGTGCGGGGGCTGATACGGCGCGGGGGCGGAGGCGTCAACGGCAATCCGCGCGCCCCGGCGCAAAAAGCGCGCCGGGGCGCCGGCCGCCTCAGCGGTCGGGCAGGGGGATGTGCTCGGCGTCGTCGCCGGGCGGCAGCTGGAAGCGCCCGTGCTCCCAGTCCCCCTCCCGCCAGGCCTCCTTCGCGGCCTCGATGCGCTCCTTCGAGGAGGCCACGAAGTTCCACCAGATGTAGCGCGGCCCCTCGAGCGTGTCCCCGCCCAGCAGCATCACCCGGGCGCCGCGCTCGCCGGCTCTCATCGACACCCGGTCGCCCGGGCGGAACACCATCATCCGCCCCGCCTCGAAGGTCTCGGAGCCTACGGACACCTCGCCGTCCAGCACGTAGGCGCCGCGATCCTCCTGATCGTCCGGCAGGGGCAGGCGCGCGCCCGACTCCAGCACGGCGTCGGCGTAGAACATCCGCGAGGCCGTCTCGGCGCCCGCGCGCTCGCCGTAGGCGTCCCCGAGCACGAGGCGGACGCGCTTGCCCTCGCCCTCCATCACCGGGAGCTCCTCCTTGGGGAGGTGCAGGAACGCGGCCTCCCCGTCCTCCGCCCCGGCCGGCAGCGCCATCCAGGTCTGGAGCCCGAACAGGCGCTTCGAGGGCTCGGCGCGGTAGGGCCCGTCGATGCGCTCGGAATGGGTGATGCCGTGACCGGCGGTCATCAGGTTCACGGCGCCCGGCTCAATCCACTGGTCGGTGCCGAGGCTGTCGCGGTGGTGGATCCTGCCCTGCAGGAGGTAGGTGACGGTCGCCAGCCCGATATGCGGATGCGGGCGCACGTCGATCCCCTGGTCGGTCAGGAACTCGGCCGGGCCCATCTGATCGAAGAAGATGAACGGCCCCACCATCTGGCGCCGCGGGGCGGGAAGCGCCCGGCGGACCTCGAAGGCGCCGAGATCCCGCGCGCGCGGGACGATCACGGTCTCGATGGCGTCGACGCCGTCGCCGTGGGGGATGTCGTTCGGGCAATCCGGGTCGAGGGCGGGGTTCCAGCTCATGGCGGCCTCCTCACGTTGGTCCGGCCGGAACGTAGGCCGCTCCCTCGCGCCTGTCGCCCCGCCAGCCGCGCACGGACGTTGCGCGCTGCCGCGCGGCCTGTGCTTATGCGGGCAGGGAGGGGCCGATGACCGACACGAGAGAGACGGGCCGGGGCGCAGCGGACGGGAGCGAGACGGGCGGGGGCGACGGGAAGGCGGCGGTGGTCACCGGCGCGGCGCGGGGGATCGGGCTGGCCACGGCGCGGCTGTTCCTCGAGGCCGGGTGGCGCGTCGCGCTGGTGGACCGGGACGCGCCCGAGCTCGCCCGGGCGGCGGAGGCGCTGCGCGGGGAGTTCGGGGCGCGGGCGGTGCCGCTGGAGCACGACGTGAGCGACCCGCAGGACGTGAACCAGATGGCGCGCGCCGCGGGCGAGGCGCTCGGCCGGGTCGACGCGCTCGTGAACAACGCGGGGGTGGCCGATTTCGGCCCGATCGCGGAGACGGATTTCGAGCGCTGGCGCACCGTGATGGCGACCAACCTCGACGGGGTCTTCCTCGTCACGCAGGCCCTCCTGCCCCAACTCGCGGAGGCGCGGGGGGCGGTCGTCAACATCGCGTCCATCTCCGCGCTGCGGGCGTCGACGCTCCGGGTCGCCTACGGCACCAGCAAGGCGGGCGTCGCGCATCTGACCGAGCAGCAGGCCGTGGAGCTGGGCGAGCTCGGCATCCGCGTGAACTGCGTCTGCCCCGGCCCCGTCTGGACGAAGCTCGCCAGCGAGGTCCACGATCAGGTGATCATCGACGCCTACCGCGACGCGATCCCGCTGGCCCGCTACGGCAAGGAGCGCGAGATCGGCGAGGCGATCCTCTGGCTCTGCTCGGACAAGGCCAGCTACGTGACGGGGCAGAGGCTCGCCGTGGACGGAGGGTTCGAGGCGACCGGGATCGGACTGCCGGCGCTGCGCGGGGAGCGCTGACGCTTCGGGGCCGTGGGGCTCCGGCGGGCCCGCCCGCGCCCCGCCGCCGCGGTGGACCGAGCGGGAGACGCGGTCAGATGCGCTCCGCGATGCCTTCCAGCGACGCGGCGATGAGGAGGAGATGGGAGGTCGGCGAGTCGGCGCTCCGGTGCCGGCTCTCGAAGGCGGCGTACTCGATCAGCTCCGCCGCGAGCGTCAGCGCGATCGCGGGCCTGCGCTCCTCCGGGACGTTCTCGAGGATGTCGTAGAGGAGGCCGGAGACGACGTCCGACCGGACGGATCTGTCGTCGAAGAGGTCATCCATCCGACGCACCCCCCGCCGATTGAGTGCCCTTCTCCGCGATCCCGGGGGAGGCGGCATTCCACGCCCCGCCGCGCGGATCGATGGGTCGTGCGGCATGGACGCCCCCCCGCGGCCGGTCGACGGCGGGGGCCGCGCCCGTCACCGTCCCGCCACCGGTTCGGGAGGCATCGCGCGGTCGAGGCCCATGTCGACCGGGGCGGCGCGCGTGCGACCATCCACGCGCGGGTTGGGACACGGGGACATCACGCCATTCTCGACGAGGCCATCGGGGGGATGACCGTCGACCGCATCCCGGGCGGATCCGCATGGCAGGGTGTCACGAGGAGCCGCGCCCGTGGCCGGGTCTTCGGCGGCGTGGCGGTCGCCTGTCCGTCCCGTGCCGCGGCCCGCGAAATGGGCGCGCATCGGCGACGAAGGCTCTCCATGGTCGCCCGCACCGGCGACCTTCGCGCTCAAAAAGTCGAGGCTCAACTGACTCATCTGCGGGGCCCCCGCTAACTGCGGCCTCCGTAGGGAAGACTGTAGGGCCGGCCGGAGCCGCTGACTAGAGGGGGGGCGTGGGTGTGGCCGGGGGTGGACCGCATGTCGCGCAATTTCCGGGCTTCCTGGGCGATCCCGTGCCGGAGGCCGGGGACCGCAAAGGCCCCCGTCGAGGCGAAGGAGCCGGTCAGTAGCGCCCGTCGGAGAGGACGTGGTCATGGCCCATCTCCTCCAGCCCCGCGGCGATCTCGTCCCCGGCCATGGGGTGCGACAGCAGGTAGGCCGATGCGGGCCCCTCGTCGCGCTCGGCCGCGAGGCGCAGCGCCTCGGCCCATTCCCCGGCCCCGAAATCGCCGCGCCCCATCCACATCAGCGCGATGAGCTCGTGCCGGTGGTCGTCGTCGAGCGCGTCGATCTCCCCGGCGATCTCGTCGTCGCGCAGGTCGCCGCGGGCGTTCTCGAAGACGGCCGCCTCCTGGCCCTCGTCCGGGTCGGTGCTCACGCCGGAGCGCATCTCCTGCGCGCGGAGCTGCTGGATCAGCGTGCGGAGGAAACCCGGAGGGATGGAGAGTTCGACGGTTTCTGGCATGGCGCACCTCCTCTCATCCACCCTGCCGCGTGCCGCGCCGCAGCGCGTTGATGCGCATCAAGGCGGGGGCGCGGCGCGGGTGCCATCCTCGGCGGTGCCGGAACCGTCCGACACGGAGAGAGACAATGACGCCCCGCACCATCCTCGCATGCCTGATCCGGACCGAGGGCGTGGAGATGCTGGCGCGGGCCGGGTCGACGCTCGCCCAGCGCTTCGATGCCCATCTCACCGGGGTGCGCACGATCGAGTCCATCGCCGTCTACCCGGGCATCGGCATGTACGTCCCGCCGTCCACCTACGAGGCGGTCAACACCGCCCAGCGCGAGACCGCGTCGGCGATGGAGGAGGTCTGGCGACAGGCGACGCAGGGCAGCTCCAAGGCCGAATGGCGGCTCCTCGAGGCCCAGACGGATCTGGCCGCCGATCTCCTCGTGGAGAGCGCGCGGGCCGCGGATCTCGTGCTCGTCCCGCAGGTGGAGGGGGACGCGTCCTTCCTGCTCGAGCAGGTGATCCGGCAGAGCGGACGCCCGGTGCTGATCCTGCCCGAAGGCTCCGAGGCGGAGGGGCTCGGGCGGGACGTCATGGTCGGCTGGTCCGGCACGCCCGAATGCACCCGCGCGCTGCACGACGCGCTGCCGCTGCTGCGGCCGGGCGCGCGGATCAACCTGCTCGCCGTCGGCCGTCCGCGCCGCTACGGCGAGCGGGACGACGCGATGACCGACATGGCCTGCGCCCTCTCGCGCCACGGCTTCGACGTGGAGGTGGGCCGCCGGGAGCGCGAGGGCACGACCTCCGAGACGCTCTCGCGCGCGGCGTTCGAGCAGGGGTCGGACATGCTCGTGATCGGCGCCTACGGGCACAGCCGGGCCTACGACCTCGTCCTCGGGGCGGTGACGACGGAGCTTCTGCGCACCGCCCGCCTGCCCGTGCTCGCCGCCCGCTGAAGCCTGTCCGGGGCCTGCGACGACGGGGCGCGGGGGAACGCTCGAATAAGCGGGCGGCCGGCGGCTGCCACCCTTGGCGGCGCCGACAGCGTGACTACATCCGTTTCAGGAATTTCTGAAACGGGTGGACATCCATGCGAATGACACCGCTGCAGCAGGAGTTCGTGCTGCATTTCGGCGAGATGGGGAGCCGGTGGGGCATCAACCGCACCGTCGGGCAGGTCTACGCGCTGCTCTTCCTCTCCTCCGGGCCGATGAACGCCGAGATGATCACCGACGCGCTCGGCATCAGCCGCTCGAACACCTCGATGGCGCTGAAGGAGCTCCAGGCCTGGAGCCTCGTCCGGCTCAGCCATCGCCCCGGCGACAGGCGGGACTGGTTCACAACGCCGGAGGACCTGTGGGAGATCGTCCGCACGCTCGTGGCCGAGCGCCGCAAGCGCGAGATCGACCCGACCCTGACCAAGCTCCGCGAGCTGGAGATGCAGGGCGGCACCGGCGACGACTATGCCGAGGCCCGCATCTCCGAGCTCCGTGAGCTCATCGAGACCATGACGCGGTTCCATGACGAGATGAACCGCCTCGAGACGGAGCGGCTGGTGCAGCTGATGACGATGGGGCGCCGTCTCGGCGGCCTTATCGACGGCGCGGGCCGGCTCAACCCCTTCAAGACCGCCTGACGATCACGACGACCACGAGGGACGACGCATGGAGACCCTTCTCCTCAGCCGCATCCAGTTCGCGGCCAATATCAGCTTCCACATCCTGTTCCCGACGATCACCATCGCGCTGGGCTGGGTGCTCCTGTTCTTCAAGCTCCGGTTCAACTGGACCGGCGACCTCAAGTGGATGGAGAGCTACCAGTTCTGGGTGAAGGTCTTCGCGCTCTCCTTCGCGCTGGGCGTCGTCTCGGGCATCACCATGTCCTTCCAGTTCGGCACCAACTGGCCGGGCTTCATGGAGGCCGTGGGCAACGTCGCGGGGCCGCTTCTCGCCTACGAGGTGATGACCGCGTTCTTCCTCGAGGCCGTGTTCATCGGGATCATGCTGTTCGGCTTCTCCCGCGTGCCGGGCTGGCTGCACACGCTCGCCACCTTCCTCGTGGCCTTCGGCACGACCATGAGCACCTTCTGGATCATCGTGCTGAACTCTTGGATGCACACGCCCCAGGGCTTCGAGATCGTGGACGGCGTCGTCTACGCCACGTCCTGGTGGGAGATCATCTTCAATCCGTCCATGCCCTACCGCCTGGTCCACATGCTGCTGGCGTCCGGCCTGACGGTCTCGTTCCTCATCGCGGGCTTCGCGGCCTTCCGCTGGCTCATCGGCGACCGGAAGCGCTCCGTCCGCGCCCAGCTCCGCACGGGGCTCGGGATGGCCGCGCTGCTGATCCCGCTTCAGATCTTCGCGGGCGACATGCACGGGCTCAACACGCTCGAGCACCAGCCCGCCAAGGTCGCGGCCATGGAGGGCAACTGGGAGACCCATGAGGGCGTGCCGCTCGTGCTCTTCGCGCTGCCCGACGAGGAGGCCCGCGAGAACCGCTTCGAGATCGGCGTCCCGAACGTCGCGTCCTTCATCCTCACGCACGACTTTCAGGGGGAAGTGCCCGGCCTCAACGACTTCGTGGCCGAGGACGGCACCGTGCTGCATCCGCCGGTGGCGCCCGTCTTCTGGGGCTTCCGGGTGATGGTGGGCACCGGCATGCTGATGCTCGCGGTGAGCTGGCTGTCGATGGTCATCCTCCTGCGCAAGGACGAGCAGGGCCGCCGATGGCGGGTGGAGCGCCTGCCGCGGCCGATCCTCTGGCTCCTCGTGCCGATGGCCTTCTCGGGCTGGGTCGCCACGCTTGCGGGCTGGTACGTGACCGAGATCGGCCGGCAGCCCTGGCTGGTGACGGGCGTGCTCGACACCTCCGCCGCCGTTGCCGACGTCCCCGCGCCGATGGTCCTGTCGACGCTGGTCGGCTACCTCGCGCTCTACGCGGCGCTGCTCGCGGCCTATGTCAGCGTGCTTTTCTACCTCGCGGTGAAGGCCCGCCACGGCGAGCCGCTCGAGACCATGACGCCTCAGGCGCCCGAGGCCATGGTCGACGCCATCACCCACAGCCATCGGCCGCGCAAGGCCGATGCGATCCCCGCGGAGTGACGCCCATGGATCTGTTCGGAGACCCGGGAACCTGGCTTCCCCTTGCATTCGCGGGCCTGATGGGGGTGTCGATCCTGCTCTACGTCGTGCTCGACGGCTACGACCTGGGCGTCGGCATCCTCACCCCGCTGGCCCATGACGAGGAGGCCCGCGACATGATGGTGGCCTCCATCGGCCCCTTCTGGGATGCGAACGAGACCTGGCTCGTCCTCGCCGTGGGGCTCCTGCTGGTGGCCTTCCCGGCCGCCCACGGGATGATCCTCAGCACGCTCTACCTGCCCGTCTTCGTGATGCTGGTGGGGCTCATCCTCCGCGGCGTCTCGTTCGAGTTCCGCGTGAAGGCGCGGGCGCGGCGCAAGAGGATGTGGAACGCGGCCTTCTTCGCCGGCTCGCTGATGACGGCGCTGTCGCAGGGCTTCATGCTCGGCCTCTACGTGATGGGCCTGCAGTTCACGGTCTGGACGCTTCTCTTCGCCACGCTCTGCGCGGTGGCGCTCGCGCTGGGCTATGCGTTCATCGGGGCGACGTGGCTCATCCTCAAGGCGGAGAAGCAGCTTCAGGTCGACGCCGTGCGCTGGGCGAAGGAGTGCATCTGGGGCCTCGCCGTGGGCATCGGCGCCATCAGCCTCGCCTCGCCGCTTGTCTCGGAGCGAATCTGGGAGAAGTGGTTCTCCTGGCCCGAGGCGCTCTGGCTCTCGCCGCTCCCGCTCGCCTCGCTGGCGCTGCTGTTCCTGCTCTGGCGGTCGATCCACCACCTGCCGGGCGAGGGCGACCGCTGGGCCTGGGCGCCCTTCGCGAGCGCGCTGGGGCTGTTCACCCTCGCCTTCGCGGGCCTGGCCTATAGCTTCTATCCCTACGTGGTGCCCGACCGGCTGACGATCTACGATGCGGCCTCGGCGCCCGAGTCCCTCTTCATCATCCTCATCGGCGCCTGCGTCGTCGTGCCGACGATCATAGGCTACACGATCCTGTCCTACTGGGTCTTCCGGGGGAAGACGCGGGCCCTGCGCTACGACTGACCCCAGACGCGACGGGCCGCCCCGAGGGGCGGCCCGTGCTCGTTCGGCGGTGGGGGTTCCGGGCGCTACTGACGGGCTGTGAAGCTGGCGCCGGAGAGCGGTCCGCAGGAGCCGTCCTCGCTGTCGCCGAGCAGGAAGCCGCCCTCCTCGGCATTCTCGAGCGCGCAGTCCAGCGGGAAGTCGATGCCCCGCCGCAGGTCGCCCTCGGGCTCCGAGAGCGTCAGCACGCCGCCCTCGACCGTCCAGCTCCCGGTCACGCCGGAGCCGCGGGCCTCGTTCTGCATGGCGAAGGTGCCGTCCTCGCGGAAGTCGGCGACGACGTCTCCCGTCTCGTAGATGCCCGGAACGAGCGCCATCTCGATCATGCTCAGGCCCTCTTCCCCGGACCCGGAGGCGGCGTCGTCCTGCTCGGGCGCCGCCGTCTCCTCCGCTGTCTCCTCCGCGGCCGCGCCGGCGCCTTCCGCGCCCTCGGGAGCGGCGGCCTCGGTCACGGCGTCGTCCTCCGGCGCCGCCTCCGTCCCGGCTTCCTCGGCCCCCTCCGACAGCTCGACGTCGCCCTGGGAGGTCTCGCTCCCGGCGCCTTCGGCGGCGGCCTCCTGCTCGGCCGGGGCAGCGGTGTCCTCGACCAGCAGCGTGGCCATGCGCTCCTCGACCTGCTGGAGCTCCTCGCTGCGGCCTGTGAGGAGATCGGTCAGGTCGGTGAGCTGCGCCTGGACCTGCGCGAGCTGGGACTCGGCATCGGCGAGATCGTTCGAGGTGCGATCCCGGGACTCGGTCAGCTCGGCCACGCGGGTCTCGAGCTCGGCGCGCTGCTCGTCGAGGGCGGCCGTCTCCTCGCGGGCGGCCTGCAGCTCGCGGCGCAGCTCCGCCGTGGCGGTGCGGGCCTCCTGCGTGACGACCTCCGAGTCCGCGGCCGCCGACGCTGCCGCCGCGGCCTCCTCCTGCAGGGTGGCGAGCGTCCGGCGAAGCTCAGCCTCCTGGGTCCGGGCCTCCTCGAGCCGCTGGCCCACCACCTCAAGCTCGTCGGTGGTGGCCCCGATCTGGCCCTCGATCCCCGCCAGCTCCTCGCGCTTCGGCCCGAGGTCGGCCATCAGAGCCTCGTCCTGCGACTGGGTCTCGGCGAGCGTCGCGCGGGCCTGCTCAAGCTCCGCCAGCACGCTGTCGCGGTCGCCCTCGAGGGTCGCGACTTCCTGGGCCACGCTGTCACGGCGGGTGGTGAGCTCGCCCAGCTCGGCCTCGAAGCCCGCACGGGCCTCCGCGATCTCCTGCGTCACCTGCTCGATCTGCGCCTGCAGCTCGCCGCGGCGGGCATCCTCCTCGGCGGCGAGGTCGGCGAGAAGCCGCTCGGCCTCGGCCTCCGCCTCGGTCCGGCGGGCGTCGAGATCCGCGAGCAGCGTCTCGCGCTCGCCGATCCGGCCCTCGACATCGGTCAGCGACCCGGATGCGGTCTCGAGGGCGGCGAGGGTTTGCGCGATCTCCTCCTGCTGCAGCTCGGCCGCCCGGATCTGTCGGGTGAGATCCCGCTCGAGCGTGGAGCGGGAGGAGGCCATCCAGACCATCCCCAGCAGGCCCACGACCGCCAGCACCGCGAGGCCGATCACCAGCCAGTTCGTCTTGTTCTCCGCCTGCGCCATCGCGCCCTCCCGTCATAGGCTTGCCTGCTCGCCCCGACGTTCCGATCCCGCGGGGCCGCGGCCCGGGGAGGGTAGCACGTCGGGAGTCGGGCGCCAGCCATGCTTGCCGCTCCCGAGCGCCGTCGCTAGATGGGTCGGACCCGGAAGGAGGGCGGCATGCGCGCTGAGGCACAAGCCAACGTCGAGGCGATCGAGGGCTCGCTCGCCCTGCTCAAGCGCCGCCTCGACTGGGAGACCGCGGCGCATCGGCTCGAGGAGTTCGACGCGCTGATCGCGGATCCGGGCCTGTGGGACGATCCGGCCCGCGCCCAGAAGCTGACCCGCGACCGACAGCAGCTCATGGACGCGGTGGAGGGCGTGCGCGGCCTCGAGCGGGACAAGGACGACAACGTCGAGCTGATCGCCATGGGCGAGGCCGAGGACGATGCCGAGGTGGTGGCCGAGGCCGAGGCGTCGCTCGCCCGCCTCGTCGAGATCGCCGCCGAGAAGGAACTCGAGGCCCTGCTCGACGGCGAGGCGGACGGCAACGACACCTTCCTCGAGATCAATGCCGGCGCCGGCGGGACGGAAAGCTGCGACTGGGCGCAGATGCTGGCGCGCATGTACACGCGCTGGGCCGAGAAGCGCGGCTTCGAGGTGGAGCTCCAGTGGATCAACCCCGGCGAGGAGGCGGGCATACGCTCGGCCGCCTACAAGATCTCGGGCCCGAACGCCTACGGTTGGCTCAAGTCCGAGTCCGGGGTGCACCGCCTCGTGCGGATCTCGCCCTTCGACAGCAACGCCCGGCGGCAGACCTCCTTCGCGAGCGTATGGGTCTATCCGGTCGTCGACGACGACATCGACATCGACGTGAAGCCGAACGAGATCCGGATCGACACGTTCCGCTCCTCGGGCGCGGGCGGCCAGCACGTGAACACGACCGATTCCGCGGTGCGGATCACCCACCTCCCGACCGGCATCGTCGTCACCTCCTCGGAGAAGTCGCAGCACCAGAACCGCGACATCGCGATGAAGGCGCTCAAGTCGCGCCTCTACCAGCAGGAGCTGGACCGCCGGAACGCCGAGATCACCGCCGCCCACGAGGCCAAGGGCGATGCCGGCTGGGGCAACCAGATCCGCTCCTACGTGCTGCAGCCCTACCAGATGGTGAAGGATCTCCGGACCGGCTTCGAGACCTCGGACACGGGCGGCGTTCTCGACGGCGACCTCGACGGAGTGATGGCCAGCGTGCTGGCCGGGCAGGCGGCGGGCAAGAGCCGGGCCGAGGCCGAAGGCTGACCCGCGGGTGAATCCGCGGGTCCGGTGCTGCGTCCGTATGCGGCGGAGACCAGCGACCCGCGATCGGACGACATGCCCGCGACGGTCTTCGAGGTGCTGTCGGCGTCCGTCAGGGGACCGGTGATCGAGGTTCGCCTACCCTCGCACATTCGGCACACGGCCCGATCGATGGCCGATCGGCGGCAGCGGCGTCGTCTTTCCGGCTGACCGGCGCGCCCGCGGCACTCACCCTTCGGTGGGCCTGCCGTCGCCCAGGGCCACCTGACCCAGCAGCAGCGCCGCCTCGGCCGCGCCGTCGGTGCCGGCGATCTCTCTCGCGAGGGTCTGGGCCTCTACGTGGTCGAACCCGTCGAGCAGGCGGGAGAGCGCCTCGGCGCCGAGGGCGGCCGTGAACCTCCGGGCGGGCACCGTCGCGGCGACGCCGAGATCTTGGAGGCGCGCCGCGTTGTCGGGCTGATCCGCCCCGATCGGGAGCACGATCTGCGGCTTGCCCGCCCGGAGCGCCTCCGCGGTCGTGCCGATGCCGCCGTGATGGACGATCGCCGCCGCCTCGGGGAAGAGCCTGGAATGGGGCGCGTAGGGCAGCGTCAGGACGTCCGGCCCGGACGGCGCCTCCGCCTCGCCATGCAGCAGCACGGCCCGCAGCCCGACCGCGCGGGCCATCGCCACGGCCTCGTCCCAGAAACCCGCGCCGATCAGCCCGTGGGCGACGCTGCCGAGGGTCACGACGAGCGGGGGCGGCCCGTCCGCGAGGAAGCGGCGCGCCTCGGGCGTGAGTTCGCCCGGAGGAGCGGGCGGGAAGCCGACCGCGACGAGGTCGCCCGGCCCGTCGTCCGCGACGGGCGCGAAACGCTCGGGCCAGAGCGCGATGCGGACGGGCACGTCGGCGGCGGTATCGAGGAGTGGCGTGCCGGGCTGGGGGCCGAGGCCGAACCGGGATCGGGCCGCGTTCAGGCGCCGGCGATGCCGTAGCCGGAGGATGGCCCGCGCGGAGCCGAGCACCATCCGGTTCCAGCGCAGCGCCGCGCCGCCGGCGGGTGCCGGCCGGGCGAGCCTGAACGGGCCCGCCCGGGGCGGATCGAGCGCGGAGAACTGCATCATCGGCTGCAGCAGGAGAGGCACGAAGGGGAGGCCCTGGCGTTCGGCGGCGATGGACGCCGACAGCGCGAAGGTCGTCCCGACCACGGCTCCCGCGCCGACGCAGAGCGCCTCCAGTTCGGGCACGAGCGCGTCGAGCATCGGGATCGCGGCCCGGTTCACGAGCCGGGACGGATCGCGCAGGACGCTCGCCGCGATCTCGTCCCGCGTCATGCCGAGCCGGTCGACGAGTTCCGCGTGAGACGGGCCGAAGGGCGTCGCGGGCAGGCCCCATCGGGCCGCGACCTGGCAATCCTCGAGCGGAAGGGCGAGGCGTGCCTCGACCCCGGCCGCTTCCAGGGCCCGGGCGATGGACAGGACGGGGTAAAGATCCCCGAGGGACCCGACGGTGGTGAGGACGACCGCGCCACGCCCGGGAAGCCGGACCCGCCCCTCGAGCCCGGGAAGGCGGGCGGGAGGCGGCGCGCCCGGACCCGGCGTGGCGGAGCCGGGAGGGCCGGAGGTCAGGACTCCGGCTTGGGCAGGGGCTGGGCGGCCTTCGGGCCGGCGACCGCCTTCGTCCCGCCGAGCGGATCGTCCTGTCGCTGGACGGCACCCTCGAAATGGGCCCCGGATTCGATGGCGATGGTCTTATGGATGATGTCGCCTTCCACGCGCGCGGTGGAGGTGAGGCGCACCTTCAGGCCGCGCACCCGTCCGATCACGCGGCCGTTCACCACGATGTCGTCTGCCACGACCTCGCCCCGGACGGTGGCGCCTTCGCCGACCGTGAGGAGATGGGCCTGGATGTTGCCCTCGATCTCCCCCTCGATCTGGATGTCGCCGGTCGACTTGAGGTCGCCCTTCAGCATCAGGTCGGAGGAAAGCGTCGACGGCGCAGCCTTCGGACGCATGGCCTGCGCGCCCGCGCCGAGCTCGAGCGGCGAGGGGCGACCCTGCGGTGTGGGGGGGGCGGCAGCCGGTTGGGCCTGCGGCTTGACGGCTTCGCCGGTCGGCTGACTCGTCTTCGACTTAGAAAACATCCTGTCCTGCGCTCAAGAAGATTGTGGGGTTCAACGCCTCGCCCCGGCGGCGCACCTCGTAGTGGAGGTGAACGCCGGTGGAACGTCCGGTGGTGCCCATACCACCGATGTGATCCCCGCGCGAGACCCTTTGGCCGACCTTCACGTTGATCGAGTTCAGGTGGGCGTAGCGCGTCTCGAAGCCGAACGGGTGTTCGATCTTCACGAGCTTTCCGTAGCCGGACTGGCGTCCGGCGAAGGTCACGACCCCGTCCGCCGTGGCCTCGATGCGGCTCCCGCGCGCGCCGGCGAAATCCTTGCCCGAATGCATCCGGCCCCAGCGCGGGCCGAAGCCGGAGGTCACGCGATGCGGCCCCGGCACGGGATGCGCGAGCGGCAGGCTCTCGGCGACGATGCGGTGGAGGTCGACCTCCTCGAGGCGGCCGAGCAGCCGGTTCGCGCGCGCGGTCTCCGCGTCGATCGGGGCGGTGGCCTCGCCACGGGTCGAGACGACCGGCTCCAGCGGACCGCCCATGCCGTCATAGCCGCGCCGCACCTGCTCGAGCATCCGCTCGGGCGACACGCCGGAGCGCTCGAACACCTTGCGGAGCGGTTCGACCGACGTCGCGACGGCCTCCTCCAGCGAGGTGAAGATCCTGTCGTTGCGCGCGGAGATCGCCTCGGCCATCTGCCGCATCCGCGCGATCTCTCCCTCCGCCGCCTCGGCGGTGCTCACCGCGTCGTCGCGCGCCTCGGCGGTCTCCCCGAGCAGCTCCGTCAACGCCGCGACGAGCGCCTCGGCCTCCGCGCGGCGGGTGGCTTCGGCCGCCAGCGCCTCCGGGGCGTCGCCCAGAGTCTCGCTGAGCGAGGCCGCCTCGCTCCGGGCCGCGTCCCGCTCCGAGAGGGCGCGCTGCAGGCCGCGCTGCACGATCTCCACCGTGCGCTCGACCTCGACCCGCCGTTGCTCCGAGGCCAGAAGCGCCTCCTGCATCCTCGCGAACTCGTCGAGCACCGAGTCGTAGCGGGCGAGGGCCTGCTCCGCCGCGGCGTGGGCCTCGTCCCGCTCGGATGCCAGCCCCGAGATGCGCCCTTCGTAGGCCGCCTGGGCGCGGGCCGCCTGATCGCGCGCGTCGCCCGCGGAGATCGCCCCGATGAGGAAGAAGGCCGTCACGACCGCCGTCCAGCCGATGAGCGCGGCGCCACCCGTCAGCACGGCGAGCTGGCCGGCGGGACGGAACCGCACGAGGCGCGTCCCGCCCTCGGGGGTTTCCGTCTTCAGGTACAGGCGCTTCTCGGGGATGTGGCGTTCGAGGCGGGCATTCAGGCGGTCGTAAAGGCTCAGTCGCACAGTCTTCCCCTCGGCCTCCGCACCGCGAAGGGCCGCCTCGCGGCCTGCAGAGCGATGTTCCTGTCCCCAGCGGTCGGCGCCAGCGTCTGAGCGCGGCGGCCGATCCCACGGACGGGGTTGTAAGGAGGGTCCGGAGAGCGGAGCAAGCGGGCCCCGGGGGGAGCCGCCGAAACGAGGACACGACCGGCAGAAACCCGCTCAATTCAACTTGAACGCGACCTCCAAGTCACAGCCCCTGCCTGATTCTCCGGCAGCTTGGGAACGCGCATCGGGCGCCGGATCAGAGCGTCTTGGCGGTATCCAGAACCGCCTCCGCGTGGCCCGGCACCTTCACCTTGCGCCAGACCTCGCGTACCGTGCCGGACGCGTCGACGAGGAACGTGGCCCTCTCGATGCCCATGCTCTTGCGGCCGTACATGCTCTTCTCGACCCACACGCCGTAGCGCTCGCACACGTCGCTCTCCGCGTCCGAGAGGAGCGGGACCGTCAGCTCGTGCTTCGCCGCGAACTTCTCGTGCTTGCCGGCCGGATCCTTGCTGATCCCGTAGACGGCGACGCCGAGGGCCTCGAACTCCGGCAGCAGCCCGGAGAAGGCGATGGCCTCCTTCGTGCAGCCCGGGGTGTCGTCGCGCGGGTAGAAGTAGAGCACGGCCGGGCGGCCGAGGTCGGAGAGCGTGACCTCTCCCTCCGCCGAGGGGAGCGTGAAGTCGGGTGCTGGCTGTCCGGCGGCGACGGTCATTGCGGAACTCCTGTCATCCGTGCCGGCGGGACTTGGAACCCGACCGGCCCCCCGTCAAGGTGGCCCGATGCGGTCGGTCTCCGAACAGCGCAGGTGGGGCCGGAGGGCAGCCGCCGTGGCCGCGGTGGTGGTCGCGCTCCTCCTCGCTGTGGCCGCGATCGGCGTCGCGAGGGGTGTGACCCTCCCGGGCTGGGCGGTGGAGCGGGTCGAGGCCGGGCTCCGGGGCCGCACCGGTGACGCGCCGCGCCTGTCGCTCGGACGGGTCCGGCTCGACTACGACTGGGCCGCGCGGGCGCTCCGCCTCTCCCTCAGGGATGCGTCGCTGGTGGAGGCGGCCGTTCCGGAGGGAGAGGCGCCGCGCCTGACGCTTCCTCGGCTCGACGTGGCGCTCGACGCCGCTGCTCTCGTCTCCGGTCGCATCCGCCCGCGAAGCGTGACGGTGGGCGGCGCCGCCCTGCGCGTCGCGCGGGACGAGGATGGAAGCCTCGACCTCGTGCTCGGAGGCGGCGATGGCGCGGTCGAACTCCCCCGGGACTGGGGCGAGGGCCTCGCCACGCTCGACGCGTTGCTCGCCTGGCCGCCGCTCTCCGGCCTCGATGCGGTGGAGGCGACCGGCATCGCCATCATCTACGTCGATCGCCGTACCGGGGCCGCGCAGGAGCTGCAGGATGGCCGGGTCCTCCTCTCTCGAGGCGGCGCCTCCACCACGCTCGAACTCTTCGCCTCCCTGCCGGCGCCCGGCGTGGCGCCGGCGCAGGCATCGCTGGCCCTGCGGCGCGGGGCGGACGGCCTTTCGGCGGACGCCGCGCTGACCGGCCTGCCGCTCGGACGAGTCGCCGAACTCGTGCCGGAGGCCCCGGCGCTCTCGGTCGTGGCCGGCACGGTCGATCTAAGGGCGCGGATGGCGCTGGATGGGGAGGCGTCTCCCGGCCCCCTCCAGGGGGAGGTCTCGCTCGCGGACGGCAGGTTGGCCCTCGCCCGGCCGGTCGCCTTCGACCGCGCGCGCCTCGCGTTCTCGTGGCAGCCCGGGTCGGGGATCGTGGCCGTGGAGGACGTGAGGCTGGGGTCGGACGCGCTCTCGACCGGCGGCGCGGGGCAGGTCATCCTCGAGGATGGCCTCCGGGGCGCGGCGCAGCTTCAGCTCGCGCTCGGCCCGACGCTTCTCGCCCCCGAGGGCGTCTTCGACCGCGAGGCCAGCTTCGAGAGCGGACTGCTCGAGGCGAGGATCCTTCAGTCGCCGCTGTCGCTCCGCATCGGTCAGCTCTCCCTCGCGGGCGACTCCGGGACGGCGCAGGCGTCGGGGCGCTTCCACCTGACGGAGGGCGGCGTGGAGGGGGCGCTCGACGCGCGGGCGGCCCGCCTCGACGTCGATCAGGTGCTCGGGCTGTGGCCGACGCGGGTCGCGCCGCGGACGCGCGACTGGGCCCTCCGGAACCTCATCGCCGGAGAGGCGATCGGGGCGGCGGCGTCCATCCGCCTCGAGCCCGGCATCCGGCCGGTGCTCGCGGCCGGCTTCGGGGTCGAGGCGGCGACGGTGCGCTTCCTGCGCGACATGCCGCCCGTCGAGGATGCGGAGGGCTGGTTCCAGATCCAGGACGACGCGATGTCCGTCCGCGTGGACGCCGGCACGGTGCCCGGCGTGACGCTCGCCGCCGGCCCGGCCGCGGACGGCGAGGCCACGCCCGGTCCGGCCACGGCGGGCGATGACAGGGTCCTGGCCCCCGGTGCCGGTCGCGTGGACATGGCGGGCACCACCTTCACGATCGGCGACGTGCGCGTCCGACCGCCGCGCGGGCTCCTCGAACTCGAGGCGGAGGGGGAGATCGCCGACGTGCTCCGCCTCCTCGACAACCCGCCGCTCCGCCTCCTCGCGCGGACGAACCGGGATGCGGGCATGGCCCGGGGGAGGGCGCGGATCGTCGCCCGCGTCGAGACGCCGCTCAAGCGGGGGACCGTTCCGGCCGAGGTGGACTACGAGGTGACCGGCGAACTGATCGATGTCCGGAGCGACGTGCTGGTGCCTGGGCGGCAGCTCCTCGCGGATCGTCTGGCGCTGGAGGTCACGCCCGAGGCGGCACGCATCGCGGGCGGCATGAGCCTCGACGGCGTTCGTGGGCAGGCCGAATGGGTGCAGCCCCTGCCTCCGCCGCGCGCGGGCCCGCGCGATCCGGACGCGCCGAGGGTGCCGGCACCCCCCGGACGCGTACAGGGCACGGTACGCATCACGCCCGATGGCCTGTCGCGGCTGGGCATCGCTCTCGGGGCCGTCGAGGTGAGCGGCGAGACCGAAGCGAGCTTCGATGTCGCCCTCGGACGGGGGCCACCCCGCATCGCGATCACGTCCGACCTGCGGGGGGCAGGCCTCGCGCTCCGGGCGGTCGGGTGGCGGAAGCCTCCCGCCCGGGCGGGGCGGCTTGGCGTCGAGGCGGTCCTCGAGGCGCCCCCCCGGATCGAGGTGCTGGACGTCGAGGCCCCCGGCCTCGCGGCCCGGGGCTCCATCCGTCTCGCCGGGGGCGGGGCGCTGGAGGTCGCGCGGCTCGACCGCGTCGATCTCGGCTGGTTCCGCGGCGCCGCCACGCTGACCGGCCGGGGGCGGGGGCGCGCCCCGGCCATCTCGATCACCGGAGGCCGGGCCGATCTTCGCGAGGCGCTTCACAACCTCGGCGGAGGAGGGCGGGGCGGGGCCGGCGGAGGCGGGGGCGGCCCCGTCCGCATCTCCCTCGACCGGCTGACCCTCACGAACGGGATTGAGCTTCGGGGGCTGCGGGCGCAGCTGAACACGGAGGGTGGGACACGGGGGCGTTTCGCGGGGCGGCTCAACGGGGCGCAGGCCGTCGAGGGCGTGCTGCGGCCCTCGGGAGGCGGCACTGCGGTGGATGTCCGCACGGACGACATGGGCGCCGTCCTGCGGGCCGCGGGCCTGTTCGCCGACGCTCGGGGCGGACGCGGGACGCTGTCCCTCGCCCCCACCGACAGGCCGGGCGTCTTCGACGGCACGCTGGAGGGGCAGGCCGTCCGGCTGGCGAACTCCTCGAACCTCGCCCGGCTCCTCCAGGCGGCGTCGGTCGGGGGGCTGATCGATCAGCTGACCGGCGCGGGGGTCGTGTTCGACACGGTCTCGGCCGAGTTCGCCTTCCTGCCCGGAGCGGGCATCCGGCTGGACCGTGGCGCGGCGGTCGGCCCGCAGCTCTCCGTCACCGCCGAGGGGGCCTACGACCTCCGGACGCGCCGGATCGATCTCGAGGGCGTCCTGTCGCCGCTCGGCGCCGTCAACCGCTTCTTCGGCGCGTTCTTGGGGCCGCGCAGGGACGAGGGGCTGATCGGCTTCACCTACCGCCTCATCGGCGCGGTCGACGCGCCGCGGGTCTCGGCCAATCCCCTCTCGGCGCTGACGCCCGGCGTGTTCCGCGAGATCTTCCGCCGCGACCCGCCCGAGCGCTGACCGCCGGGGCCCTTCCGGGCCGGTATCGCCACCCTCCGGCCGCGGTTGGAAAGCAGACCGGCCCGCTATATGGCGCCGTCCGATGAAGCTCTCCGAGTTCTCCTTCGACCTGCCGGACGACCTGATCGCCACGAGGCCCGTCCGTCCGCGGTCCTCCGCCCGGCTGATGGTCGTCGAGGGGGCGGGCCGCGTTCCACCGGTCGTGAGCGATGCCCGGGTGAGGGATCTCGTGCGCTGGCTTCGGCCGGGCGACAGGCTCGTGATCAACGACACCAAAGTCATCCCGGCCCGCCTCGCAGGGGAGCGGGTTCGGGACACCCGCGACGGTTCGGGCCGGGCGCGGGTCGAACTGACCCTGACGCAGCCCGACGCCCGCGGCCGATGGCGCGCCCTCGCCCGCCCCCTCCGCAAGCTCCGGCCAGGGGACCGCATCCTCCTGCGCGCCGGCCTCGAGGCCGAGGTGGTCGAGCGGGGCGAGGCGGATGTCGCGCTGGATTTCGGGCTGGAGGGGGAGGCGTTCGAGCGGGCGCTGGCACGGGCGGGCGAGATGCCGCTGCCCCCCTACATCGCGGCGAAGCGCGCGCCCGACGCGGCGGACAGGGACGACTACCAGGCGATCTTCGCGCGCCATGCCGGCGCCGTCGCGGCGCCGACGGCGTCCCTCCATTTCGACGCCGCCCTGCTGGAGGCCCTGCGCGAGCGCGGCGTGGACTTCACCGAGGTGACGCTCCATGTCGGCGCGGGGACGTTCCTGCCGGTGAAGGTCGAGGACGTGACGACCCACCGGATGCACGCGGAATGGGGCGAGGTGACCGAGCCGGCGGCGGCGGCCATCGCGCGGACGCGGGCGGAGGGCGGGCGCGTGATCCCGGTCGGCACGACCGCGATGCGCCTCATCGAGACCGCGGCGCTGGGTGGGGGGGTCGAGCCGTTCCGTGGGGAGACCGACATCTTCATCTATCCCGGGTTCCGGTTCCGAGCCTCGGACGGGCTGATGACGAACTTCCACCTCCCCCGCTCGACGCTCCTGATGCTCGTGTCGGCGCTGATGGGGCGGGAGACGATGCTCGGAGCCTATGCCCACGCGGTCCGCGAACGGTACCGCTTCTTCTCCTACGGCGACGCCTCCCTCCTCCTCCCCTCGGCGGGTGGCTGAGGCGGCGGTCGATCCAAGCGTGGGGCCGCCGGGGCGTCGGTGCCGAATGCGATGCCAGGGGCTATGCGTCGCCCGGTTGCGTTCGAAACAGTCGGCGGAAGGTTTTGAGCAGGGACTTCGAGGGCGAGCCTTCCCGGCGACGTAATCTACCTCGCCGGCGCACCTCGTGGCAGCCGTCCCCTCATCCCTAGATGCGGGCGCCGCTTCGGCCCCCCACCTGCCTAAACGTACCGGCCCTGATCCATCATGGTGGCGCCTCACTCCGCCAACGCCGCCGATCGGGAGGTGGACGTCCGGACCGTGAACGGCGCCATTCCCAGGACTTCGGTGGATCGCCACCCCGATCCCGCCCCGTTCGGTCGCCCGCGTGGACGCGCGATCCGGGCCTACACCCGTCAGGCGTTCGCGTCCTCGAGGAGCCGTCCGTGCGCGCGCATCGCCCTCCGCGCCTCGCCGAAGGTCGTGATCCCCTTCGCCTCGAGCCCGGGAAGCATCCCCTCGATGACACGGGCGGTGCCGATCGCGTCGCCCATCGCCGTGTGCCTGTCCTGCGGCGGAATCTGGACGCCGAACCGGTCGCAGAGCGCGTCGAGCGTGTGGTCCACCCGCTCCCCGAACAGCGCGGCCGACAGGAGCACCGTGTCGAGCACCGGATGGTCGAAGGCCACAGCCATCTCCCGCTGGTGACGGCGAAGGAAGGCCAGGTCGAAGGGGGCGTTGTGCGCGACCAGCACCGCACCGCGGCAGAACTCGTGGAAGGCGCGGCCGGCCTCGGCGATGTCGGGAGCGTCCGCCACCATCGCGTCGTCGATCCCGTGGACCTTGGTCGCCGCCGCGGGAATCTGGCGGCCGGGGTTCACGAGCGTGTCGAAGCGCTCCCCCTCCACGATCTGCCCGTTGATCATCCGCACGGCGGCGATCTGCACCACCTCGTCGCTGATCGGGCTGAGGCCGGTCGTCTCCGTGTCGAAGACGACGAGGCATAGCTTTCGGAGCGGCGTGTCCTCCACGGCCTCGGCGGCGAAGCCCTCGTCCACCGTCAGGCCGAAATCGTAGGTCAGCGGCCGGGCGGCGTCCGGCTCCAGCGGCTCGAGGATGAGCGTCCAGCACCCGTCCTCGAGGACCCTCATGTGCCCGGAGAGCATCTCGCCCGCCCGCGAGGGCAAGCCGACCTGCACCCGGCCTCCGTCGTCCCGCGCCCGTGCCAGCGCGGCCTCGAGCGGTTCGGCCTCGAACCAGTCCGAGAGGGGTGCGTCGAGCCGCGGCGGGGCGACCTTCTCCAGAACCGCGGCGGCCTGTCCGTCGTAGAGTGCAAGCCGGCCCTTCGGGTTGGCGAGCATCACCGCGAGGGGGATGTCCGAGAGAACCCGCACGAGCCTGTCGCGCTGCTCCGCGAGCTGGCCGGCGCGGCGCTCGGCGAGGTCGTCGGCCTCTTCCACCGCCTCGGTCAGGCGCTTCACGACGGCCTCCGCGGCAGGCGAGAGATCCCCAAGGTAGCGGCCCGCATCCAGCGTCAGCCTGCGGGAGGCGGCACCGTGCGCCCGCGCCCGCAGCGTCGCCGACAGGTTCTCGACCGGGCGGGCCACATGCTCGTCGAAGAGATACCAGATGGCCGCGGTGAGTGCGATCCATCCCGCCCCGGCGAGCACGACCGTCGTGGTCAGCGCCGCGCCGGCTCCGGAACTGCGGCCCGCGGCGAAGGCCGCCGCACCGGCGAGGAGCGCGACCCCGGCAAGCGCGATCAGCAGGAAGAACAGGGCGATCCGCGTCCGCAGCGCGCGCCGCATCAGCCCGCCGATCATGCCGCCATCTCGGTCGTGCAGACCGCCTCCAGCACGGGATCGTCCGGTGCGAGGCGCACCCAGTCCGCGTTTGTGATCGCGCCGTCCGCGCCGAACTCGGCGCCGTCGATCAGGTCTGCCCGTCGCGCGCCCTCGCAGTCGAACAGGGCCGGCATCACGGCGAGCGGCGACCAGCGCCCGTAGAAGAGCAACGTGACGATCCGCTGGCCCGGCTGGGCGGGATGGGTGCGCAGGCTCCCCTCGTCCACGGCGACGAAGCGGGTGATCATCGGGGCGGCATAGGTCCATGGGCGCCACGGCGCGCTGTCCTCGACCGTGAGCGCGACGTCGATGCCCTCCGGCAGCGTGGAGGTGACCCGGCCGTACCAGCCGTACTCCATGCTGATCGTCGCCGCGAGCATGGCGGCGCCGGCCACGACCGGCATGCCCCATCGGGGCAGGCGCCCCCCGGCGGTCCGGTTGACCGCCCAGTAGAGCATCCCCGCGGCGAGGCCGGCCACGAAGGTGCCCACGAGCTCCAGAAACATCGTCCCCTCCCCGGCCCCTCCTCCGGGACCGTCGTCTCGGGCCTGCCCGCGCCCGTCGCGGTTCAGGCCAGCGTGCCCCGCCCCTGCATCATCGCGGCCTGCATCGTCTTTACCACCACGAAGGCGTCCCGGAGATGACTTCGCTCAAAATCGCTCAGGCTCGCCGGGGACAGGTAGTTGTCGGGCGGCGCCCCCCGCCGGATCAGGTTCGCCTGATGCTCGAGCCGGGTCTGGGCGATCAGGTCGTAGGCGTCGAGGAGGTCGCGCGCGCCGGTCTCGCTGACCGCGCCGCCCTGCCGGGCCGCCTCGATCCGGGCGCGGGTGTTGACCGTGCCGATCCGGCCTTGGAGCGCGTAGACGCGGGCGAGGTCGACCACAGGGACGACGCCATTGATCTTCAGGTCGATCGTGTCGCGATGCTCGCCCGAGCGGATGGTGGCCAGCCCGCGGAGCAGTCCGAGGGGCGGCTGGTGGCCCAGCGCGTTCGACGCCATATGGGCCGTGAAAATCGAGTTCCGCGAGGCCCGGTCCAGCACCTCCGCCTGCAGCCCCTCGAAGAAGCCCGAGTCGCCGCCGATCGTGCGGAGGTCGAACATCACGGAGGCCAGCATCTGCGCCTCCTTGCCGGGCTTCTTGATCCACCTGTCGAAATAGGAGCGCCAGACCGAGAGCGGCTGCCGCCAGCGGGGCGTGGAGGCCATCATTTCGCCCGGGCAGAACACGTAGCCCGCCGCGTCGAGCCCCACCGTCACCTCGCGCGCGAGGTCGGAGAAGTACGCCTCGGCCCCCTCGGGCGCGCCGTCCTCCCAAATCAGGCAGTTGTCCTGGTCGCTGACGCCTGTCTGCTCCTGCCGGCCCTGCGATCCGCAGGCGAGCCAGGCGTAGCGGCAGGGCGGGGGTCCGAGCTTCTCCTCGGCCAGCGTGATGAGGCGGCGAGTGGCGACGTCGGCCACGTCCGTGACGAGGCGGGTCACGGTGTCGTGCCGATGGCCGGCCCCGACGAGCTGCGCCAGCAGGCCGGGGATCCGGGCCGTCACCTCCGCGATCTCGTCCGCCGTCCGGGCCTTTGCGACGCCCGAGACGAGGAAGGCCGACGACCGGGCCTGGAACTTCGTCAGATCGGATTGCGTGACGATGCCGAGGAGCCGCTCGCCCTCGACGACGGGGAGGTGCCCCAGCCCGTGCTCGGCCATCATGTGAAGCACGTCCGAACCGAGCGCGTTGGGGGGCAGCGTCCGGAGGTCGCTTGCCATCACCGCATCGACGGGGGTGTCAGGCGACATGCCCTCGGTCAGCACCCGATAGGCCAGATCCCGGAGCGTGACGATGCCGCGGAGGCCGCCCTCGTCCCCATCCTCGCAGATGAACACGGAGGAGATGCGCCGGTCGCGCATGAGGGCGGCCGCCTCTGCCAGGGTCGTTCCGGGAGGAACCTGGGCCGCGTCCCGCTCCATCAGGTCGGCCACGGACGCGGTCATCAGGCTCGCCTCCGCCGACTGGCTGGCGCTCGCCCGGCGGGAGCGATCGTAGAAGTCGCGTACGGCTCGCTCGCTGGCGATGATCTCCTCGAACACCTCCGCCGGGATCAGGAGCACGCGCGTCGTCTCCAGGACGCGGGCCGAGGTGACCGCAGTCCCGCCAGAGAGCAGCCCGCGCTCGCCGAAGGCATTCCCCGGCCCGAGCGTCGAGACCTCCTCGCCACCCGGCTCGGAGACCGAGACCCGGCCGTGACGGATGAGGAACATGCCGTCCAGCCGGTCGCCGGCCGCATAGACCCGCGCGGGGGGCTCGAAGTCGCGCCATTCGAGCCTCGGGGCGAGCTCCGCGAGCGTCTTGGGGTCGACCTGGCTGAAGGGCGGCTGCTGCAGCAGGAAGGCGAGGATGTCGTCGGTCATGCGCGCGCGGAACCCTGGAATGAGAAACCCCGCCCCGGCATGTGCCGGGACGGGGCAGGGGTTGCGAGGGGGCGCGTTGCCGCGCCCGCCTCCGAGGTCAGTGGTCGGCGGCCGCCGCACCCGCGCCACGCGGCACGCGCACGCTCTCGACCAGCTCGACGATCTCCCGCGGGACCGGCTTCGTGAAGCTGGCCACCGTGTAGGCCACCGCGAAGTTGATGAGCGCGCCCACCGCCCCGAACGAGGTCGACTGGATCGTGCCGAGCAGCGGATCGGCGTCCGAGAAGGAGGCCGTGCCCGCGACGAAGAACCAGCCCTTGTGCAGGAAGATGTACAGGAGCGTGGTCACGAGCCCCGCCAGCATCCCGGCGACCGCGGCCTTGTCGTTGATCTTCTTGGAGAAGATTCCCATCATCAGCGCCGGGAAGATCGACGCCGCCGCCAGGCCGAAGGCCAGGGCCACCGTCTGTGCCGCGAATCCCGGAGGATTGAGGCCCAGGTAGGTCGCCACCGCGATCGCGCCCGCCATGGCGATCCGCGCCGAGAGCAGCTCGCCCTTCTCCGAGATGTTGGGCGCGATGGCCCCCCGGATCAGGTCGTGGCTGATGGCCGACGAGATCGCGAGCAGGAGGCCCGCCGCCGTCGACAGCGCCGCCGCGAGGCCGCCGGCCGCAACCAGGCCGATGACCCAGGACGGCAGGTTGGCGATCTCGGGGTTGGCCAGCACCAGGATGTCGCGGTTAAAGTTGGTCAGCTCGTTGCCTTCCCAGCCTTCGGCCGCCGCGCGCTCCTGCATCGCTGCGGATCCATCGTTGTAGTACTGGATCCGGCCGTCGCCGTTCTTGTCCTCCCAGCCGAGCAGGCCGGTCTGCTGCCAGGTCTGCATCCAGTCGTAGGTCGGGTCGGTCTCGATCTGCTCGACCGAGACGGCCTGACCTTCCACGCCTTCCGGCCAGAACTGCTCGGTGATGTTCAGCCGCGCCATGGCGCCCACGGCCGGGGCCGTCAGGTAGAGCAGCGCGATGAAGACCAGCGTCCAGCCCGCCGACCACCGGGCGTCCGCGACGCGGGGCACGGTGAAGAAGCGCATGATGACGT
>CAZWWR010000025.1:0-25176 GCA_964637265.1 uncultured Jannaschia sp.
GCCTGCCGGTGGTGCGCCGGGCGGAGATGCTGGCCGAGCTGATGCGGCTGAAGTCGAACGTCGCCGTGGCGGGGACGCATGGCAAGACGACGACGACGACGATGGTGGCGGCGCTGCTGGACGCGGGCGAGATGGACCCGACCGTCGTCAACGGGGGCATCATCCACGCCTACGAGTCGAACGCGCGCATGGGCGGCGGCGAGTGGATGGTGGTCGAGGCCGACGAGTCCGACGGCACCTTCAACCGCCTGCCCGCCACCATCGCCATCGTCACGAACATCGATCCCGAGCACATGGAGCATTGGGGCACGATCGAGGCGCTGCGCCAGGGGTTCGACGATTTCGTCTCCAACATCCCCTTCTACGGCCTCGCCGTCTGCTGCACCGACCATCCCGAGGTCCGCAGCCTCGTCGGCCGCATCACCGACCGGCGCGTGCGCACCTTCGGCTTCAACGCGCAGGCCGACGTGCGCGCGGTGAACCTCCGATACGAAGGGGGCGCGGCCCTCTTCGACGTGGCCCTCCAGTCCGAGGACCAGGTGATCGAGGGCTGCCGCCTGCCCATGCCGGGCGATCACAACGTCTCGAACGCGCTCGCCGCCGTCGCGGTCGCGCGCCATCTGGGCGTGCCGAAGGACGTGATCCGCGACGGGCTCGCCGCCTTCCGCGGCGTCGCGCGGCGGTTCACCAAGGTGGGCGAATGGCGGGGCGTGCCGATCATTGACGATTACGGCCACCACCCCGTCGAGATCGCCGCCGTGCTCAAGGCCGCCCGCCAGGCCATCGCCCCCGGCGGCCGCGTCATCGCCGTGCACCAGCCGCACCGCTACTCGCGTCTGTCGACCCTCTTCGAGGAGTTCTGCGGCTGCTTCACCGAGGCCGACGTGGTCGGCATCGCGGAGGTCTTCTCCGCGGGCGAGGATCCCATCGAGGGCGCGTCGAGGGACGATCTCGTGGCCGGTCTCATCCGTACCGGCCACCGCCACGCCCGCGCCGTCCATGACGAGGCCGACCTCGCCCGCCTCGTCCGCGAGCAGGCCCGCCCCGGCGACATCGTCGTCTGCCTCGGCGCCGGAACGATCTCGGCCTGGGCGAACGGCCTGGAAGCCGCTCTCGGCGGAGAGACGGCCCTCGGCGCCGCGTGATCCGTCCGATGGCCTGACCCCGCCCGTCACGCGGACGCCGGGCGGGACCTGTCACCCGCGATACCTGCCGGAGTACAGTTATTACGCTTGTGCCTGTGGAGGGCCAAGGCCGGCCGCAGGCACACGTTGAGGCCGCGTCGCAGGGGGCGCGGCGGTATGGTTGTCCCGCCCCGGTGCCGCCTCCGATCCCGTCCCGCGTCAGGCCGGCCAAGCCGCGTCCGGCGGGACACAGTTGCGTGCCCCGATCGATCGGGCGTTGCGCATCGTCTCGGGATGGCGTTCCGTCCCGCCGGTTCGATTGTCCGTGCGCGTCCGCACCCATCCCCCTCAACGTCCTCTGGACCCTTCCGCCAACGGAACGGAGCACCCCCATGAACGACGCCCGCCCCGTCGCGAGGGATTTCGCCCTCGCCCCCGGAAAGCTGACCGCCGCCGAGCTTCGCGGTGAGATCGAGCGCCACCTCCTCTACTCCATCGGCCGCACCGCCGAGACCGCGCGTCCCACCGACTGGCGCCTCGCGCTGTCGCAGGCGATCCGCGACCGCGTTGTCGTGCCGTGGCTGGCCAGCGGCGCCCGCGTCCGGGAGGAGGGACGCAAGCGCGTCTACTACCTCTCGATGGAATTCCTCATCGGACGCCTTCTCGAGGACGCGGTCTCGAACCTCGGGCTGGAGGACGTCGCGCGCGCCGCGGTGGCCGAGCTCGGGCAGGATTACGACGCGCTGGTGCAGGATGAGCCCGACGCCGCGCTGGGCAACGGAGGCCTCGGCCGTCTCGCCGCCTGCTTCCTCGAGTCGATGTCGTCGATCGGCCTCGCCGGCACGGGCTACGGCATCCGCTACAACCACGGCCTGTTCCGTCAGGGCTTCGACGACGGCTGGCAATCGGAGCAGGCGGAGGACTGGCTCGGCGAGTCGCACGCCTGGGAGTTCGAGCGGGGCGAGGCGTCGACCTGCATCGGCTTCGGCGGCCATGTCGAGGACGGCCCCGACGGGCGCCGCGCTTGGCACCCCGGCGAGACCGTGGTCGCCGCAGCCTACGATACGCCCGTCGTCGGCTGGGAGGGCCGGTGGATCAACACGCTGCGGCTCTGGTCCGCGCGCCCGACCCGCGAGTTCGAGCTCGAACCATTCAACCGAGGCGACTTCATCGGCGCCGCGGCCCCGGCCGTGCTGGCGGAGACGATCAGCCGGGTGCTCTACCCCGACGATTCCACGCCGCAGGGCAAGGAGCTCAGGCTCAAGCAGGAGTACTTCTTCACCGCGGCCTCGATCCGCGACATCCTCTCGCGCTTCGACGAGGAGCATGGCGACCTCGCGGCGCTGCCCGAGAGGGTCGCGATCCAGTTGAACGACACCCACCCGGCCATCGCCGGACCGGAGCTCGTCCGCATCCTCGTGGACGAGCGAGGGCTTCCCTTCGAGGAGGCGTTCCGCATCGCGTCTGGCACGCTCAACTACACGAACCACACGCTCCTCCCCGAGGCTCTCGAGATGTGGTCCGAGGAGCTGATGGGGCGCGTCCTCCCGCGTCACCTCGAGATCATCCGCCAGATGGACGCGCATCTGCGCGAGACGCGGGGCGACGTGCGGCTCGTTGCGGACGGGCACGTCCACATGGGCCCCCTCTCCTTCGTCACCGCGCACCGGGTGAACGGGGTCTCGGCGCTCCACACGGAGCTCATGAAGCGGTCGGTGTTCGAGAACCTGCACGGGCGGTTCCCGGGCCGCATCGTGAACCAGACGAACGGCGTCACTCCGAGGCGCTGGCTGCATGGCTGCAACCCCGCGCTGGCGCGGCTCCTCGACGAGACGATCGGCACAGGCTGGGTCTCGGATCTCGACGCCATCGCCGACCTCGAGCCCTTCGCGGAGGATGCCGGGTTCCGCGCCCGCTACGCGGCGGCCAAGCACGAGAACAAGGTCCGTCTCGCCGACTGGGCCAGGGAGGCCACCGGCCTCGTCCTCGATCCGGACGCGATGCTCGACGTGCAGATCAAGCGGATGCACGAGTACAAGCGCCAGCTCCTCAACGTGCTGGAGACGATCGCGCTCTGGACGGAGATGCGCCGCAATCCTGATCGCGACTGGCCATCGCGGGTCAAGGTGTTCGGCGGCAAGGCGGCGCCGGGCTACTTCATGGCCAAGCTGATCGTGAAGCTCATCAACGACGTGGCCGCGACGGTGAACGCCGACCCGGAGATGCGCGGGCGGCTCAAGGTGCTGTTCCCGCCGAATTACAACGTCTCCATGGCCGAGCGACTCATCCCCGCCGCCGATCTCTCGGAGCAGATCTCGACGGCCGGGAAGGAGGCGTCGGGCACGGGCAACATGAAGCTCGCGCTCAACGGCGCGCTGACGATCGGCACGCTCGACGGGGCCAACGTGGAGATCGCCGAGCGGGTGGGGCGGGAGCACATCTTCATCTTCGGGATGACCGCCGAGGAGGTGGCCGAGCGGCGGGCCCACTACGATCCGGCGGCCGAGATCGAGCGCTCGGGCCGCCTCTCGGACGCCGTCGTGCAGATCGAGACGGGCCGATTCTCGCCGGAGCAGCCCGACCGCTTCCTCGGCATCGTGCAGATGCTGCGCGGCCATGATCCGTTCATGGTGGCGGCCGATTTCGATGCCTACTGGGAGGCCCAGCGCGCCGTGGACGATCGCTGGGCCGATCCCGATGGCTGGACGCGGAGCGCGATCCTGAACACAGCGCGCTGCGGGTTCTTCTCCTCGGACCGGACGATCCGCGGGTACGCCTCGGAAATCTGGGGGGCCGAAGCACGGCTCTAGTCAGCCTCCGGACGGCCGGGCGGAGGTCGGCTGACGACTTTCGCCCGGCCGTGCCCGTCCGGCATGCTCCGTTGCGACAAGCTGACGAGGCGGACGTATGCATTTGAGATGACCAGTTTTCGTACCCGCGCGGTCAAATTGCCGGTCCCAGCGTGAAGCGTTTCGGGAAACTGCCTCGCCTACGCGATCTGCTCGGCCCCCTGTGTTCCCCTCCGCCATCGACCGGATACGGGCCCGATCGGGGACATCATGTCATCGCCGCGGACCCACCGAGCGGAGTGGGGCAATCCGACGAGTATGGCCCGGCTCGGACCTTGTTCGGGCAGGGCGTGCCTAGCCGTGGACGGATGCCCGTCTACGGCCGCCGATCGGACCACTGCGAGGGTGTAGTCCCCGCTTGCCCCCGCGCGGCATGGGGCCGGCTGGTGCAGGACCGGCTTGCGTCAGGCGGGCGCGGCGGCTATGGGCGCCCCTCACCGTGCGCCGGGCGATTGGGATGCCTAGGCCGCGCGACGAAGAAGGAGCCCGAAATGCCCAAGATGAAGACGAAGTCGAGCGCGAAGAAGCGCTTCAAGATTTCGGCCTCAGGCAAGGTCATCTCCGCCCAGGCCGGCAAGCGCCACATGATGATCAAGCGGACGAACAAGTTCATCCGCAACGCGCGCGGCACGACCACGCTGTCGGCGCCCGACGCCAAGATCGTCAAGGGCTTCATGCCCTACGACCGCTGATAGAGGAGACACAGAGATGAGCCGCGTCACCTCAGGCAAGGTCACCCACCGCCGCCACAAGAAGGTTCTGGATCAGGCCAAGGGCTACTACGGCCGCCGCTCCACCACCTTCAAGACGGCCAAGCAGGCCGTCGACAAGGCCAACCAGTACGCCACCCGCGACCGCAAGAACCGCAAGCGCCAGTTCCGCGCCCTGTGGATCCAGCGGATCAACGCCGCAGTCCGCGCGCACGATGCCGACATGACCTACTCGCGTTTCATCGCGGGTCTGTCGGGGGCTGGCATCGAGGTCGACCGGAAGGTTCTGGCCGACCTCGCCGTGCACGAGCCCGAAGCCTTCGGCGCCATCGTGGATCAGGCGAAGGGCGCGCTTCCCGCCTGAGCAGCGATACTCTTCGGAGAGGGCCGCTCCCGTGGGGGGCGGCCCTTTGCGTTGGAGCGGGGCGGATCAGGGACGTCGCATCGGCATGCCGGGCCGTGTCGTCGCGCGCAGCCGCATCAGGCCCACTGCATGAGGCCGCAGCGCATCATCTCCGCCGGTCCGTCCGCGCCGAAATGCCGGGTCCGGGGGCCGGCCAAGGTCGCTCCCTTGGCCTCCAGCTCCGCCATCAGTGCGGCGTAGCGGCGGTACTTCTCTCCGCCCCCGACATGGCTGCCCCAGCCCGACGCACGGCCGACCTTCGCGGCGAAGTCGGCGGTGAAGACCATGTGCGCAATCGCGAGGAGGCGCCGCGGGTCCGGCGGCAGGTTAAGCTTGTGGGAGCCGAAGCGGTGCACCCCCCCGCCGAGACGGGCGAGCGGCACCTTTATCCGCGCGGAGTGCGGACCGTCGCCGAGGTGGGCCTCGAAGAGCCGGGTCGACTTGGCGGGATTGACGGGTGCGGGCTGGAGGAGGCCGCGCAGGCGGAGGATCGGCTCCGCCTCGAAGCAGGGGGCTTCCGCCAGCAGGTCCGCGAAACGGCGCGCGGGCGCGGGTGGTTCGGGAGGCGGGGCGAGACGCTCGGGGAAGAACTCCACCACCGAGGCCGCGAGCCCGGGCCAACGGGTCGCCGGCACGGCCGCCTCGACGTCGGCGACGCCGGGGGGCAGAAGCAGGAACTCGTCCGCGTCGAGATAGGCGGACCAGGTTCCGCCCGGCAGGAACCGCCGGGGTGCCGCATCCTTGAACGCGACGCCGGCCCGTCCCCGCCGCGCGAGGCCGAACCGTCCACGCACGATCGCCGGCCCGCCATAGCGATAGGGGGATGCCAGGAGCACGACGTCCGGCTGCCCGGCCAGCACTTCGGCCGTCCCGTCCCCGGACCCGTCGTCGAGGACGAGGAACTGCCGGAAGCCGAGGCCGCGGTGGTGGTCGAGCCACGCCTCGACCAGATGTCGCTCGTCCCGCATGATCGAGAACAGCGTTAGGGCACGGGCATGCACCGTGCCGGAGCGAACGTCGAGCGAGCGGGCGAGATCGGCGGGGTTCGGCGCGGCGGTTGCCATGCCGGGGGAGTAGCAGTCCCGCGGCGGGATGTCCCGGACAGGCCTCCTTGATCGAGAGCGGGGACCGGGGGACGGCCCGACCCGGTGCCTCCTTATTCAAGGGACCGCGATCATCGACACCTAGCGTAAAGCTCGATCCATGGAGCTGCGGAACGGACGACTGCTCTCCTGATCGTTCCACCGTTCGCCGAAAACCGGCCCGCTGAGGGCCCGCAGTCGCAGCCAATCCTGCGTAGGCCTGTGCTACCCGCCGAGAGCCTCGGCCGCGGCGCCCTTGAGGGTCAGACCTTCGACCGGCGAGAACGCCAATCCGTCCGTCCCGAGATAGCGCTGCTGGTTCGTGGCCGTCCAGCCGTTCGTCGCAAGCCTGTAGGTGGCGTCTGGATCGACCTCGAACTCCTCGGCGTGGACGAAATCGCCCGTGCGCTCCTCGAGCGTTGCTGCGTCGTGCTGGTTGGCGACCGACAGGATCCGGCGGAGCGTGGCCCCGTCCACCTCGGCGATGACGATGTCCCCGTCGAAGCGAATGAAGGCGTCGAAATCGTAGCGTCGGACCGACCCGGCCGGGAGCGTCGCGCCGAACGTCGTGTGCCCGAGCACGGCGAGGTCGGCTTCGGCTCCCGTCCGCACCGCCTCGACCGCGAAGAGGATCGACTCCCGCAGGCTCATCTCCCGGGGGGAGACGCCGACCGTGGCACGATCCTCGGGCTGGAGGTGGGTTTCCTCCAGCTCTTCGATGAGCGCCGCGAGCGCGGAGTCCGTTTCCCCGTCCGATGGGACCTCTATGTGCCGGGCCTGAACGTCGAAGCCTGTGGCCGCCGGCGTCAGGTCCAACCGGGTCAGGAGCCGGCCCCAGGCCCCGCCATGCCCGTAGAAGGACGGCCCGTCATGGAGCAGGGCGAGATGGTCGTGGCCTCCGATGGCGACGGAGCCTTCGGGGAGCATCCCGAGGATCTCCTTGTCGGCCGCGATGCCCGCATGGCTTAGCACCAGCATCGGGTCCGGGGAGAGCCTGTCGAGGAGCGCCCGCGCGTAGGGCACGGGCCCGGGCACCGCCAGCTGCGGACGGATCGCTTCGGGGTAGGTGAAGAGGTTGTCAGTCGCGATCCCGGCGACCGTCACCGCCCTCCCAGCGATCGACGTCGTCTGCGTCAGCGGCGCATAGAGCCTTCCGGTGCGCGGATCGACGATGTTCGACACGACGCGGGCCCCGGTGCCGGCGAGCAGAGGGACGACCTCCGCCATGTCGTCGACGAAGTCGGGCTCGTGGTTCCCGATGTTGACGATGACCGGACCGAGCTCGCTCAAGGCGCTCAGGAAGGCGAGATCCGCGGCCCCGCGCGAACGGGTGGACACGACGTTGGCAAGTTCGAACAGATCGCCGTTCAGCAGGATCACGACCTCCCGGGTCTCCGCCGCCTCCCGCCGCATGAGCGCGAGGAGCTGCGGCATCCGTGCGTAGCCGGAATGGAGGTCGGCGATCGAAAGCAACGTGGTCGACCCGACCTCCTGCGGCCGCGCAGCGAAGGGGACGGCGGACGCCAGGAGCCCTCCGACGACCAGACGGCGGGAAACGGCGAAGGCGAGGGGCTCGAACGGCATGTGCAAGGCTCCGGAACCGGTAGGTCAGCATCGAGACTAGCATGGGAAGTGGCGCAGGGGTGTGACGCCATACACAGGCCGGGAGGTATCTCGCGCGTCGGACCGTGCGCCCTCAACCGCCGGCAGCCGGTCGGGGGCGAGCGATCGGACGTCCGGGGAATGACGGCCGCAACTTCGCCGCCACGTCCGGGGCGCAGCGCTCCCACTCCTTGAAGGCGTCGTAGCCACCGAAGGCCACCTTCACGGCCCCATAGACGGCGTTGCAGCGCGCCGCCTCCTCCTGACCGAGGATCGTCTGCCGGGCTGCTTCGTCGCAGGCGTAGTAGGATGTCAGCGGCGCATTGGCCGGGCGGACGGGGCAGGCTGCGGCGGGAGGCGCGAGAAGGGCGAAGGCGGCGATGGCGAAACGGAACGTCATGACAAGTCTCCTTCTGGCCAGCCCCCGCCCCAATGGCGGCGGCCGGGCCCCGATGCGGGGCCTCGGGGTACAGGGTACCGCCTCCCCGTCAGCCCGGCGTGAAACCAACGTTGCATAGCCGTTATGTGTGCATCAGATGCTCGCTCCGGCGGCGTCGGCGAGCGACCACGAGGCGCGATGGGGATGTCGGGCCGTTTTGTTGCGGCTGATGAGTGTCGGGCCCGACCATACAATGGGCGATCCTCGATCGGTGCCGGTCGATGTGCAGGCCAGCCGTGCTCGCCGGACCCCAGGGCCGTGCTTGCGGGCGGGCGCCCGGCGGGCTAGCTGCCCGCCCGACCGAGCCGGGGACGACGATGGACGATCTGCGCGAGAAGTATCTTGGCCGCATTCGGGACGCCGACGACGAGGCCGCACTTGAGGAGGTGCGCCTCGCCGCCGTCGGCAAGAAGGGCGAGGTCGCCCTGCTCATGCGCGGGCTGGGTCGCATGTCGCCCGAGGAGCGCCAGACTGAGGGCCCCCGCCTCAACGCGTTGAAGGACGAGATCAACGCAGCGCTCGCCTCCCGCCGGGCCGCGCTCGAGGATGCCGCGCTCGAGCAACGGCTCGCCGCCGAGTGGCTCGACGTGACGCTGCCCTCGCGGCCGCGGCGGGCCGGGACGATCCATCCCGTGAGTCAGGTCTCCGAAGAGGTCACGGCGATCTTCGCCGACATGGGGTTCGCGGTCGCGGAGGGGCCGCAGGTCGAGACCGATTGGTACAACTTCGACGCGCTGAACATCCCCCCGCACCATCCGTCCCGCGCCGAGATGGACACGTTCTACATGGCCCGGGAAACGTCCGACGAGCGGCCACCCCACGTCCTCCGGACCCATACGTCGCCGGTGCAGATCCGGGCGATGCAGGAGCGGGGGGCGCCGTGCCGGGTGATCTGCCCTGGGCGTGTGTACCGGGCCGATTACGATCAGACCCACACGCCGATGTTCCATCAGGTCGAGGGCATGGCCATCGACCGGGACGTGACGATGGCCAACCTGAAATGGTGCCTGGAGGAGTTCTGCCGCGCCTTCTTCGAGGTCGATGCGTCCGATCTGCTGCGCTTCCGCGCCTCCCACTTCCCGTTCACCGAACCCTCAGCGGAGGTCGACATCAGGTGTTCCTGGGAGGGCGGGTCCCTTAAGCTCGGCCAAGGCGACGACTGGCTGGAGATCCTCGGGAGCGGGATGATCCACCCGCATGTGCTGCGATCGGGCGGCATCGATCCCGACGCGTGGCAGGGCTTCGCCTTCGGCCTTGGGATCGACCGGATCGCGATGCTCAAATACGGCATTCCCGACCTGCGCGCCTTTTTCGACAGCGATCTGCGCTGGCTGCGGCACTACGGCTTCAACCCGCTGGCGGCGCCGACCCGCCATGCCGGGTAGCAGGGCCGCGGGCGAAGCTCTGTCGCGCGGCGCGTCGGGAGGCGTTCCGCGCGTCGACAGCCGCGTGATGACGGCACCCGCCCCATCGCATCCGGGATGGTGACGGATCTCCGCGCGATGATGGCGTGCCACGCGCGGGCAGGTACGATCGTCTGGATCGGCCTGCGTCCCGCCCGGCGCGAGCAGATGCGCGCGGTCCCTCATGCCGACGTGGGGATCGGCGGGCTCGAGGGGGATCACGCGCCCATCGGCCGCCGTTCGGTGACCCTCGTGCAGGCGGAGCATCTCGCCGTGATCTCGGCCCTCGCCGGGCGGGAGGCGAGCTTCGCGCTCCTCCGCCGGAACGTCGCCGTGGCGGGGCTGAACCTCTCGACCCTTAAGGATCGTACGGTGCGTCTAGGCTCCGCCAGGCTGAGGGTGACCGGGCCGTGCCATCCCTGCTCCCGCATGGAGGAGGCGTTGGGCCCCGGTGGCTACTCGGCCGTGCGCGGGCATGGCGGCGTCTATGCCGAGGTGCTCGCTCCCGGTGCCATTGCGCTCGGCGATCCCCTCGTGCCGGAGGGCGATGGGTGATCCGTGACGCCGTGCCGCGCGACCGGGGTCGCCTCCTCGCCCTCCATGCGGCATCCTGGAAGGTGACCTATGGCAAGATGCTCCCTCCGGATCTCCGCGACGACGCGGCCCTTCGCACGCACCTCCGGGGCGGGTGGGACGCGCGAACCTTCGCGCCGCCCGAGATCGTACTGGTCGCAGAGGCGGCCGGCGCGCTCACCGGCTTCGTCTTCGCCCTCGCCAATCGCTCGCCCCCCTTCGTGGACAACGTCCACGTCGCCGCCTCGCATCGAGCTCTGGGCGTCGGACGCGCTCTCTTCGCGTCGCTCGCCCGTCGGCTGCTGGAGGGCGGCGCCGAGGAGGCGGAACTGACGGTGCTCGAGGCGAACGAGGGCGCGCGCCGCTTCTACCGCAGGATCGGCGGCGAGGAGGGACCGGCCCGGGAGATCACGTTCATCGGTCGACCGGTCGCGGCACGCACGGTCCGGCTCGACTGCCGCCGTCTCGCCGGGTCTAGGACCCCCTGAGACGTGCCAGCACCACGAGGCTCGCGTAGCCGTCCGGCACCATGCCGCGCGCGCGCTGGAAGTGACGGACGGCCTCCTGAGTGTTCGGACCGATGCGCCCGTCCACGCCCAGCGTATCGAAACCGGCGGCGGTGAGGCGTCGCTGGAGCTCGACCCGCTCGGCCCGGAACAACGCCCTGTCCTCTCGCGGCCAAACTGCGCGGAACGGTCCCCCCCCGCGGAGCCGGTCGCTCAGGTGGCCCACGCCGATCACGTAGGCATCGGCGGTGTTGTATCGTTCGAGGACGTGGAAGTTGGAGGTGATCGCCAGCGCCACGCCGGCATGACCGGCCGGGAGCAGCACAGACATGGGTCCGTGATCGGCGAGCGGCTCGCCGTCGGCATCCCGCACGCCGAGCGCCGTCCACTCGGCGGCAGTCTTCTTGATGCGCTCGCCCGCGGAGGCGTAGTCGAAGCCATCGGGGAGGCGGATCTCGAACCCCCAGGGGCGCCCCGCCGTCCAGCCGTGCCTGGAGAGGTAGGCGGCCGTCGAGGCGAGGGCGTCCGTCGGATCGTCGCCCCAGATGTCGCGCCGCCCGTCACCGTCGTGATCGACGGCGAATTCGAGGAACGAGGTGGGCATGAACTGCGTGTGGCCCATCGCTCCGGCCCAAGATCCCCGCATCCGATCTGAGGTCGTGTCGCCCGCGGCGAGGATCTGGAGCGCCGCTAGAAGCTGCTCTTCGAAGAACGCCTGCCGCCGACCCTCGTGCGCGAGGGTGGCAAGGGAGGCGATCACCGGGTCCGATCCGCGTACCGCGCCATAGGCGGACTCGAGCCCCCATACCGCCGCCACGATCTCCTTCTCGACGCCCCAGCGTCGTTCCACGGCTTCGAGCGTATCTGCGTGGGCCCGAAGGGCTGCGCGGCCGTTGCGGATGCGCGCGTCGCTCACGGCCGTGTCGAGATAGTCCCAAAGGGCCTTCGTGAACTCCGACTGGTTGCGGTCCCGCTCGATCACCTTCGGCACGGGGCGGACCCCGTAGAGCGCGCCCTCCACCGTCGAGGACGGAACGCCGGCCGAAAGCGCCCGGTCGCGGAAGCGCACGGCCCAGACGTCGAACGGCTCGGAGCCCGTGTTTGAGGCAGCGTCTGCAGTCTCGGGCATGAGGGCCTCCGGCGGCGTCTTGGTCGCGAGGATCGCCCGGGGCGCAGGACGGGGGGAGCTCAGCACCACCTCGCCCTGTTCGAGGCCACCCGTGGGGAAGGGATCCGGGCGGGGCAACGGCTTCGCGTCGCCCATGCCCGCACTCAGGGAGATCGCCGCCACAAGCGCGGCCGCCCGTCCGTTCCTCATGCTCTGCACCTCGTTCGACATGGCCCGTTCGCGGGCTCTCGCTCGATGGAGGAACGCTAGCCCAATACCTTGCGTACGGGAAAGTGTTTCCGGCCCATGCGGGTTTATAGGCTGCCCGACCGCGAAGCCGTGGCCACGGGGCCCCAGTAGGGAGCCAGCCTGGCGCTAGTCAGTCGAGCACGAGCCGTCCGACACAACGTGCCGACCGCGAGCGACCCGAGTCGTTCGAAGCCCTATCCGGGCAGGTCGTACTTCATACGCGGGCTTGGCCGTACCGATCTCGACCAAGTCGGTATGGGAGGTCGCGATACCTACTCGAGCCCTAAAGATCGTAGCCCGGTGGCGCCTAGCCAGGGCAATCCACGATGCCCGCCAAGTGTCGGCAACTTCGGATGTCGCCGCGGGCTACTCGCACGACCCTCCTTGCGCGCCGGTCTTGTATATGCACGGAGCCGGAACCGTAGGTTCAGCAAGCGCCGACGGCTCCGCCACCGCTAATGGCGACGCTTGGGTTTGCGGCCGCGGGGGGGCTTGCGGCCACGGCGCACGATCTTGCGAGAGCCTCCCCGGCGGGAGCGCACGGCCGATGATCCGTCTATCTCCAGCAGTTCGAGCAGCAGCCCCCCGGTGATCGGGTCCGCCTCCGACAGCCGCGCCTTGACCCGCGCACCCAGCCCGATGCGCGTGCCGCTCTCGCTGCCGGTCAGTTCCTGCGCGTCCCGATCGTAGCGGAAGTATTCGTGCCCGAGGCTCCGGACGGGGACGAGGCCATCGGCGCCCGTCCCGTCGAGCTTCACGAACACGCCGAAGGACTGGACGCCCGATACCGTTCCCGCGAACTCGGCACCCACCCTGTCGGCGAGGTAGGCCGCGAGATAGCGGTCCGTCGTGTCCCTCTCCGCCATCATCGAACGGCGCTCGGCCTCGCTGATCTCCTGCGCGGTGCGCTCGAGCCGCTCGACGTCTCCCTCCGACAGGCCGCCGGGCCAGCCATGCGCGGTCGCCAGCGCCCGATGGACCACGAGGTCGGCATAGCGGCGGATCGGCGAGGTGAAATGGGCGTAGGCCCGCAGCGCGAGGCCGAAATGGCCGAGATTGGCGGGCGCGTAGTAGGCCTGCGTCATCGCCCGCAGAGTCGCGAGCGAGATGAGTTCCGACAGGTCCGACCCCTCGGCCTGCGCCAGAAGCCTGTTCAGCATCCCCGTGCGCAGGACCTGGCCACGGGGGAGCTTGAAGCCCGCGCTCTCCGCCGTCTCCCTCAGGCTCTCGATCCGGTCCTCGGCCGGCGCCTCGTGGACCCGGAGGAGATGCGGCACGCGGGCGCTCTCGAGCGTCTCGGCCGCACAGACATTGGCGAGGATCATGCATTCCTCGATAAGGCGATGGGCGTCGAGGCGGTCGCGGAACGCCACGCTCGTCACGGTGCCGCTCTCGTCTAGCTCGATCCGCCGCTCCGGCAGGTCGAGCTCCAGCGGCTCCCGGCGCGCCCGCGCGGACTTCAGCGCGTCGTGAACCGCGTAGAGCGGATGCAGCACCGTCTCGAGGAGGGGTTCGGCCCGGGGGGAGGGGCGCCCGTCGACGGCATCCTGGACCTCCTCGTAGGACAGAGAGGCGGGCGAGCGCATCACGCCCCGGATGAACGCGTGCTCGACCTTCGAGCCGTCCGGCCGCAGCCGGATGCGGACGGCGATGCAGGGCCGCTCGACGCCCTCGTGCAGCGAGCAGAGATCCCCGGAGAGGCGGTCGGGCAGCATGGGCACGACCCGATCGGGGAAGTAGGTCGAGTTGCCCCGGGCCCGTGCCTCCCTGTCAAGCGCGGTGCCTGGGCGGACGTAGTGCGACACGTCCGCGATGGCGACGAAGAGGACGTGACCGCCCGGATTGTCGGGCGTGTCGTCGGCCACCGCGTGGACGGCATCGTCGTGGTCGCGGGCATCGGCCGGATCGATGGTGATCAGCTCGAGATCCCGCAGGTCCGTCCGTCCGTCGGACCCGGCCTCCGGGACGGCCTCGGCCTCCGTCAGCACGTCGTCGGGCCACTCGTCGCGGATGCCGTGCTGATGGATCGCGATGAGGGAGACGGCGCGCACTCCCGCCGGGTCGCCCAGCACCTCCCTGATGCGCGCCCGAGGCAAACCCATGCGCTCGCGGGGCCCGGTCCGTTCCGCGCGGACGAGGTCGCCGTCCTGCGCCTCGCCGGCATCGGCCCGCGCGACCCGCCACTCCCGGTCGGAGCCCTTCTCGACGGGCGCGATGCGCCCTCCGGACGGGCCGGAGCGATAGATCCCGAGGATGCGCCGCGGTCCGCCGCCGAGGCGCCGGATCAGGCGGGCCTCGTGGGTGTGATCTTCCTCCTCGACGGGGGAGAGGCGAACGAGAACCCTGTCGCCCTCCCCGAGCGCGGGCTCGCCGGGCCGGGGAACGTGGAGGATCCGAAGCTCATCGGCATCGTCCGGCGGCACCAGCCAGAGATCGCCGGACGAATCGGCCTCACCGACACGGAGCAGGGTGACGGGGGGCACCTCCCCGGGCGCCCGTACGGCCTTCCCGCGGGGCTCGAGCGCCCCGTCCGCCTCCATCTCCTTCAGCAGGCGCCGGAGATCGGCGCGCTCGGCGCCGCGCAGTCCGAAGGCCCGGGCGATGTCGCGCCGGGAGGTCAGCTCGGGGTTTTCGGCGATCCAGCGCAGGATCTCTGGACGGGTCGGGAGGCTCATGGGGAGCGAGCTAGCACGCCCGGCGGGCAGGGGCGAACGCCGGCGTCCGATCAGCGACCGAAGAGCCTCTCGATGTCGGCGAGCTTGAGCTCCACCCAGGTCGGCCGTCCGTGATTGCAGGTCGAGGATCCGGGCGTGGCCTCCATCTCCCGCAACAGCGCGTCCATCTCCTCGGGGCGCATCGCCCGGCCGGAGCGGACGGAGCCATGGCACGCGATCCGGCTCAGCACGGCGTCGAGCCGGCCTCTAAGCGCTTCCTCCGCCCCGGCCTCGGTGACGTCCTCTCCCAGCGCGTCGAGCAGATCCCGCAGGAGCGGGGCCGCGGCCACGGGGCCGAGCAACGCGGGCGTGGCACGCACGGCCACGGCGCCGGGGCCGAACCCCTCGACCTCCAGCCCTAGCGGGGCGAGATCGAGAGCGAGGAGCAGGCGGATCTCGGGCTCGGGGAGTTCGACGACATCCGGGATGAGGAGCGGCTGCGCGGCGATCCCGCCATCACCTTCCCGGTCGTCGAGCTGGCGCTTCAGCCGCTCGTAGACGAGGCGCTCGTGGGCGGCGTGCTGGTCGACGATCACCACTCCGTCCTCGGTCTGCGTCACGATCCAATTGCGATGAAGCTGCGCCCGGGCGTGGCCGAGAGGGCTCATGCCCTGCGTCGGGGGGGGCTCGCGCTCGGGCAGGGGCGGCGGCGCCTGCGTCTCAGCGAAGCCGGCCGGGACCTGACCGCGATAGGCGATCGCGCGGGCGCGGTGGGACGGCCGGTCGGGGGCCTTCCACGTGGAGGATCGAGGAGCCGGGCCCGTGTCGGCCCGGTCGGAAGCCGGACCCGCCGGATCGGTCCGCGGCGCGCGGATGGCCCCGAGCACGGCGCCCGTGAGCGATCCGGACATGCGGTGCCCCGCCGCACCGAGCGCCTGCCGCAGGCCGGACACCACCAGCGCGCGGACGTCGTCGGGCTTCCTGAAGCGGACCTCCGTCTTGGCCGGATGCACGTTCACGTCCACGAGCCGGGGCGGGCAGTCGAGGAACAGGGCGGCGACCGGATGGCGCCCGCGGGCCATCATGTCCCTGTAGCCGGCCCGCAGGGCGCCCGCGAGCGCGCGATCGCGGAGGGGCCGGCCGTTCACGAACAGGTATTGCGCCGTCGCCGTGCCGCGGTGGAAGGACGGCAGACCGGCCAGCCCGCCCATCGCGATGCCCTCGCGCTCGACCGCGAGGGGCACGGAATCGCGGGCGAACTCAGTTCCGATGACGGCCGCGAGCCGCGCGTCGCGGTCCTGGCCGGGCGGGAACGACAGGAGCACGCGCTCGCCGCCGTCGGACCGGTCCGTGAGGGAGAAGCCGACCTCGGGCGCCGACATCGCGAGGCGGCGCAGCGCGTCGGTGAGCGCCATGGTCTCGGCCCTGTCCGTTCGTAGGAACTTCAGCCGCGCGGGCGTGGCGCGGAAGATGTCGCGCAATTCGACGACTGTGCCGCGGGGCAGCGCTGCCTGCCGCACGCCGTGGCACTCTCCGCCCACGACCTCGATCCGCGCGGCCGTTTCGGCCCCTGCCGCCCGCGAGGTCAGCGTCAGTCGGCCGACCGCGCCCATGGACGCCAGTGCCTCGCCCCGGAAGCCGAAGGAGCGGATGTCGGAGAGATCGGCCCCGTCCGTCTTGGATGTGGCGTGACGCGTGCAGGCGAGCTCCAGCTCCCCCTCGGGAATGCCGTGACCGTCGTCGATCACCCGGATGAGCGTCTTGCCGCCGTCGGCGATGTCGACCGAGATCCGACGCGCCCCCGCGTCGAGCGCGTTCTCGACCATCTCCTTCACCGCCGAGGCCGGCCGCTCGACCACCTCGCCGGCGGCGATGCGGTTGACGGCCGACTCGTCGAGCGGGCGGATGGGGTCGCGGGTCATGCCTCGCAGCGTATCATGCCGACCGACGGGCGCACGACCGATCGAACGCTCCCGCGACGCCTGCTAGCGCGGGCCCTCAGAGAGCGCCCGTCTCCATGCCGTCCGGCTCGCCCACGACGACGAAGTGGAGCGTGTCGGGACGCAGGAGCTCGCCCGCGACGCGGTTCACCTCCTCGAGCGTGAGGGCCATCACCTTGTCGTTGCGCGTTTCGACGTAGTCGATCGGAAGGTCCTCCATCTGCATGCCGACGAGGATCCGGGCGATGGCGGCGTTCCCGTCGAAGCGCAGAGGATAGGCCCCCGTCAAATAGGTCTTGGCGGCGTCCAGCTCCTCCGCGGTCAGGCCCTCGTCGCGCAGCCGCGCCCATTCCTCGCGGACCAGGGCGACGGCGTCGGAGGCGGTATCGTTGGAGCTGCTGAACTGGCCCATGTACTGGGCCGCGTGGTCGCGAGGCACGAGGAAGGAGCCGATGCCGTAGGTCAGGCCCCGCTCCTCGCGCACCTCCTGCATGAGCCGCGATTCGAAGCCCGCCCCGCCGAGGACGTGGTTCAGCACGAAGGCGGCGAAGAAGTCGTCGTCGTCCCGCGCGATGCCCTCCTGTCCGAACAGCACGAGCGACTGTGGCGAGGGGAACTCGACCACCGTGACGCCCCCGCCGAGCGCGTAGCCCGCCTCCGCGACCTCGGCCCCACCCTCCTCGGGAAGGCCGCCGAGGATCGTGTCGAGGAGCGGACCGAGCTCTTCCGGCGTGATGTCGCCAGCCACGCCCACGGTGACGCGGTCCCGGGTCAGCGCATTGCGATGCGCGTCGAGCAGATCGTCGCGCGTGAGCGAGGAGACCGTCTCGCGCGTGCCCTCGATCGCCGAACCGTAGGGATGTTCGGGGAACGCCAGCGCGGCGAGCGTTTGGCCGGCGATCTCCTGGGGATCGGTCCTCTGACTCTCGATCACCGCGAGCACCTGCTCGCGCACGCGGTCGATATCCGCCTCGGCGAAGAGCGGTGCCACGAGCGCGTCCCGCAGGAGCGCGACGGAGCCGTCGAGGTTGTCGGTCAGCATCTGCGCGGAGACCGACACGGTGTCCTGCGAGCTGTCGAAGCTCAGCCGGAGTGCCTCCGCCTCCACGGCCTCCTGGAACGCCATCGCGTCGCGCTCGCCCGCTCCTTCCTCGAGCAGACCTGCCATCAGATGCGTGGCGCCCCGCTTTCCCGGCAGGTCGAGCGAGGCGCCGCCCTCGAAGCGGATCTCGATCGCGATGAACGGGAGCGCCGGTTCCTCGACGAGCCAGGCCTCGATCCCGCCGGGGGAGACGACTTCCCTTATGTCGACCTCAGCCGCGGCCTGGAGCGGGACGAGCGCGAAGGCCGCTGCGGCCGCGCAGCGGGCGAAGGTCTGCATGGGGCCGCTCATTCGGACGCCTCCTCTCCGTCGGACGCTGCCGGGCTCGCCTCGACGGTGGCGGCGGGGGCGCCCGGCGCCTCCGCGGCGGCGGGCGTGAGGGCGGCCGCGTCGACGCCGTCGGCATCACCGGGGCGCATGAGGTAACCGGTCACCGATCGGTCCATGTCGAGCACGGCCCGGGCCGCGGCGAGCACGTCCTCCCCCGTGACCGCTTCGAGCACGCGGGGCCACGCCTGCACGTCTTCCACCGTCAGCCCGGACGTCACCGCCGCGCCGTAGCTCCGGGCGCGTCCGTCGACGCTGTCCCGGCTGTAGATCTCGGAGGCACGGATCTGCGTCTTGATGCGCTCGAGCTGCGCCTCGTCGATGCCCTCCTCGAGGAGTCGGGCGATCATGCGATCCATGTCTGCCTCCGCCTCCTCGAGGGTGCGGCCGGGGACGGGCATCACGAGGAGGCCGAACACCGTGTCATCGTAGGACAGGCCCGCATAGAAGGCGGTGGTGTAGAGCGCCACGCCTTCCTCCTTCTCAAGCGCGCGGCCCATCAGCGACGTCGCCGAGTTGCCTCCGAGTACGTCGGCCAGCACGGTGAGCGCCGCGGCCGTTTCCTGCGCGCCCGCGTCGCGCTCGGGCGCGAGGTACGTCCGGATCACGTAGGGGTTCGAGACGCGCTCGTCCGTCATCTCGATCCGCCGGGCGGCGATCTGCGGAGGCTCCGCCGGGCGGACGCGCTCGCCCAGCCCTTCCGAGGGGGACAGGGGGCCGTAATGCTCCTCGGCCAGTGCCCGGACTTCCTCCGGGTCGACATCCCCGGCCACCACCAGCGTGGCGTTGTTCGGTGCGTAGTGAAGCGCGTAGAAGTCGAGCGCGTCCTGCAAGGTGAGCTGCTCGATCTCGTGGCGCCAGCCGATGATCGGGATGCCGTAGGGGTGGTTGAGGTACTGGAGCCGCGACCGCTGCTCCCCCATCAGGGCCCCCGGCGACGTCTCGGTCCGCTGGGCCCGCTCCTCCAGGACGACGTCGCGCTCCGTCAGCATGTCCTCGTCGTCGAGGCGGAGGTCCCGCATGCGGTCCGCTTCCATCTCCATCATGAGGCCGAGGCGGTCGGCCGCGACGCGCTGGAAGTAGCCGGTGTAGTCTTGCGCGGTGAAAGCGTTGTCCGTGCCCCCCTGCGCCGCCACCGTCCTCGAAAATTCGCCGGGCTCGAGCTCGTCGGTTCCCTTGAACATCAGGTGCTCGAGGAAGTGCGCGATGCCGGACTTGCCGGGCGGCTCGTCCGCCGCGCCGACATGGTACCAGACCATGTGGACCACGAGCGGCGCGCGGTTGTCCTCGATCACCACGGCGTCCATGCCGTTGTCGAGGGTGAAGGTGGTCACGGTGTCGTCCGCCGCCGCCGGCAGCGCCGCGAAGGCGGCGAGTGCGAGGGCGGTCGGCAGGGCGGTGCGAGCTGAGCGCAAGGGATCCCCTCCGTTGGATCGGGTTCCGGTGGAGATACATGGCCGGGCGGCGGTTTCAAACCACGGCCCCTCGCCGGGTCACGAGGTTGTCAGGTCGCACGGGGCGGCTGCCGCGGGCGGATGCCGGGTATCGGACGGTGCGCGATGGCGGCGGTCCTTGCGCCACGGCGGGTGTTCTCACGCATCGCGTGCGCCCGGAACTGGAGAGAGGTCGGACGCCGCGGGCCTATCGCGCCGGCGAGGGCGGTGCGGCGACGGTGCGGACGCCGAGCGCCCGCAGCCGCTCCAGCTCACGGTGCTGGTCGAGGGACTGGCGCCGATAGGCCCGGTAGTAGACGTTCACGTCGAAGAGTCGCTCCAGCAGCCGCCCATCGTTCCGGACCCGGAACTCGACATCCTCCTGCGCGAGGACGCCACGAATGTTCCCGCCCACCCCGTAGCGCGACACGGCCGCCACCAGTGCGCCGTCCGCGGCGGCTCCGCGCGAGGGGTCCCCCCCCAGCGCGGCGACCAGTTCCGCCTCGGGCCGACGGTCGGCGCGGTTCGGGGCTCCGGGCACCGGCGTCGGCAGCGCGGCGAGCGAGGGCGGGGCCGCCAGCGGCCGGTTCGGCACGATGGCGAACTCGTCGGGCGTCTGGCCGGAGTTGCGGACGTTCATGAGCTGGGGGTCGCTCCCTCCGCACCCGGCCAGCAGGAGGGCGAGGCCCAGCGTGGCGAGCGTCCTGCGAGTCATGGCATCCTCCCGTCCCAGCGCCGCGACGCGGGTGTAGCGCAACGGACGCCACCGGTCACGCCCCGCCGGATCAGGGGCCGTTCTCGACCGGTCATGGCCGGGCGTCCCGCCGCTTCTCGCCCCAGATGACGAGGCCCGCCGCGCCCGCGAAGATGAAGACGTCCGCCACGTTGAACGCGTACGGGTTCCGGATCCCGCAGCAGGACATGTTCAGGAAGTCGGCCACCGCGCCGTAGAGGACCCGATCGAGCGCGTTCGCCAGCGCGCCGCCGATCACCAGCCCGGCCGCGGCGCGCGCCCGCCAGTCCGCCATCGTGCGCGACCACCATGCCAGCCCGGCCGATATCCCGACCGCGAGCGCCACGAGGAGCCAGCGGGTGAACTCCGGCGCGCCGCCGAAGAGGCCGAAGTTGATCCCGGTGTTCCAGCCCATGCGGAAGTTCAGCAGCGGCGGCAGGACGTCCATCGCCCCGACATGGCGCAGGTCCAGCCAGTGCACGACGATCACCTTCGACGCCTGGTCGAGGGCGAACGCGATCACGGCGGCGAGGACGAGGACGTGCACGTGTCAGTGCCGGAAGTGGCGCATGCCGGTGAAGACCATCGCGAGGCCGGCATCGTCCGCCGCGGCGATCACCGCATCGTCGCGCATCGATCCGCCGGGCTGGATCACGGCCTCGGCCCCCGCCTCGGCCGCGGCGAGCAGGCCGTCTGGGAACGGGAAGAAGGCATCCGAGGCCAGAACGCAGCCCCTGGCCGGGCTTTGCTCCAGGTCCAACGTCTCGCCCATGTCGGCGGCCTTCCGGGCGGCGATGCGGCTCGAGTCGACCCGGCTCATCTGTCCCGCGCCGATGCCCAGCGTCGCGCCCCCGCGGGCGTAGACGATCGCGTTCGACTTCACATGCTTGGCGACGGTCCAAGCGAAGAGCAGATCGGCCATCTGCGCTTCGTCCGGCGCGCGTTTGGTGACCACGCGCAAGTCCCCCGCGTCGAGGGGCCGGCTGTCGGCGTCCTGCGCGAGCCACCCGCCGGCAACCTGGCGAAGCGCGCGCGCGGGCGCTGCATCGGGCAGGGCGTCGAGCGTCAGGAGGCGGAGGTTCTTCTTCGCCGCGAAGGCCTCCCGCGCGGCCTCATTCGCTCCGGGCGCGATCACCACCTCGGTGAACACCTCCGCGATCCGTCCGGCGGTCGGGCCGTCGAGGGGGCGGTTGAGCGCCACGATTCCGCCGAAGGCCGACGTCCGGTCGCAGTCGAAGGCACGGGCGTAGGCGGTCGCCGCATCCTCCGCCACGGCGACGCCGCAGGGGTTCGCGTGCTTGACGATCACGCAGGCGGGCCGGTCCCGCGGAAGCTCCGCGACGAGGGCGAGCGCGGCATCGGTGTCGGCGATGTTGTTGTAGCTGAGCTCCTTGCCCTGCAGCTGCTCGGCCGTCGCGAGGCCCGGCGCCGCGTGGGGCTCGGCGTAGAAGGCCGCCCTCTGGTGCGGATTCTCGCCGTAGCGGAGGGGCTGCCGCAGCCGCGCCGCCGCCGCCACCCGGCGGGGCACCTCCTCCCAGCGGCACATCCAGGTGGCCACCGCCGCGTCGTAGGCGGCCGTTCGGCCATAAGCCACCGCGGCCATGCGGCGCCGGAAGGCGATGCCAGTCGCCCCGTCGCGCGCGTCCAGCTCGGCGAGCAGGGCGTCGTAATCCTCCACGTCCGTGAGGACGGTGCAGTAGCGGTGGTTCTTGGCGCCCGCGCGGATCATCGCCGGGCCGCCGATATCCACGTTCTCGACGACTTCCTCCTCGGAAGCACCCCGCGCGACCGTCGCCTCGAACGGGTAGAGGTTCACGACGAGCAGGTCGATCGGCTCGATCCCGTGCGCCTCGAGATCGCCCGCATGGGCATCCCGCAGGGCGAGCAGCCCGCCATGGACCTTCGGGTGGAGCGTCTTCACCCGGCCGTCCATCATCTCCGGGAACCCGGTGATCTCCGCCACGTCCTCGACCTCGAGCCCCATCTCCCGCAGCGCCGCGGCCGTGCCGCCCGTCGAGACGATCGCCACGCCGCGCGCCGCCAGCCCGCGCGCCAGCCCCTCGAGGCCCGTCTTGTCGGACACGGAGATCAGCGCCCGCCGGAGCGGCACGAGGTCGGTCATTGTCGGGATCTCCTTCGCGGTCACGGGCGCGTCAGGGCCTAGACGCGGGTCAGGCTCCAGTCGACGGTCGCCGCATACTTCACGCAGCGGTCGGAGAGAACCACCTGACTTGCGGCCACGGGCCGCGCCGCACTCGGCTCGAGATGCACCGACTCCTCGATCCTCGTGGCCACGGCGCTCCGCGTCCGCAGAAGCCAGATCTCCCCCGTCGGGAGCGCGATCGAGATGGCCCGCCCGCCCATGTCGAGCGCCGCCTCCGCCGCCGGGTGGAGGTGGAACCGGATGGCGAAGGGGATGCCGCGCCCGCCCGCCTCCGCCGAGGCGTCCTCGAACCGTTCCTTCGCCGCGACCCCGTCGGCCCGCAGCGCATCCTCCCCCAGAAGCGAGCGCCCGTCGGACGAGAGCTGGAGACGCCGGAGATGGGTGAGGCCGTGGCTGGCCGCGTATCCGTCATGGGCGAGCGCCAGGGTCGTGGCGCCCCGCCCCCGGCCCAGCTGGGCCGTAACCCTCTCCGGCCCGGCGACCAGCGGGGCGATGCGCCGGGTGCCGAGCGCGATGGGGGCGCCGATCGCGGCGGAGGAGCGGTCCTCGACGGTGAGCACCGAGTGCGATGCGGTCAGGCGTCCGGCGCGGTGCCAGTCCGGGCCGAACGCGCCGCCCGGCCCGCAGTTCACGATCAGGGGGTGGTCCCCCGAGCTCATCTCGAACGCGAGCGTCGAGGCGTGGGCCGAGCCCGAGACCTCCCCCGCGGGCGGGCGCGCCGCGTCCACGATCACGGATACGCCGGCCGCGGCGAGGCGGGCGAAGCCCATCGCCTGCCGCCCCCCGTCGCCGATAGTGTCGGGAGCGGGCGCGGGGATCACCCGCCCGATGCGTTCCGGCCGCCCGCGCCCGCCACCCTGGAAACGGGGCAGGGCGCCGTCGGAGTGGCGCAGCGTGAGGAGCGCCGCCCGCATCCGCGAATCCGCGTCCGCCAGTCCGGGCGGCACCGGCTCGCCGTCCGCCTCCATCGCGTCCAGCACCCGCGCCGTGAGCGCCGCGGTCTCGAGCAGGGCTTCCGGGTTGCGGACGGCCAGCCCGCCGCTCCGGTCGAGCTCCTCCGCCAGCAGGGCGTCGAGCGCGTCGATCGCTCCGCGCCGACGCTCCTCGAGGCCTTCGAGGGAGAGCGTCGCGAGTGTCCGTCCTGCGAGGGCCTCCACCCGGGGCAGCCCGCCGGGCGCCTCGCTCCAGCCGGACGCGAGCATCGCGGCGTGGGCGTAGCAGGCCGCCAGGAACGCACGTCGTTCGGCGGGGTCCATCGCATCCTGCAGCGCGGCCCCGCGGTCGATCCAGCGGAGCAGCCGCCGCCCCACGAGCGCGGGCATCCATCCGGGGCCTGCGCCGGTCCCGAAGCGCGCGATCCAGTCGGAGACCCAGGGAGCGGCGACCGTCTCCGCGTCCTCGGTGGCGAAGAGATCGTCGAGCCAGCTCATGCCGTGAAGCTGCATCGCGGCCGGGAGCGAACCGGCGCCGCCCTCCCACGGGACCCCACCTCGAAGGTCGAACGACCGCCCCGCGACACGGAGCCGTCCGGCCCGGATCTCCTCGCCCCGGCGCGCCTCTCCCGCCATAGGCCGGCCGAGCGGAACCAGCCCCATCCGCCCGCCCGGGATCCGGTCGCGCGCCGTCGCCCCGCGGAGCACGCGGAGGCGGCTTGTCAGGCGGTCCCTGAGGGGAGGCTTGATTGCGGTCACGCCGGGCGCTCTCGCTTGGCTCGTCGCGGCCCGGACGGAGGGGCCGGACCCAGCATAGGGGCTGGGCGACCCGGTGTCACGCAGGCGCATCGCCCGGTGTCGGCCCGGCCTCCGCGGCCACCGCCTCGGTGCTGCGTCGATCACGCAGTGCGGCGATGAAGAACCCGTCCATCCCGCCCCGTCCGGCCCACATCTCCGGCGTCGTCCGGAGCCCGTGCGTCGCTTCCGCCTCGGCGGGGAGGCCGAGGCCGGTCGCATCGATCCGGGCCGGGGACAGGGTCGGATGACGGGAGAGCGCGGCATCGATCTGCCGTTCTCCCTCACCGGGCAGCAGCGAACACGTGCAGAAGACCAGGGTTCCGCCGGGGGCGAGCAGGTCCACCGCCCGGTCGATCAGGGCGGACTGGAGCCGGGCCAGCGCGCCGATGTCCGGGGCCGGGCGGTGGGGCAGATCCGGATGGCGCCGGATCGTCCCCGTCGCCGAGCAGGGCGCGTCGAGGAGGACGAGGTCGAACCCGTCCGGGGGGCCGTCCCACTCGAGCGCGTCCGCCACGACCATCTCGGCCGGAAGGTCCGTGCGGGCGAGGTTCTCGCGCAGCCGCGCGGTCCGGGCGCCGGAGACGTCGAGCGCGGTCACTTCGGCCCCGGCCGCGGCAAGCTGCAGCGTCTTGCCGCCCGGCGCGGCGCATAGGTCGAGCGCCCGGAGGCCGGCGAGGCCGCCGAGGAGCGCCTCCGCCGCCCGCACCGGGAGGGAGGCGGCCGCGTCCTGCACCCACCATGCGCCCTCCTCGTATCCCGGCAACGCCGTGACCTGCGCCCCGGCGAGCCGCAGCGAGCCCGTCGGCAGCGCCTCCGCCTCCAGACGCGCGGCCCAGGCCCGCGCCGCGGCCTCGGATCCCTCCCGCGGCGTGAGGTCGAGCGGGGCCCCCTTCAGATGGGCGGCCTCCATCGCGGCGGTGCGTGCCTCTCCCCAGGCGGCCACGAGGCGGCCGCGGAGCCAGCGGGGCAGGCGGGGCGGGGGCGCCGACGCCCAGTCCTCCCCCCCGACCTGTCGCAGCAGCGCGTTGACGAGGCCCGAAGCCCG
>CAZWWR010000026.1:0-25125 GCA_964637265.1 uncultured Jannaschia sp.
GGGTGGCGGGCCTCGGCCGCGGGCCCCGGCGGCGGGCCTTGCCCTCCCCCCGCGCGCCCGGCATCCTCGCCCCATCACGAGGAGACGCGCATGGACCTTCGCCCCCTCTCCGAGGACGTCATGGTGGCCCCGCAGCTCGAGCCCTCCGACATGCCCGCCCTCGCCGAGCGGGGCGTGCGCCTGGTGATCTGCAACCGCCCCGACGCGGAGGTGCCGCCGGAGCTCCGCGCCGCGACCATGCAGGAGGCGGCCGAGGCGGCGGGGCTCGCCTTCACCTTCAATCCGCTCGCGCCCGGCCAGCTCACGCTCGAGGCCATCGAGGAGCAGCAGGACGCGCTCGACGGCGCCGACGGGCCGGCCGTGGCCTATTGTGCCTCGGGCACCCGATCCGCGATCCTCTGGGCGCTGGCGCAGGCCGGGCGGATGCCGTCGGACGAGATCGTCGCGGCGGCCGAGCGGGCGGGCTACGCGATAGGCAACCTGCGCGGGCAGATCGACGCGCTCGCGGCGGAGCGCGGCGCGTGAGCGGCGGCTTCGACGGGCGCCGCTGGCACGACATGGGTGGCGACGCCGCCGGGCCGGTGCCCGGCGACGAGCACGACTACGCCCTCTGGGAGAAACGGGTGGACGCCCTGATGATCCTGGCGTCGGGCGCGGGACTTTTCACCGTCGACGGCCTGCGGCGCGCGCTGGAGGACATGGGCGAGGACGCCTTCGAGCGGATGAGCTACTACGAGCGCTGGATCGCGGCGGTGAACCAGAACCTCGTCGAGCGCGGCGTCTACACGCTGGAGGAGCTCGGCGCGCGCATCGAGGCCGTGCAGGCCCGCGGCGGCACCTATGGCGAGGCGGCCGACCCCTGCCCCTCCGCCGGGCCGTGAGGGCCGGGCGGGCCCGGGCCTCCGCGCGATGAGCGGAGCCTTCGCCCCCGGCGCCCCAGTGCGGGTGCGGCGCATGATGCCGCCCGGCCATGTCCGGACGCCGGCCTACCTCCGCGGGCGCAGCGGCGTCGTCGAGCGCGGCCTCGGCGCGTTCGCGGACCCGGAGCAGCTGGCCTACGGCCTGCCCGCCCGGCGGCAGCCGCTCTACCGGGTTCGCTTCACCATGGCGGAACTCTGGGGCCCGGACGCCGAACGCCCGGACGACACGCTCGAGGCCGAGATCTTCGCCCACTGGCTGGAGCCCGGCTGATGCCGCACGACCATCCCCACGGACATTCGCACGACCCTGGGGGCATGAGCCCCTCGGGCCACCCCTACCGCGCCGACCAGGACGGGCCGCTCACCTACTGGCAGGCGATGGAAGTGGCGGTGCGGGAGCTTCTGATCGAGAAGGGCGTGGTGACCGCCGCCGAGGTGCAGGCCCAGATCGAGGCGATGGACGCGCGCTCTTCGGCCGACGGCGCCCGGGTCGTCGCCCGCGCCTGGACGGACCCCGGTTTCGCGGCGGCCCTTAGGGAGGATGCGTCCGCCGCCTGCCGCGGGATGGGGCTCGACATCGGGGCGCTCCGCCTGATCGCGCTCGAGAACACGCCGGCGGTGCACAACGTCGTCGTCTGCACGCTCTGCTCCTGCTACCCCCGCGACCTGCTCGGCCTGCCGCCCGACTGGTACAAGTCCCGCGCGTATCGCTCCCGCACCGTGCGCGAGCCGCGCAAGGTGCTCTCCGAGTTCGGCCTGACGCTGCCCGGCGACACCGAGATCCGCGTCCACGATTCCACCGCCGACATGCGCTACGTGGTGATCCCCCGCCGCCCCGCGGGCACCGAGGGGTGGAACGCCGCGCGCCTCGCCGGGCTGGTGACGCGCGACAGCATGATCGGCGTCGCCGATGCGCGCGTGCCCGGGGAGGACGCGGTCGGCTGAGACCGCGAGCCCGCCCAGGCGGCGTGTCCCCCGTCAGCGCGGCCCCGGGCCGGGATCGTCGTGGCCGGAACCGGGGCTTCGGCTGCTTCCTCGCGCCGGCGCTGCCCTCACGTCGGATTTACAGAAGTCGCCAGACCGCATGCCGGGTCGACGGAAAGTGCGCGGTACACGCGGCCTGGCACACGCCCACCTCCCCGGGGCTTCACCGGTTCGTAGCTGGATCGTCCCAGCGGGGCGACACCGGACCGCCGCTCACCCGTACGGCCGGCGCGCGGCTCGGTCTGGGCGCCGATGCACCGTCGTGGGGTTTCGTCGCGCGCCCCTGAGACGCCTCGATCCGAGTGAAGAATGTGACGGCCCGGTCGCCCCCGCCGGCGTCGCGTGGGGCGCCTCGGGGGCGGGATCGGCGCGTCCGGCCCGGAGCCCCCTTGCGCGAGGCGCGGAGATCCCTATACCCCGCCCGTCCCGCCACCATCTGGATCAGCGGCCCCTCGTGACCGGGCCGGCGGGCCAATCGTCCGGTCGGTGAAGCCGCGCATAGGGAAGCACACCCATGCCGCTCTACGAGCATGTCATGATCGCGCGTCAGGATCTGTCCAACGCGCAGGCCGAGGGGCTGATGGAGCACTTCGGCGCCGTCCTCTCGGACAACGGCGGTCAGGTCGTCGACACCGAGTACTGGGGCGTCAAGACGATGGCCTACAAGATCAACAAGAACCGCAAGGGCCATTACGGCTTCTTCCGGACGGACGCGCCCGCCGCGGCCGTGCAGGAGATGGAGCGCCTGGCCCGGCTCCACGAGGACGTGATGCGCGTCCTGACGATCAAGGTGGACGCCCACGAGGAGGGCCCGTCCGTCCAGATGCAGAAGCGCGACGACCGCGACGACCGTCGCCGCGACCGCCGCTGATCAGGGGAGCACAGAGACATGGCCGCAAAGCCCTTCTTCCGCCGTCGCAAGACCGACCCCTTCGCCGGCAAGAACGCGCCCCGGATCGACTACAAGGACGTGCGCCTGCTGCAGCGCTACGTCTCCGAGCGGGGCAAGATCGTGCCGTCGCGGATCACCGCGGTGGGCGCCAAGAACCAGCGCAAGCTCGCCCGCGCGATCAAGCGGGCACGCTTCCTCGCGCTCCTGCCCTACGCCGTGAAGTGAGGTGATCCCATGCAAGTGATCCTTCTGGAGCGCGTGTCGAAGCTCGGCCAGATGGGCGACGTCGTCGACGTGAAGCCCGGCTACGCGCGCAACTTCCTGCTGCCCCAGGGCAAGGCGCTCACCGCCTCGGAGCAGAACGTCTCGGCCTTCGAGGGCCGCAAGGCGCAGCTCGAGGCCGACAACCTCGAGTCGAAGAAGGAGGCGGAGGCCATGTCCGGCCGCCTCGACGGGCAGAAGTTCGTGATCATCCGGCAGGCGTCGGACGCGGGCGCGCTCTACGGCTCGGTTACCACGCGCGACGCGACCGAGGCCGCCACCGAGGCGGGCTTCCGCCTCGAGCGGCGCCAGGTGGCGCTTCAGCGTCCGATCAAGGAGCTGGGCCTGCACCCGGTGACGGTGGTGCTGCACCCCGAGGTCGAGGTCGAGATCACGCTCAACGTCGCCCGCTCCGTCGAGGAGGCCGAGCTCCAGGAATCCGGCAAGTCGATCCAGGAGCTCGCCGCCGAGGAGGAGGCCCAGGCCGAGTTCGAGATCGCCGAGCTGTTCGACGACATCGGCTCCGCCGCCTCCGACCTGGAGGGCGACGAGGATGGGCCCGGTCTGGTGGAGACGCCCGAGGGTCAGGTCGACGACGACCAGCCGCGCGGCTGATCGCCCCCGCCGGTCGATCCTGCTGCCCTTGGGAGCTGCGGGACGGGTGGACCGGCAAGTTCGACGGCCGCGCCGCACCATCGGCGCGGCCGTTTCCGTTCTGGGGCGAACATCGAACGGCGAAATGGCTGTCAGTCGATTCCGGGCCTCCGCCCCGAACGGCCCGCTTCGTCAGGTCGGCGCGTCCGCAGGGCATCATGGCCTGGTCGCCTGCATGGGGCCCGCCCTCGCGCCCTGCCCCTGCCCTCGTTTCGTCCTGGATGGCCCGGGCGACACTTACGATCGGGCAGTGCATCCGCTTCCCGAGAGAGAGACAATTCGCTATATATGAGGCGAGTTGGTCCTGGATCGGTCAGCGGCATTGTTTCAGTCGTCCGGCGCACCTGACCCTGCCTAGGCTGGCCGTTCGCAAATCGTCTCGCGAAGCGGGAATGGAGATCGTGGTGCAGGTCGGGACCCGCCCCGGCTGGGCCGGCGCCCTTCGCTTTTGCGTCGGGAGCCGGAGAGGCAGGCGTGATGCGAGGGGATGTCGACGCAGCGATCGGAGGCGGCCGTCGGCACCTTTCCGGCGCCCCTGCTGCCAGAGCGCGGGGCGGGTCGCCCCAACCGGGCGGCCCGCTAACCAGAGCCACCCGAGCGGGAAGTGCCCCCGGAGGCCCGGCGCCGGACACGCCGCGCCGGGCCGGGGCCCTCCGGTCAGACGAGGAAGACGTCGTCGGAGACCGCGCCGAGACTGGTGTTCTCGACGATGAGCGTACCGCCCCGGCCGAAGTCGAACACCACGTCCCGGCCGTCCTGGCGGGCATCGTCGAAGACCGCGCCGCGGTCGCGGCCGAAGCCAAAGAGCTCGATGCGGTCGACGTCGTCCTCGAAATCCTCGATGATGTCGCGCCCTCCGCCGCGCCCGAACTCGAACACGTCCGCGCCCGAGCCACCAGCGAGCCTGTCGTTGTCGGCGTTGCCGTCGAGGCGGTCGTCGCCGCTGTTGCCCTGGATCCGGTCGCGCCCGCTGCCGCCCTCGATCACGTCGTCGCCGCTGCCGCCGATGATCGTGTCGTTGCCGCTGTTCCCGTCGATCACGTCGTCACCGCTGCCGCCCCTGATCTCGTCGGAGCCGCTGCCGGCGGTGACGCGGTCCTTGCCGCTGCCGCCGACGATCATCTCTTGACCCGAGCCGCCCGAGATCCGGTCGGCGCCGCTGCCGGCGAACACCGTGTCGGAGCCGCTGCCGGCCACGATCACGTCGGCGCCGCTCATGCCCTCGATCATGTCGGCGCTCTGCTGGCCCTGGACCCGGTCGTTGCCGCTGCCGGCCATGATGGTGTCGGTGCCGCGGCCGCCCTTGATCTGGTCGTTGCCGCTGCCGGTGTCGATGCGGTCGGAGCCGCGCCCCCCGTCGATCTCGTCGTCGCCGCTGCCGCCCTCGATCCGGTCGGCGCCGGCGCCCGTCTCGATCACGTCGTCGCCCGCGCCGCCGCGCACCGTCTCCACCTCGTCGGACCCGTCGATCCGGTCGGCCCGGCGCGAGCCGACGACGATCTCGATGCCGGAGAGCTGGTCGCCGGCCGCATCGCCGCCCGTCCCCGTGCCGCTGCCGAGATCGAGGGTGATGCCGCCCACGGAGGCGGAGTAGTCGGCGGTGTCCGTGCCCGCCCCGCCGATCAGGGTGTCGCCCCCCGCGCCGCCGATCAGGGTGTCGTCGCCCGTGCCGCCGAGGAGCTGGTCGCCGCCGCCCGCGCCGATGAGGGTGTCGTCCCCTCCGCGCCCCTCGAGGCGGTCGTTGAAGGCGCCGCCGCGGATCGTCTGCGACGCGTCGGAGCCCACCCGCGTGACCGCGGTCGTGGGGGCCTGCCCGAAGATGACGTAGCTTTCGCCCGCGTCCGTTCCGGCCGGCACGTCGACCCCATATGCGCCGATCATCGCGTCGTCGAAGCCGTCGCCGTTCACGTCCCCGGCGGCGGACACGCTGAACCCGGCTAGGCCATTCCCCTGGTAGCCTTCGAGGGTGAAGCCGTTCGTGCCATCGAGCGTCGAGAGGTCGAAGCTGGCGCCGAAGCCCGTGGCCCGGCCGTAGACGACGTAGACTTCGCCCGAACTGTTTCCGTTCGGGTCGGCCATCCACGCGCCGATGACGAGGTCGTCGAACCCGTCGCCGTTCAGATCGCCCGCCCCGGCGACCTCGAGACCGCTCTGATCATCCGCATCGATCCCCGGGAGGGCGAAGCCGTCGGAGCCGTCGAGGCTCCCCACGTCGACATCGTCCCGGGAGGACTCCGCGCTGCCGAAGATCACGTAGCTCTCGCCGGAGTCCGAGTTCCCGCCGGCATCGGCTCTGAACGCGCCGACGATGAGATCGTCGAACCCGTCGCCGTTCACGTCCCCCGCGCCGGAGACCGACCGGCCGAGGTTGTCTCCCGAGGCATCGCCCAGGATGCGGAACCCCTCGTCGGAATCGAGGCCGGACAGGTTCAGGCTCGCGGGGAAGGCTGCCCCGGAGCCGTACACGACGTAGGCCGCGCCTGCGTCGGTCGCGGCGTCGTCGACCAGATTGGCGCCGACGATGATGTCCTCGAACCCGTCGCCGTTCACGTCGCCGGCCGTCGAGACGGCGACGCCCGTCTGATCCCGGAAGGCGACGCCCTGCATGGCGAACCCGTTGGACCCGTCCAGATCCCCGAGGTCGAAGCTCGGAGCGAAGCCCTCCCTTGACCCGAAGACGACATAGGCCTCCCCCGAGGGGTTTGCGTTGCCGTTCGCGCGGTAGGCCCCGACGATCACGTCGGCGATGCCGTCGCCGTTCACGTCGCCCGCGTCCGACACGGAGAAGCCGGCCAAATCGGAATTGGAAACGCCTTCCATGTGGAAGCCGTTCGACCCGTCCAGATCGCCGAGGTCCAGATCCGCCTCGAACCGCCTCTGTCCGAACACGACGTAGGCTTCGCCGGAAAACAAGCCGTTGGCATCCGCTTCAGGCGCTCCGACGATGAAGTCGTCGATCCCGTCGCCGTTCAGGTCCCCGGCGCCGGAGACGGACCTGCCGAACTGATCATCCTCCGACAGGCCCTCGATCCGGAACCCGTCCTCCCCGTCGAGGCTGGACAGTTCGACGATCGGGGGGAAGCCGTTCTCGGAGCCGAACAGGACGTAGGCCGCGCCCGCGTCGGTCTCGTTCATGCTGTAGCGGTTGGCGCCGATGACGACGTCGTCGATCCCGTCGCCGTTCACGTCCCCAGCGGAGGACACGGAAACGCCGGATTGCTCGCCGGGCGTGGCCCCCTGAATGCGGAAACCCTGAGAAATGGAAAGCTCGTCGAGCTTGATCGTATCGGTGGTCACTATGGTTCTCCCCGTCCCAAATGTGCCGGCCACCCTGCACGCCCCGCGCGGAAAGTCCGCTGCGGCAAGTACCCACACCGCTTCGGGACGCTTCCGGCCGCAAACCGGGGCCAATGGCCTGTCGCCTCCCCCGCTGACCTGCTGACCGTCCGGTCCAAGGCCCTGCGGCGACAGGGATGGGATAGCCGGTTCCTCGCCACCCCGGGTGTGACGGTCGTCACAGCGCAGGACATGCGGCATCCGCGCCCCGCCGGGCCCTGCGGGAGACGCGGTCCCACCGCTCGGATCGCCCGGGGCAGGACGCCCTCCGCAGGGGGGCATCTCCTCGTGCAGGTCACCTCCAAGGGCACGCGCCGGTCGCATCCGGTGGGCATGGGGTCACCCCGGCGTCGAAGGTGCCTCCGCGGCCCGGGGGGCGGACGAGGGCAAGCTCAGGGTCGGTCGGTGTCCGCGCCGAAAGGGCATTCGGCGTCGGCCGGCGCGCCTCGCCGCAGATGCGCGGTTTTTGCAAATGCGCCCTCCGTCGGCGACCGACGAATTTGAGGGGGGCAACTTGATGGCCCGATCCGCCGCGGTGCCGGGATCCTCAGTCTTGGCTCAAACCCCGCCGGGGGTGCGTTTGGCGGGCGATGCCGTCCGCCATTCGGTCGAGAAACGCTCGTCTAGCCCGATCATGCTGTAAGGATCGGCTGACATTAACATTGTTCCAAGTCATTGACACACAAGTCCATTGCGGCAGTCTCTTACGTTACGACAAACGGGAGGAGCGGTCGCCGGGCAAACGCGCCCGGGCCGGTGAGGTGCGGGTCGCGCCTCCCGCCTTGGGAGGTGCGACCATGCCACAATTCGAGATCACCTGGATCGATCTGTCGATCCTCATCGGCTACCTCGTGGGGAGTCGATTGCTCGCGCTGTGGCTCACGCGCGGCAAGAGCGGGGACTCGAGCGGCTTCTTCCTCGGCGGGCGCAACTTCGCGTGGCCGGTGATCGGCTTCTCGCTCTTCGCCACCAACATGTCGGGCGCCTCCTTCGTCGGCCTCGCCGGCGCCGGATACAACTCCGGCATCTCCGTCTACTCCTACGAGTGGATGGCCGCGATCATCCTGGTGATCTTCATCTTCTTCATCCTGCCGTTCTATCTGCGCTCGAACGTCTTCACGATGCCCGAGTTCCTCGAGCGACGGTTCGACCGGCGGCTGCGCTACGCCTTCGCCGGCATGCTGATCTTCCTCAACATCTTCCTCGACTGCGCGGGCGCGCTCTACGCGGGCGGCCTCGTGGTGCAGACGCTGTTCCCGAACATCGACATCTGGGTCGGCGTGCTGGGGCTGGCGCTGCTCGCCGCGATCCTGTCGGTCACGGGCGGGCTGGGCGCCGTCGTCGTCTCCGACACGATCCAAGCCTGCGTCCTGATCCTGGGCGGGACGATCATCTACTTCGTCGCCCGCGCGGCGATCCCCTCCTGGGAGGCGGTGGAGGCCGCGACCTCCGAGCACGCGCTCTCGATCATCCAGCCGCTCGACGACCCCGCGCTGCCCTGGCCCGGCCTGTTCACGGGCGTGCTGATCATCGGCATCTACTTCTGGGTGACCAACCAGATGATGGTCCAGCGGGTGCTGGGCGCCAAGAGCCTCGAGCACGGCCGCTGGGGCGCGATCTTCGCGGGCTTCCTGAAGCTGCCGATCCTCTACATCATGATCCTGCCGGGCGTCTTCGCCGTCGTCCTCTACCCCGACCTGCCCACGCCGGACCTGGCCTTCCCGACGCTTGCCTTCGACCTGCTGCCCATCGGGCTGCGCGGGCTGATCCTGGCGGCGCTGATCGCGGCCATCACCTCGACGGTGGACTCGATCCTCAACTCGGCCTCCACGGTCGTGACGATGGACTTCGTCCGCCCGCTCAAGCCGGACACGAGCGACCGGCAGCTCGTCCTCTACGGGCGGATCACCACCGCGCTCGTGACGATCATCGCGGTGATCTGGTCGCCCCAGATCCAGAACTTCCCCTCGCTCTGGCAGTACCTCCAGTCGATCCTGAGCTTCATCACGCCCCCGGTCGTGGCGGTGTTCCTGATCGGCATCTTCTGGAAGGGCGCCACCGCCAACGCCGCGTTCTACACCTTCGTCGGCGGGCTGGCGCTGGGCATCGCGGGCTTCTTCCTGATCGAGATCGCGGGCGTCTTCGAGCTGCACTTCCTCTACGCGGCCGGCATCTCCTTCGCGCTCTCCGTGGTGGCGTTGATCGGCATCAGCCTCGCCGCCCCGAGCGAGGCCAGCGAGGAGGCCGCCGACCTGACGTGGAACCCCGCGATCTACAAGGCCGAGACGGAGGAGCTGAAGAGCACGCCGTGGTATCTGAACTACCGCTACCAGTCGATCGCGCTCCTGCTGACCACCGCGGTCATCGTCATCGCCTACTGGTGAGGGGGCCCGTGCCCCCCACCCTCCCTTCCGTCCGCCTGTCCGGAGGATCATCCATGACCCAGACGCTCACACCACGCCCCGGCCGCCGCGCCGTGCTGGCGGGCGGAGCGGCGACCCTCGCCGCCGCCGCTCTCCCCCGCCGAGCCGCCGCGCAGGGCCGCTCGATCACCTTCGCCTTCGCCCCCGACGACAGCGGCGCGATCCAGCGCCTCGTCGACGGCTTCGCCGACGCGACCGGGATCGCCGTGCGCTGGCGCAAGACCGACCGCGCCTCTGACGCCTTCTTCCGCGAGCTGCGATCCGACTTCCTCGCCGAGGCGCGCGACATCGACGTGTTCGGCGCCGACGTCGTCTGGACCGCCGAGATGGCCGAGCGCGACCAGATCCGGAACCTCTCGGGCTTCGTCCGCGCCCGCGACCTCGGCCGCGCTCTGCTGCCCGCCGCGGTGCGCACGACGCTCTACCGCAACCGCTCCTGGGCGGTGCCGTGGTTCACCGATGCCGGCCTCCTCTACTATCGGCGGGATCTCGTGGGCGAGGCGCCGGCGAGCTGGGACGCGCTCGCCGCGGCGGCCCGGCCGGTGATGGAGGCGGGCGACGCAACGCACGGCGTCGTCTTCCAGGGCGACGCCTACGAGGGCGGCGTGACCAACGCGCTGGAGTTCATCTGGGGGGCGGGCGGCCGCCCCTGGACGGGACAGGTCTCCGTGGCCGGCGCGCTCTCTATGGGGCAGGCCGCGCAGGAGCCCAACGTCGTCACGCTGAACACCCGCGACGCGATCGAGGGCCTCGCGCGCGCCCGCGCGCTCGTGGCCAACGGCATCGCGCCCGAGGCGGTGACCGACATGCGCGAGCAGGAATCGCTCGAGGCGTTCATGGCCGGCGAGGCCGTGTTCATGCGCAACTGGCCCTTCGCCTCGGGCATCATCGCCGCGGACGGGCGGCTCTCGCCCGAGCAGGTCGGCGTGGCGCCGATCCCCGCGGTCCGCCCGGAGGGGCAGTCCTACGGCTGCCTCGGCGGCTGGAACCTGGCCATCCCCGCCGACGCGCCACAACCCGAGGCGGCGCTCGCCTTCATCGAGTACGCCACCCTGCCCGAGCAGCAGCGCATGATGGCCGAGGTCGGAGGGTTCCTGCCCGTGCGGCCGGAACTCTACGACGACGCGGCCCTCGCCGAGGCGGCGCCGGTCGTGGCGCTGGGGCGGACGGCGCTGGCCACGGCCCGCGCGCGGCCGTCTTCCCCCTTCTACTCGCTCCTGAGCCCGCGCCTGGCGTTCATGTTCGAGGACGTGCTCTCGGGAGAGCGCGAGCCTGCGGAGGCGGTCGCCCGCACCGAGGCCGAGCTGCGCCGCATCCTGCGCCGCCGCGACATCTGAGGAGGCCCAGCGCCATGAGACAGCCCGCCTTCCCGACCAAGATCCTCGTCGTCAGCGACGGCTCCGCCCCCTCCCGACGCGCGCTCCGGACGGCCTCCGAGATCTGCGCCGCCACCGGTTCCAAGCTGCACGTCGTCCACGTGAAGATGATGGCGCGGGGCATCTACCCGGACTTCATGTCCGACCGGCAGATCGACCGCATCCGCGAGGAGGCGCAGAAGCGGCTCGATGCGGACATCGCCTTCGTGCAGGAGCATTCCGGGGTGGGAGACGCGGAAGCGCATGTCCGCCTCGGACGCATCGACAGGCAAACCCTCGAGCTCGCCGAGAAGATCGGCGCGGGGCTGATCGTCATGCCCAACCGCACCGGGGACGCGTTCGAGCGCGTCCTGCTCGGGAACGAGGCGGAGAGCGTGGTGCGCCATGCGCAGTGCGGCGTGCTCGTCGTGCGCGAGGAGGGCGAGCCGTAGCGCCGCCGAGCCGACCCGAGGGCCGCCTCTGGAGGCCCACGGCGCCCGGAGGCCGATGGCGCCCCGCACAGCCCCCGCCCACCTCGGGTGGGGGATTCTCCCTTGCCTCCGCGAGGGGCGGCGCGTCTCTTGTGGGCGTCGGGACTCGAGGGGGAGCGGTGCGATGATGTCTACTGAACAGCGTGTGGGCTCGCTCACGCGCCGCGCCCTACTTAGGGGCACCGCAGCGTCCGTCACGGCGCTGTCGGCCCTGTCACCAGCGATCGTGCTGGCCCAGGCCGGATCGGCCCCGCCGGAAACCTCCGAGGCCGCCATGGCGGCGGTGGAGGCGCAGCGCGACGCCATACTGCGGATATCGCGCGAGGTCTGGGAGAATGCGGAGGTGTCGCTCGAGGAGGAGGTGTCGCACGAGATCCATCTGCGCGAGCTCCGCGACGCGGGCTTCGAGATCGTCAGTACGAACACCTCGAACATACCCACGGCCTTCGTCGCCGAATGGACGCAGGGCGAGGGCGGGCCGATCGTTGGTTTCCTGCCGGAGTACGACGCGCTCCCCGACCTCGGCAACGCGGCCGAGCCGCGTCCGTCCCCCGGCCCCATCGGAACGGACGTGGGCCACGGCTGCGGGCACAACATGCTGGGAGCCGCGTGCACGGGCGCGGCCTTCGCGTTGAAGGACATGATGACCGGGTCCGGGACGCCCGGGACGATCCGCGTCTACGGCTGCGCCGCCGAAGAGACCGAAGGCGCGAAGGTCTACATGGCACGCGACGGGCTCTTCGACGACCTCGACGCTTGCCTCGCATGGCATCCGGCGCCCGTCACCGGCACCGGCCTCCTGCGGACCGCTGCGCTCGACCGCATGCGCATCAGCTTCACCGGTCAGTCCGCGCATGCCGGGATCGCCCCGTGGCAGGGCCGCAGCGCCCTCGACGCAGCCGAGCTGTTCGGCACCGGCGTGCAGTTCATGCGCGAGCACGTCCAGCCGACGAGCAGGCTCCAATACGTCTACACGTCCGCCGGCGCCGCACCGAACGTCGTGCCTGACTTCGCCGAGGTTCTGATCGTGATCCGCGATGCGGAGCGCTCGGAGGTGAACGCCCTGACGGACTGGGTGAAGGGCATCGCCCGCGGCGCCGCCGAGATGACCCAGACGGAGGTCGAGATCGACCTCTCCTTCGGACTGCACGATGTGATCCCGAACGAAACGCTCGTCGGCCGGATCTACGAGCACATGGCGGCGGTGCCGATCGAGTGGTCGGAGGAGGAACAGGCTTTCGCGCGGGCGTGCCAGCGCGAGTTCGGCGTCCCCGAGGCCGGGCTCTCCGCCTCGCTCATGCCCCTTCAGCCCGAGATGCCCGTCGGCGGCAGCACGGATGTCGGGGACGTCAGCTACAACGCCCCCACGGGCCTCTTCGCCTGGGCGACCCTGCCCCTCGGGATCGGGTTGCACACCTGGCCCGTGACCGCCTGCGGGGGCATGTCGATCGGCGACAAGGCAACGATCGCCGCGGCCGCCGTCATGACCGGCGTCGGCTACGACCTGATGGTCGATCCGGACCTCAGGGCGGCCGTGAGGGCGGATTTCGAGGCCCGGCTGGGGGACCGGACCTACGTGTCGCCCCTGCCCGAGGGCAAAATACGGCCGTCCGGCGTCCCGCCCCACCTCATTCTCCGGACGGGTGGCGGCGAGCTGATCGAGGGGCTGGTGGACGCCGTCGAGGGCTGACCCGTCGAAGGCCACGCCGTACCCCTCAATCAGAGGCCGTCAGTCCGCCATCGCCGCGAGGATCCGGACCCATGAGCGGATGCCCTTATGGAAGCTCCGCAGGTCGTACTTCTCGTTCGGGCTGTGGATGCGGTCGTCACCGAGGGCGAACCCGGGCATCACGACGTCGATGCCGAGCGTCTCCCGGATCTCCGTCGCGACCGGGATCGAGCCGCCGCCTCCGATGAAGACCGCGTCACACTCCCATTCGTCCGACAGCGCGGCCCTGGTCCGGGTGAAGGCGGGGCCGGATGTGTCGAAGGCCACGGCCCGGCCGGCGCCGTGTTCGACGAATTCGACGAATTCGACGGTGCAATCGGCGGGCACGCGGGCGCGCACGAAATCCCGGAAGGAGGCGCGGACGCGGTGCGGATCCTGGTCGAAGACGAGCCGGAAGGAGATCTTCGCCGACGCCTCCGCCGGGATGACGGTCTTGAAGCCGGGTCCCTGATACCCCCCGCCCATACCGTTCACCTCGCAGGTCGGGCGCGCCCACGTCATCTCAAGGACGCTCCGCCCCTCCTCGCCGGCCGGGACCGCCAGACCGACCCCGCCGAGGAAAGCCGCCTCGTCGAAGGACAGGCCGGCCCACATCCCCCGCAGCGCGTCGGGAAGCTCCGGCACGCCCTCGTAGAAGCCCGGCACCGTCACGCGCCCGCTGTCGTCGCGGAGATCCGCGATGATGCGGGCCAGGACGTGGTTCGGGTTGGCGGCCGCGGAGCCATAGAAGCCCGAGTGCAGATCCCGATCGGCGGCCCGTACGATGACCTCCTCTCCGCAAAGCCCGCGCAGGGACACGGTGATGGCCGGCGTGTCGCGGTCCCACATCGTGGTGTCGCAGATCATCGCGACGTCGGCCCGCAGTTCGTCGACGTTGGCGGAGAGGAACGGCGGCAGGTTGACGCCGCCCGACTCCTCCTCCCCCTCCAGGAGCACCGTCACGGGGACGGGAAGGCGCCCGGCCACGACGCGCCAGGCGCGGCAGGCTTCCACGAAGGTCATGAGCTGACCCTTGTCGTCGGAGGAGCCGCGGCCACGAATTTCCCGCGAACCGTCCTCGCGGGTGGCGATGGAGGGCACGAACGGATCGGACTCCCACAGTTCTAGCGGGTCGACCGGCTGGACGTCGTAGTGGCCGTGGAAGAGGATGCGGGGGCCGTCACCCTCATGGAGATGCCCCACCACCATCGGGTGCCCCGGCGTGTCCCGCACCGCGGCGGCGAAGCCGATGCCGGCCAGATCCGCCGCATGCCACTCGGCGCAGGCCCGTGTCTCGCCCGCGTAAGCCGGATCGGTCGAGATCGACCTGAGCCGCATCGTCTCGAACAGGCGGGCGAGCGCGTTCTCGAGATCGGCGTCGACATGGGCGAGGACATCGTCGAGCTGTGACATGGATGGCTCCGTTGCGGCGGCGGGCTCTCAGCTCGGCCCGAGGGGCAGGCCGAGCAGGTACCAGGCGATGAGAAACAGCGTCCAGCAGACGATCAGGACGAGGGTGTAGGGCAGCATGAGGGCGACGATCGTGCCGATGCCGGCATCCTTCACGTAGCGGGCGGCGAACCCCACCATCACGCCGAGATAGACGTTGAGCGGGGTGATCACGTTCGCCGGGCTGTCGCCGACGCGATAGGCGGCGAGGGCAAGGTCCGGATCCATCCCCAGGCGCATGAACAGCGGCACGAAGACCGGCGCGAAGATCGCCCATTTCGCCGCCGCGCCGGTGATGATCAGGTCGATAAGGAAGATCGAGACCACGAAGATCACGATGTAGCCCACCGTGCCGATGGGCACCGTCTCGAGGATCTCCGCCAGGTTGGCAGCGAGGACCACCGCCATGTTGGTGTAATTGAAGAAGGCGATGAACTGCGCGATCACGAGCAGCAGGAAGATGAGCCCCGAGAGGCCGGCGAATGCCTTGACCACCATGTTGATCGCCGCCGTGAGATTGGCGATGGTCCCGGCGCCCCGCCCGTAGGCGAAGCCCACCGTGAAGAACAGCGCGCTTATGATGACGATGAGCCCGCTCATGAAGGGCGAGCCGGACAGGATCTCGCCCGTGTCGGGATGGCGCAGCGGGCCGAAGGGGGGCACGGTGAGCGCCGCGATCACCAGGACGAAGCCGAGGAGCGCGCGGCCCGCGAAGCGCAGGCCCCGCTGCTGTGCGAGGGTCAGCGTCTCGGACGCCACGACGGGGACGCCGCCATCGTAGGGGCCGAGCCGCGGCTCCACGATGCGCTCGGTGATGACCGTGCAGAGCACTCCCATCAGCAGACTCGAGCCGATCATGAAGAAGAGGTTGCCGACGAGGGTTATGCTGCGGTCGGCGTCGGCGAGGGCGATGGCGTCGTTCGTCATCTCGACGAGGAGGGCGTCCGTGGGCGTGACGAAGTGGTTCACGAGGAAGACGGCGGCGACGCCGGAGAAGCCTGCCGCGAGACCAGCCAGGGGATGACGCCCGAGCGAGTGGAACGCGGCCGCGGCGAGGGGGACGAGCACGAGGTAGCCGGCGTCGGCCGCGATGGACGAGACGATTCCCAGCATCACGACGATGAAAGTGAAGATCGAGCGCGGGGCGACCTCGACGTTCTTGTGGACGAGCGTGGCGATCAGCCCCGATTCCTCGGCGACACCGACCCCGATCATCGCGACGATGATCACTCCCACCGCCCCGAAGCCGAGGAAGTTCGCGACGGGAGAGGTGAACATGAAGGCGACCCCGTCAGCCGACAGCAGGCTGCGGATCACCGTCCGGCGCTCCTCGATCTGCCCCGTCGCGGGGTTGGCGAACTCGTAGGTGATCCCGGTGTCGAGCGCTGCGAAGACGGCGGAGAGAACGATCACGCCCGCGATGAGCCAGAAGAAGATGATTGCCGGATGGGGAACGAGGTTTCCGACCCGTTCGATCCCGTTGAGGAAGCGGGCCAGCACGCCGCCCCCCGCATCGTCGTCTGCACCACCCGGGTTGGGCATCTCCGCCTCCTCTCGAGACACGACGATGCGCTTCGAGTCGGGAGGGTCGAGCATGAACCCATCCTTTCGAGCCTCTTTGCCGGGTGCGCGAGGACGTCTCCTCCAGGGCTGGCCGATGTGAATGCGACGCGCTGGAGGATCGTGCCTCGGCTAGTGGCGGCGCGGTCTGACGGGCTCCCGCGCCAGACGTGGGCGCATTGAGCGACATCACCATCCTGCTCGCGATCATCGCCGCGGTCGTGGTGCTCTTCGCATGGGACCGGCTCCCGGTCGTGATCGTGTGCATCGGCTGCGCCTTCGCGCTTTGGGCGACCGGCATACTGACCTTGAACCAGGCTCTCGCAGGCTTCGGCGACCCGGCGACGATCTTCGTGGCGTCCCTCTTGGTGGCCAGCGCGGGCCTCGAGAAGACGGGCCTCACCGCGTGGGCGGGCCGGCAGCTCATGACCCTCGCGGGGGATAGCAGGCCGCGGCTCGTGACACTCGTCATGGCGTTCTGCGCCGTTCTTTCCGCGCTGATCACGGTGAACGGTGCGGTCGCCGCGCTCCTCCCGGTCATCGTCGTGCTGGCGATGCAGGTCGGCCGCCCGCCCTCGAAGCTGCTCATGCCGCTCGTGTTCGGCGCGCATGCGGGATCCATGCTCGCGCTCACCGGGACACCCGTGAACGTGCTGATCCTGGACGCCTCCGTCGAGGCGGGTTTCGGGGGTTTCGGCTATTTCGAGTACGCGCTCGTCGGTGTGCCGCCGCTGGCTGGCTGCATCGCGATCGCCGTGCTGCTCGGTGAACACCTCCTGCCGGTCCGCGAGAGCGCGTCGATCCCCCCGGACCTCAGCCGCCATGCGCGGACGCTCGTGGAGCAGTTCGGACTGACCGAGGGCGTGTCCCGGCTGCGTGCCCATGCCGCTTCGCCACTGGCCGGGCAGCGGCGCGGCAGGCTCGATCTCTCGGGATGGCCGGGGCTCGCCCTCATCTCGACGGAGGCCGCGCGCGGTCGGGGGGGCAGCGGCTGGACAGCGGGAGACGTGCTCGTGCTGAGGGGCGAAGACTCGGCCGTGGCCGCCTTCGCCGAGGCGCAGGGGCTGACGCCGTGCGACGCTGCCCCGCCACGGCCTCTCGAGAACAGCCTGTTCGGGAGGGAGGCCGGGGTGGCGGAAGTCATGGTGCCGCCGCGATCCCCGCTCATCGGGCAGCGCTCCTTCCCGGGCATGGTGACGGAGAGCGGCGACCTGATCGTGCTGAGCGTCCAGCGCGCGGGTGAGACGCTGGAGCGTTCCACGGAGCTCCGGGCGGGGGACACTGTCCTTCTCCAGGGCACGTGGGAGGCGCTCGACCAGCGCCTCGCTGCTCCGGAGGTGCTCGTCGTGAACGCGCCGGACACCGTGCGCCGCCAGGCGGCCCCGATGGGCACCCCCGCCCGGAACATGATCCTCGTGATGGCCGCGATGGTGATCCTTCTCGCGACCGGGATGGTACCGGCCGCCGTCGCTGGCTTGCTGGCGGCGGCGGCCGTCCTTCTTCTGGGCATCCTCTCGCTGGACGAACTCTACCGGTCGATCGCCTGGACCACCGTGATCCTGGTGGGCGCGCTGATGCCGCTGTCCACCGCCATCACCACGACCGGGGGCGCCGCGATCCTGGCGGACGCGCTGATCGCGGCACTGGGCGACGCGGACCCGCGCCTGTTCCTGGCCGGGCTCTTCGTGCTGACGGCCGTGCTGGGCCAGATCATCTCCAACACGGCCACGGCGCTCATCGTGATCCCGATATCGGTGGCCGCGTCGCTCGAGCTCGGCCTGTCGCCGCAGCCCGTGCTGATGTGCGTGGCCATCGCTGCGGCGGGTGCGTTCCTGACTCCGGTTGCGACGCCGACGAACCTGATGGTCATGGAACCCGCCGGGTACCGCTTCACCGACTACTGGAAGTTCGGCCTGCCGCTGATGTTGTGGTTCTTCATCGTGGCCGTTCTCCTCGTCCCCCTGATCTGGCGGTTCTGACCGCATCATCGGGTCCTGACCGCGCCATGACTCGGGAATAATGGACAATGGCGGCGGGGTGTGCGCCGATTCCGGGAAGGCCCGCCGCCACCCGAGCCGATACCCGCCTGACCCGCCTGACCCGCCCGCGACGGAGGCACCGCAGACATGGCCACCAAGTCCTCAACCCAAGCCGTGCGGCGCTCCCCCGCCGTGCAGGTCGACCTCGCGCTTCAGGGCGGAGGCTCCCACGGGGCCTTCGCGTGGGGCGTCCTGGACCGGCTGATCGAGGAGGAGGGGCTGGCCATCGAGGCCATCTCGGGCACATCCGCGGGCGCGATGAACGCGGCGGTATTCGCGCACGGAATGCAGGCCGGGGGACCGGATGGGGCACGTTCGGCGCTGAGGCTCTTCTGGAGGCGGGTGTCGCAGGCCGCGGCCTACAGCCCCTTCCAGAGGACGCCGCTCGACCGGCTGACCGGGAACTGGAGCCTCGACCACTCCCCCGGCTACCTCATGGCCGATGTGATTTCCCGTCTCGTCGCCCCCGGCTCGTTCGGGAACCTGGCCGTTGAGAGCAACCCGCTCCGCAGGATCCTCGAGGACACGATCGATTTCCCCGCGCTCGCGACTGCGCCGATCAAGCTCTTCATCACCGCGACGAACGTGCGGACGGGACGCGGACGTGTGTTCCGCAGCCATGAGATCAGCGCGGATGTCCTGCTCGCTTCGGCCTGCCTGCCGACGATCTACCAGCCCGTGGAGATTGACGGCGAGCATTACTGGGACGGCGGTTTCGCGGGGAACCCCACGATCACGCCACTCGTCCAGGAATGCGAGTCTCGCGACACGATCCTCGTGCAGGTCAACCCGATCTCGCGGCCCGACATACCGCGCAGTGCGCGCGAGATCATCAACCGCACGAACGAGGTCTCGTTCAACGCCTGTCTGCTGAAGGAACTGAAGATGATCGCGCTCCTGCGCGAGGTGGCCGATCCGGGAAACGGCGCCGGCCGGCGGTGGAGCGAGATGCGGCTCCACCGCGTCTCGAAGGATCTGATGCGCCGGCTCAGCGCGTCCTCGAAGCTGAACGCCGAATGGGCCTTCCTCGAGATGCTCCACGGCGAGGGGCGCTCGGCGGCCGACACGTTCCTGCGCGACTGCGGTGACCGGATCGGCCGGAGCTCGACCTTCGACTTCGAGAGCTTCGTCACGGACATCTAGAGCCTTTCTCCCGCAAGGCGGCGGGCGAAGACCTCTCGGTCAGTTCCACTGAATGTGCGTCAGCGCCGGGGGAAGAACGCTGGGACGGCTGGAACGGCAGAATGGGCGCCGCTGCAGGTATGCGTGCGCCGTGCGTGCGGATCTGCAGGAAGGAAAGGACCCCGCATCGCAGCTTGGACGCGAACCTCGCCTGCCCTTGAGGAGGGGGACCTAGCCGGTCGGTCCCCCGCGTCTGACGTTAGGAGAGCCTGATCCGGACTACTCCCATCTGATGCATCTCCCCCACGCATCCCTTCCGGACAGGTCGCGAACCAATGGGGATGCCCTGATGGCGCAAGCTCAGAAAATAGTATTTCTAGTTCCGGCGCCCAGCCGGACCTGAGCCGGACCGAGAAGCGACGCCTCGACCGAAGCACCGGATGGCGTGAGCAGGGCTTCGCTCCAAGCGCGTTATGCGTCCTCACTGCAGTGCCCGGGTCGCCCGGGGCCGTTGCCTCCCTGCCAAGCAGGGGACGGCCTCCGGCGTTGCGGCGGCTCCGGTCGCGAGGTGCTTCCCATCTGAGCGAACCGCTCGCTCGCCGGACGCCTAGACAACCGGCCCCGGGGTTGGTCGAATGATGGTACCCGCCGCCCGGGTGGACGAGGCGCGGGCGCGACATTTGACGAGAGGATTGCCCATGGACACCAGATGCCTCGCAGCGGCCGCAGGGGCGGCGCTCCTGATGGCCTTGCCGGCCGGCGGACAGGTCACGCTGGAGCAGGTCGACCGCGTCATGGAGGCGGAGGCGGACACGCTGGACGCGTTCCGCGTCCGGCTCAACGACCCCGATCCGAACAAGGCGCGGGCGGCCATGCGCCTCCTCATCTCCGACGGGGACGCGGCGCAGCGACGGCTCGCGATCGGGCACGGGTTCGACAGCACGGACGAGTCCATGCGGCTCGAGGCGATCCGGGCGATCCTCGATTCCAGGCCGATCCTGCTCTTCCGGTGGGTCCCCGAAGGCGACGAGGTGAGGAACACCTACTCCGGCTCGATCAACACGTTCGCGGGCGACTACGAGGACGGATACACGGCCCGCGTGCCCATCGAGGTCGGAGCGTTCGACGAGGAAGAGGACTGCTGGACCTGGGCGGGCAACGGAACCTGCCTGGCCCGCGTCAACGCGGGCGAGTTCAGCATGAACTTCTTCGGCAAGTGGTCCCGGTTCCAGCTCGACCAGGACGGCCGGCTCGTGGGCCGCCCGGACATCCGGGGCACCCGCGTCACCGCCACGGCGGACCTGACCCGATGACGTGCGGCACGTCATTGCGGCGCGCCGCCGGGCTGCTGGCGCTGCTCGGCGCGACGGCCGGGGCGGCCGGGGCGCAGAAGGTCGACGTGGACGCCCTCATCTCGGCCATCGACGAGAGGGCCGGCCAGTACCAGAAGCTCACCGAGATCCTCCAGGGCACGGACCCGGCCCGGGCCCTGGCCGCCTTCGACGTCATGCTCGAGACGGGCGACGAGACGATGCGGGAGGCGGCGGTCTCCGCGGCCATGTCCGCCACCGACGAGCGGCTGCGCGCCCGTGCGCTGTGGGAGACGCTCCTGCGGAAGGACTCGATCACCGTGACGGTCGATACCGACTCCCTCGACGAGGAGGCCCGCGCGGCGCTCGACTCCTGGATCGGCGCCGTCAGCACCTGGGGCATCACCGGCCGCTTTCCCGAGACGCAGTGCCTGAACCTCTACCGTTCGAACCCCTGCCAGCCGGACTACCACCTCTCGGTCTCCGGGCTGAAGGTGGACCTGCGCTACTCCGGCTCGACCTACGGCAGCTTCGCCCTCAACTCGGAGGGCGTGCTCGCGGGGCAGGTCACGAACGTCAGCAGCAAGGCCGTCTATCCCGCGACGATCCAGGTGAGGTGACCCGTGCGCCGACTGTCCCTCCCCGCGCTCCTCGTGGCGCTCGCCCTGCCCGCCTCCGCCCAGGTCACGCTCGACGAGATCGACACGGCCGCCGAGGCCAAGGACGCGGAGATGACGGCCTTCCGCGAACGGCTGAACTCTCCGGACCCGGACCGGGCGCTCGTCGCGCTGGAACTCCTCATCACCAAGGGCGATTCCGCGCAGCGGCGGATGGCCGTCCGCTTCGGCCTCCAGAGCACGGACCGGGCGATCAGGGCGACGACCCTGCGAGCGATCCTCGATTCCGAACCGACCCTCCTCGCCCGGTTCGATCCCGTCTCGGAGGAGGTGAATGGCTATTACGGACAGAACATCTCGAATGCGGGCGGAGTGATCGATGCCGAGGGGAACGGCTCGGTCACGTTCAAGGTGAACGGCTTCGATCCGGAGAACGACTGCTGGACGTCGGGACGGAACCGGGGGTGCGTCGTCCGCATCCGGAGCGACGCCGTCAGCCTCTGGTTCGGCGGCAGCTGGGGCAGCTACGATCTCGACAGTTCGGGGCAGCTCGTCGGGGAGCAGTCGGTGGGTGGCAACCTGGCGAAGGGGATCATCGACCTCTCCGAGTAGCTTGGGTCACCGCCCGCCGCTCGGCGCCGGGGCCCAGCGGGGCCGATCCCGGTCCGGCGTTGGCTAGTGCCCGCGATGCCGTCGCCCGACCCGTCACGTGCTCGACGATCCCCTTCGACGGGTCCGGATGGGCTGTCCCCTTGGGATCGCGGGTGGATCGGTTCCCGCGCCGCTGAAACGACGGGCCGGCCGCCGATGCGCCGGACACTCCGCGACCGCGGTCAGGAAATTCAATCGATCGAGACCGCGTCGAGGCGCACCCGCTCGCCGTCGCCCCAGCTCGATCCGATGGTGATCGTCACCGTCCTGGCGAACCGCTCGCCCACGCGGAGGTCGAACCGACCGTCCGGCGTCATCTCGGGCGCGGGCAGCGATGAGGGGCGCGGGCGGTCCGGATCGGCCGAGCTGTCGGTCACGATCGAGATCCGGCGGGGGATGTCCGCGTCGGTCCCCTCGCGCGCCCGAAGGCGGATGCGGCTGAGCCGGTCCGTATCGGCGAGGCGGAGCGTCAGGCGCACGGGCTCGGCGCCGAGCGCGAAGATCCAGGGTCCTTCGCCCTCCAGCATCCCGGCCGGATCGGCCGCGCCCTCGAGGGGATGCGCCGTCCAGTCGACCACTTCCAGCGGGTCGCCCGGTGGGAGCCCGGCCGCCGGAGGAGCCTCTTCGCCCTCCGTCCCGTCCGACGGCCGCTCGTCTGCCTCTCCCTGCTCGCCCCCTGCACCTCCACCGCCGAGGAACCGCGCGAGCTGCGCCACCACCTCGTCCATCCGGATCGCGAGCACCGCGCCGGAATCCTCGGCCTGGAGCACCATCGCCACGGGCGTCTCGCCGGCGAACGCCACCGCGCCCGACGTCCCGCCGACCAGATCCGCCGCCTCGCCCGGGGCGGGCACGAGCCGGACCATGCGGAACCCTGCGGAATGGACGAGGAGGCGCCGACCCTCGACCATCCGCTGCCGGGGCCGCCGCAGCACCAGCTCCGTGCCGGGGGCGAGCCTGCCGTCGAGCCTCCGGGGGAGGGCCTGCCAGGCCCCTCCGCAGGTGCGTGCCATCCCGCCGCGGACGAGCCCCACCGAGATGTCCACGTTCCCCGGCACGACATGCACGATCTTCGCCGCCCCGATGGGCTCGCCCGACCGCTCGGAGCCGAGCCTGATCCCGTCGCGGCGCCGGCCATGCAGATGGGTCGGCAGGATCACGTAGCAGTTGCCGCCCTGCCGCACGAGGAGTCCCGCCCCGCTGGCCTCCTCAACGGCCACGACGCGGGCGCCCGCGGGCGCGGCGAGCAGGAGCGCCGCGGCGAGCAGCGCGGCTGGCCAGGCCGCCGGGCCTGACGTAGGATCCCCCCTGCCCCGCCGGCGCGGGCGGATGTGTCGGAGGGCGCGGCGGGGCGAGGAAGCGGAGAGGAGGCGGAACATGGGTGGAGTCGGTCGTCCTGCGGTGGCGGTCTGGTTCGTCGCGGCCCTGAGCCTAGCGGCATGGGCGGCCGACGCACAGGGGATCGAGCTCGCCGAGGAGGGCGGCTTCCGCGAGTGGTACGACGAGCGGGCCGCGCGGGTGCGGGGGGACATCGTGATGGGCGTGATGCTCGTGGAGGACGGCGCCCCCCGGCCCAGCCACGACGTCGCCGTGCCCCTCATGCCCGGCCCCGCCGGAGAGACGCGCGAGGTCTGCGTGCGGATCACCTCGAAGGACGGGCGCTTCGAGGCGGAGAACACCTACCGGGTCGACGGCGCCTATCCCGAGCCCGGCGGCGCGTTCCCCTACCGGGGGGAGTACGCGGCGCTGGTGGCCGACGCGCGGGCCGTCGCGCTCGTCCGCGAGGGAAGCTGCGTCGAGGGCTCGGAGGTGGCGGCCCCGTCGCTCTGGGGCGGCCGTCCGGCACCCGCGCCCGGGGGGGAGGCCACGCTCTACGTCTACGTCAACTCGGCCGGCAACCCCACCGACGTCGCCGTCGGGGACGAGTACTTCGCCTGCGCCGACGGCACCGATCCGGACGCGCTCAAGTACACCGCCGCCTGTGCGATCCCGCTTCCCGCCCTCGCGCGCGCCGCCCGCGACGGCGCCGCCCGGCTCACCGTCTTCGTCACGCGCAGCCTGGGCGAGGAGGAGTTCGACCTGACCGTCCTCGTGCCCCATGACGGCGGATAACCCGAACGGGCGGACGGAGGGGGAGGCAGGGGCCGGCGGGCCCGACGGCGACGGCGCGGGCCGGCCTCTCCGAAGCGCTCTGCGCGGCCCCTGGATCATCCGGGGCAAGGACCGGCGCGAGGGGCTGCAGGCCTGGGCGGTCGCCCTTCTCTGCCTCGCGGTGTTCGGCGGCATCTGGTGGGCCTACGACCGGTTCGTCAGCCGCAGCATCGTGGTCGACGTGGAGACCGGCGCGCTCGAGATCGTCCTGAGCGCCGAGCTGAGCGGCAAGACGTTCCAGCAGGCCCGTCTGTGCCGCGCGCGCGGCGAGGGAGAGCCGCGCAGGACGGCCGAAGGTCCGTCGCTCGGCTGTCCGCGGCGGACGCACGTCCTGTCCGAGCCGGAAGCCTTCGTCACGCCGACGCTTCCGGCCGGAACCCGCCTGCGGATCACCTCGCGGCCGAGGGTCTTCACGATCTCCGTCCTCGACATGCCCGACCGGTATCGCGGCAGCACGTGGCAGGCCCTCGAGGGCGGCGGCATCGTCCTGCAAGGCGAGGCGTTCGACACGTTCGGCAGCATGACGCTCCGGGGGCACCTCACCCTGGGGGCCCTGCACGCCGCGACGGATCAGATGTCCCTCGTGTCCGGCGCCTACGAGATCCGGGGCTACACCCCGCTCAGCATCTTCGACGACGACCTCCGGATGCTCCGGAGCGGCGCGCTGATGGCGGGCGCGCTCGTGCGGTTCACCTGCGCCGATGCGGCCCCGTTCTGGCGCCTCCACGGCATCGGCGACAGGTGCGGTGCGGCCGCGCGCAGCGGCGTCGAGGATGCCCAGATTGGCCGGGTCTACCTCTCGCTGCCTGATCCCGAGACCTCGCTGATGCGGGTCACCGCGATCTCCGACGATGCGCCCCACCGCCTGACCGTCCGCTACTACTTCACCGACGACGTCCACATCGCGCCGACGTTGCCCGAGGCGCTCATCATCGACCCGCTCGTGCAGCTTCTCGCCGCGGTACTCGGCGCGATGGCGGGCTACGGTTGGTTCAGGAAGCTGCTGCTGGGCATCGGGGAGAAGGGGTAGGCGACGGCCCGGGCGCCCCGCCCCGGCGTGTCCCTCGGACGGCGACGCATGGCGAGGGTCAGAGTGGCAGGCCGACGACGAAGCGGGCGCCCAGCGGCTCGGACGTAGGGTCGTAGTCGGTCGGGCGGATGTTCTCGGCCCAGATCACGCCGCCATGGGCCTCGACGATCTG
>CAZWWR010000027.1:0-24859 GCA_964637265.1 uncultured Jannaschia sp.
CCCGCGACCGCCCGCCCCCGGGCCTGGGGTCGCGGCCGCCGGCCGCGCGGGGCGCCCGCGCCCACGGCCGAAAGGAACCCCGCCCATGACCACCCCCGCCCTGCGCATCCGCGCCTCCGACACCCGGACCCAGCACTGGCCCGACCGGCGCCGTCAGGGCACGGTGGCCTTCCACACCCTCGTCGACGCCGATGGCGGCCCCTCGTCGGGCCTGGTCCAGGGGCGCGCCGAGTTCGGACCCGGCGACCACGAGGGGATGCACAGCCACGACCGCCCCGAGACGGCCTACGTGCTCGACGGCGGCGGGACGCTGACGCTGCGGGGCGACGACAAGACGGTCGAGCCGGGCGACATGGTCTTCGTGCCCGCGGGCCTGGTCCATGGCTGGCGCGCCGGGGAGGAGGGGCTGCGCCTGCTCTACAGCTTTCCCGCCGACCGCTTGTCGGAGGTCGCCTACGATTGGATGGACTAGGCCGGCGCGCGACGGCCTCGGCGGGGGAATGGTGCTGCCGGAGAGATTCGAACTCTCGACCTCTCCCTTACCAAGGGAGTGCTCTACCCCTGAGCTACGGCAGCGACGGGCGGGCCTTAGCGGCTGCCCGGGCGGGCCGCAAGTCCTCCGCGGCCCACCCCGCTGGACCGGGCCCACGGGCGCCGCTAAGGGAGCCCGATGCAGGACGAGGAACGGCAGGCGCGCCTGAAGCGTGCCCTGAAGGCGAACATGGGCCGCCGCAAGGCGCAGGCCCGGGCGCGCGCGTCCGATGCGGCGACGGAGGATGCCGCGCCGCCGGCCCCGCCGGACGGCGTGCCGGATCGCGGGCCGGTCCGGCGCGGGGACGGGACGGGCGGCGGGAAGTCTGGCCCGGCGCAGGGCGGCGGAGCGGCCTCGGAGGGGCGGGATGGATAGCATCGAGGTCACGGGGAACGGCCCGCTCTCGGGAGAGATCGCCATCGCGGGGGCGAAGAACGCCTGCCTCGCGCTGATGCCCTCGACGCTCCTCAGCGACGAGCCCCTCACGCTGACCAACGCGCCGCGGCTGAGCGACATCCGCACGATGACGGAGTTGCTCCAGAGCCTCGGCGCGGAGGTCCAGACGCTGGCCGACGGCACGGTGCTGGCGCTGTCGTCCCACGCGGCCACGGAGCACCGGGCGGATTACGAGATCGTGCGCAAGATGCGCGCCTCGATCCTCGTCCTCGGCCCCCTGCTGGCGCGGTTCGGGCGGGCGGAGGTGTCGCTTCCGGGCGGATGCGCGATCGGCGCGCGGCCCGTCGACCTCCACCTGCAGGCGATGGAGGCGATGGGCGCGGAGATCGACCTGCGCGACGGCTACGTGCATGCCGCCGCGCCCGAGGGCGGCCTGCGGGGCGCCCGGATCAGCTTCCCGATCGCCTCGGTGGGGGCCACCGAGAACGCGCTGATGGCGGCCACGCTGGCGCGCGGGGAGACGGTGATCGAGAACGCCGCGCGCGAGCCGGAGATCGTCGATCTCGCGCGCTGCCTCCGGGCCATGGGCGCCGACATCTCGGGCGAGGGGTCGGGCACCGTGACGGTGCGGGGGGTGGAGCGCCTCCACGGCGCGACGCATCGGGTCGTCGTGGACCGGATCGAGCTCGGCACCTACATGCTGGCGCCCCTCATCGCGGGCGGCGAGGTGACGCTCCTGGGGGGGCGGCGCGACCTGCTCGAGGCGTTCTGCGCCAAGATCGAGCGGGCGGGCGCGCGCATCCGGGAGACGGAGCGCGGCCTCGCCGTCTCCCGGTCGGGGGCGCGGCTCGAGGCGGTGGACGTGGTGACGGAGCCGTATCCCGGCTTCCCGACCGACCTCCAGGCGCAGATGATGGCCCTCCTGTGCACCGCGGAGGGCGAATCGGTGCTGGAGGAGCGGATCTTCGAGAACCGCTTCATGCATGCGCCCGAACTCGCGCGGATGGGCGCGCGGATCGACGTGCACGGGGGCACCGCGCGGGTGACGGGCGTCGACCGGCTGCGCGGCGCGCCTGTGATGGCGACGGATCTGCGCGCCTCGGTGTCGCTGATCCTCGCGGGGCTGGCCGCGGAGGGCACGACGCGCGTCGCGCGGGTCTATCACCTCGACCGGGGCTACGAGCACGTTGTCGAGAAGCTGTCCGGCGTGGGCGCGCGCATCGAGAGGATCCATGGCGATGGCTGACGCTTCCTTCTCGGACGGCGGCGAGCGTCCGCTCCGCCTGTGGGTCGCGGACGCGGAGGACCTCCGGATCGCCTCGGCGCTGTGCCAGGACGCGGTGCTCGGGGGGGGCGACATGCGGTGGCAGCGCGGGGCGGGGCGGTTCGTCCTGCTGCTGCGCCGGTTCCGCTGGGAGGATCCGGCGCGGCGGACCGAGCGCGTGCAGTGCCTCGCGACCTTCCGGGAGGTGCGGCGCGTCGGGAGGCAGGGGATCGACCCCCGCGACCCGGACCTCGTCCTGTCGCTGCTCTCGATCGAGTGGGAGCCGGGAGAGGACGCGGAGGGCCGGGCCGTCCTGACCTTCGCGGGGGACGGCGCGGTGGCGCTCGACTGCGACTGCCTCGACCTCACGCTCCGGGACGTGTCCCGCCCCTACGAGGCCCCGTCGGGGATGCGTCCGTCGCACCCGGAGTGAGGGGCCGCCGGCGAGGATGCCGCCGGCTTCTTCGCGGCGCGCGCGCGGTGGCGGGCCCGCGGCCCACCGCATGGGCGGGGACCGGTCACAGCGGCGGGGGATCCGCGGGGGCGACCGCTCGCGGCGTGGCGGGCCCCGGTCCGCTCAGACCGCCAGCGCGCCCTCGGACCCGGTCCCGACGTTCAGCGTCCACCAGATCTTGCCGGCGTCCTCCTGGAACCAGCCGAACCCCATGCGCCGGGCGTCGGGGTCGAGCAGGACCTCCCGGGTGCCCGGCTGCTCCATCCAGGCGGTGACCGTCTCGAGCTCGTTCTCGTAGGTCTCGCTGATCGCCTCGCCGAGGAGGCGGCCATCGAAGCCGGCGCGGCGGGCGCGGTCGATCGGGGAGGACCCGTCGGAGCCGAAATGCCACGGGCGGTTCTGGACCGACATGTCGCGCGAATGGGTCTCGGCGGCCGCGGTCAGCTGCGAATCGAGCTCGAGCGGGACGACGCCCGCCCCGGCCCGCAGGGCGTTCACGGCGTCGAGCACGCGGAACGGGATGCGGCGCGCATCGCCGCGCGAGATCTCGTACACCACCGGAAGTGGCTGGCCGTCCGGCCCGAATTGCGGCCGCGGCGGCGGACGGGCGCACGCGGCGAGGGCGGTTGCGGCAAGGGCGGCCAAGACGGCGCGACGGTTCATAGGGTGGACCCCGTTCTGGATGGGCGCCCGCAGTATCGCCGAGCGGACCCGCGTGCCAAGCCCGGCGGCCGCCCCCCGCCGGGGACGTTTGCCGATGCGCAACGTTCCGCTATCATGCGCGACAGAGAATCCCTCCGCGACGGAGCTCAACGCATGCGTCACTCGCCTACCCTCGGCCGCCGCGCGTTCCTGCGCGCGGGCGCCGCCCTCGCCGCCTCGGGCGTCGCCGCGCCGGCGCTGTCCCAGTCGCTTCCCGACACGGTGCAGATGGAGCAGCCGCCCTCGCGGATGGTGCCCCGCAACGTGATGAGCTTCCGGTCCCGCGACTGGCGCCCCTACTTCTCGAACCTGCGCCGGGGCGCGATCCTCGTCGACATCGACAGCCGCGCGCTCCACATGTGGGACGAGGGCGGGAACCACATGCTGTTCCCCTCCTCGGTGCCCCAGAGCGAGGACATGACGCGGCGCGGCCGGACACGGGTGGTGCGGATGGTGGTGGGGCCGAGCTGGGCGCCGACGCCGAACATGCGCCGCCGCAACCCCGAATGGCCCGCCTACGTGCCGCCGGGGCCGGACAACCCGCTCGGCACGCACGCGCTGTACCTGTCGTGGACGTACTACCGGATCCACGGCACGCACGACGCCAGGAAGATCGGCCGCAAGTCCTCCTCGGGCTGCATCGGCCTCTATAACGAGCACATCGCGCAGGTCTACGCGCGGACGCGCGTCGGGACGCAGGTCCTGGTGATCTAGCCCGGGTGTTCCCGTCCCGGGGGGCGTGGCCCGTCGGGGGGGTCGAGGAAGGCGGGCGCTCGCTCGTCAGTGTGCGGGATGGATTTCTCCTCGCCGCCGTGACGCGTGGCGGGGTCGCGCCTTCCGGGCCCAGACGCGAGCGCGATCTTCGCGGCGGCAGAACCGGGTAAGGCTCACGGTGGTGGTCCTTTCCGTCTCTCTCGAGATGCGAAATTGGAGGGCCAGACCGGCAGGGCCCGCCTCTCATTCGGCCTCCGGGCCGTCGCGCGGCCCGTAGGTGCGGAACTTCTCGACGTTGCGGGCGACCTCCTCGTCGTCCAGCAGGACCGGCGTGCCCGCGCCGAGGGCGATCGCGTATTGCCTGCAGAGCGTCTCCACCTCCACGGCGAGCCAGAGCGCCTTCGGGAGCGTCGGGCCGCACGCGATCAGGCCGTGGTTCGCGAGCAGGCAGGCGAGGCGGCCCTCGAGCGCGGCGAGGGCGTTCCGCGACAGGGCCTCCTCGCCGAAGGTCGCGTAGTCCGCGCACCGGATCGTCGGCCCCCCGGCGGCGGCGATCATGTAGTGCGCCGCGGGCACGTCGCGTCGCAGCATGGAGAGGCCGGTGGCGTGGGGCGGATGGGCGTGGACGACGGCGCCGAGCTCCGGCCGCTCCCGAAGGATGTCGCGGTGGATCCGCCATTCGGAGGACGGCGCATGGCGGCCGGTCGCCGTCCCGTCCATCGCCAGATGCACGACGTCCTCGGGCCGCATCCCGGCGTAGGGGAGGCCCGAGGGGGTCACGAGGAGGCCGTCCTCCCAGCGGGCGGACACGTTGCCCGATGTCCCCTGGTTGATGCCGGCCCGGTCCATCTCGAGGCAGGCGTCGATGATCTCGTGGCGCAGGGCGCGCTCGGCCTCGTTCATCGTCGCTCCGATGCATGCTGTCCGGCGGGTCCGCGGCGGATGCTTCCCGTGCCGATGGCCCTCGTCAACTCCCGTTCACTCCGCAGCGCTACGGCGCCGTCCTGCCGCGGGAAGGCGGCCTCCGGCGGCGTGCTCGCTCGTACGGAGAACATCCCTCTCTTCGACTTTCCGGGTCGGGGAACATGCGGGCCGTCCGAGGGGCCCCAGACGGTGCCTGACCGGCATCGTCGCGACCGACGGGGCGCGGAGGGCGAACAGGCGCGTGGCGGGGCGTCGGCGTAAGTCCGACTGCGCCCGGCCCCCGCCTCAGCGCAGGGCTTCGGGAAGGAAGAGGGCGATCTGCGGGAAGGCGATCAGCGCCATCGCCATGACGAGCATCACCAGGACGAAGGGGGCCGCGCCGACCATCACCTCGCCCAGCGTCCCGCTCCGCCGCGCGCCCTGCACCACGTAGAGGTTCAGGCCCACCGGCGGGGTGATGAGGGCCATCTCGATGAGCACGATCATGAGGATGCCGAACCAGATCGGATCGTAGCCGAGTTCGACCACCAGCGGCACGACGATCGGGATCGTCACCACCATGAGCGACAGCGTCTCGATGAAGAAGCCGAGGACGACGTAGATCGCGACGATCACGAGGATGGTCGAGACGGGCGTCAGCCCAAGGCCGGCGAGGAAGGCCTCGAGCTCCCGACCGAGGCCGGCCGAGGCCAGCGTGAAGTTCAGGAACGAGGCCCCGATCACGATGAGCATGATCATCGACGTCACCTTCACCGTGCCGAGCAGCGCCTCCGCCAGCATCCCGCGCGATAGGCCCCCGACGGCGGCGGCGATCGCGAGGGCCCCGGCCACGCCGACCGCGGCCGCCTCCGTCGGCGTGGCCCAGCCCGCGTAGATAGAGCCGACGATGGCCGCGAAGAGCGCGAGGATCGGCAGGAGGTGGGCCAGCGCGCGCGCCATCTCCGCGACGGGGAAGCGGCGGCGCGTCCCGCCCAGTTCCGGCCGGACGAGGCAGATGAGCGCGGCCACGAGGATGAAGAGGATCGCCAGCCCGAGCCCGGGCAGGAGCCCCGCGAGGAAGAGCTGCGGGATCGAGGACTGGGTGAGGAAGCCGTACACGATCAGGTTGATCGAGGGCGGGATCATGATGCCGAGGGTCCCGCCCGCGGCGATCGCGCCGGAGAAGAGGCGGGGGTCGTAGCCCAGTCGTTCCGCCTGCGGCATGGCGACGGTCGCGACCGTGGCGGCCGTGGCGACCGACGAGCCGGACGTGGCCGAGAACATCGTCGCAGTCGCGACGTTGGCGTGCACGAGGCCGCCGGGCAGCCAGCTCACCCACTTGTCGAGCGCGGCGTAGGTGCGCGCCGCGACGCCCGAGCGGACGAGGAGCTCGCCCAGGAGGACGAAGAAGGGGATGGCGATGAGGGTGGCGGAGTTCGACGAGGACCAGACCATGTTCCCCAGCCCGCGCGAGAGCGGGAACGCGCTGAACAGCACATCGACGCCGAAGCCGAGCAGGAACAGCACGATGCCCACCGGGATGGACAGCGCGAGGAGCCCGAGCAGGCCGGCCGCGACCGCGCCGATCATCGCGCCGCCGTCACGGGGGCGAGCCCTCGCCGAAGGCCCCAACCGTGCGCTCCGAGCCCGCGAGGTCGCCGCGCATCACCATCGCGAGCGCGGCCAGCGTCGTGACGCAGCACATGGCCGCGAACCAGACCCACCCGGCGAACCACGGAGCCTGGACCAGCACGAGCGGCGTCTCGAGCGGGGTGTTCGCGCGGCTCCCGTTGGCGAGCGACCGGGCGAGCACCGGCCAGCACATCACCGCGACGGAGATCACCACCGCGCTCGTGGCCAGCATCGCGAAGATGTCAAAGAACGCGCGGCCCCGGGCGCCGGGGCGGCGGCGGATGAGGTCGATGCGGATGTGGCCGAGCTCGAGCAGCGTGTAGGCCATGCCCCAGCTCGTCGCGATGGCCATGACGTAGCCGGAGATCTCGTCGGTGCCGCCGAAGGAGGCCCCGACCTGCCGGAGCAGGATGTCGGCCATCACGACGGCGGCGCAGGCGAGCAGCAGCCCGCCCACGAGATAGGCGACGCCGCGGTTGACGCGCCTGAGGCCGTCGACCACGCCCGCGGCGGTCATCCCGGGGCGCGCCCCGCGCCACGGGCCGAACAACCGCTCACTCGATGGTCACGCCGGTCGCGGCGCCGACGGAGTCGTTCCAGCGGGCGGTCCATTCGGGCCCGGCGCGTTCGGACCATTCGGGCAGCACCTCCGTCCGCAGGACCTCCCCGGCCTTCGACATGTCGGCGTCGCTCGCCTCGACCAGCGTCATGCCGCGCGCCTCGCCGGCCGGGCAGTCGCCGTTGCCGGTGAGGCAGGCGATGTCGTTGACGAGCGCGTCCTGCGCCGTCGACCAGGCCGGATCCTCGAAGCCCGATTTCGCCTCCGACTCGATCAGGGCCTGCGTCTCCGGGTCGAGCGCGTTCCACCGATCGAGGTTCATCGCCGTGACGACCGGATCCCAGCCGCCGAGCGGTATCGGGAGCAGGTGAGTCGACACCTCCCACCAGCCGGCCGAGTAGCCCGAACCGGCGCCCGTCACGGCGCAGTCGACCACGCCCCGCTGCAGCGCGCCCGGCACCTCGGCGAAGGACACGTTCACGCCCTCCGCTCCCAGCGCCTCGAGGAACTTCGCCGTCATCCTGCCCGAGGCGCGCACCTTCAGCCCGGCGAGGTCGTCCAGCGAGGAGATCGGCGCGTTGCAGAACACGACCTGCGGCGGGTAGGGCGCGATGGCGAGGACCTTCGCGTTGAACCTGTCCGCGAAGATGTCGTCGACGAGGGGGCGCGCGGCGTCGATCATCGCGCGCGCGCTGCCGGCGTCGGTCGCGATCATCGGCACGTCGAGCCCCTCGAGCTCCGGCGCGTCGGCCACCGCGTAGTCCGCCACCGTCATCGCCACGTCGTAGACGCCCTGTCCGAGCAGCGGATAGATGTCGGCGAGCCCGAGGCCCATCTGATCGTGCGTCGTCAGCTCGACCTCGAGCGCGCCGTCCGAGGCGGCGGGCAGCGTCTCGGTCCAGAACGGGGCCTCGTACTCCTTGTGGAGGGGAAGGCCGGACCAGGATCCCACCACCGCGAGCGTCTCCGCCGAGGCGGGTGCCGCGAGACCCGTCGCCGCGGCGAGGAGGAGGGGCAAGCTACGCATGGTGGGGACTCCCTGTCGTTGTCGGTTCCGTCGTCCTCGGTGCGCGTCGCGGCGCCGCCGGGACCGTGATCTCCTCCCGTTCGCCCACGTCCGCGATCAGCATGCAGCCGGGCTTGTGGGTGATGCAGAAGGGCAGCGCCGCCTCGAGGAGGACGTTCTGGGGCGTCACGCCGCAGGCCCAGAACACGGGCACCTCGCCCGCCTCCACCGGAACGGGATCGCCGTAGTCCGGGCGCGACAGGTCGCGAATGCCGATCGCCTGCGGGTCGCCGACCGCGACGGGTGCCCCGTGCGCCTGCGGGAACGCGCTGCTGATGCGGATCGCGTCCTCGACCTGCGCGGACGGGATGGGCCGCATCGAGACGACCATGCCGCCGCCGAACGGCCCCGCAGGGGCGAGCCGCAGGGTGGTGCGGAACATCGGGACCGTCACGTCGCAGGCGATGTTGCGGACGGGGATGCCGGCCTCGATCAGCGCGTGCTCGAAGGTGAACGAACAGCCCAGCGCGACCGACACGAGGTCGTCCCGCCAGACCGAGCTCACGTCGGTCGGCTCCCCGGCGAGGCGGCCGTCGCGCCAAATCCGGTAGGCCGGCACGTCCGAGCGGATGTCGATCTCCGCGCCGAGCGAGGGGATGCGCGGCTCTCCCGCCTTCCCGACCCCGACGACGGGGCAGGGCTTGGGATTGAGGCGGCAGAACTCGAGGAAGTGGTCGGCGTAGCGGGCGGGAAGGATGGCGAGGTTGCACTGAAGCCGCCCCGGCGCGAGGCCCGCGGTGTGCCGGACGTAGGCGCCGGAGCGGATGGCCGCGCGGACGCCCGCCAGATCCCGGTCGGCGAGGTCCTCGTGGCGTGCGGCGTCGGGCGGCATCGGGGCGCTCCTGCTCGTTCGGTCCGACTGTGGCACGCGCGGGTCGGTCGGGCCAACCCCGGCGAGGGCGGTGCGGTCGTCCGCATGTCAGGTGGGCCGGTCGACGTGCGGACGGGTGCGCAATTCGGCGGCTTCGCGGTGCCCCGGGGGTGTTCGTCTGCGGGAGGCAGGACACTTTGGGGCGCGGGGCCGGTGGACGGGGTGAGTCCGTCCGGCTGGCATGCTCTCGCGTCCGATCCGGGGCCGGGGAACCCGGATCCTCCGCGCCGCCCGAGGTCTGCCCGCCTCCGCCCGCGATTGCCGAAGGCCCCCCGGCAGCATCCACGTCGGAACGTCGCGGGGGGAGGACGCGCTTGACCCCTGTGCCGATCCGCGCGACGCCCCGCGGGACGGCCAGGCGAGGGAGACCTGCATGCGCTTCGACACCCCCGACGGGTCCCTCGACGTCGAGATCTCGGCGCTCGTGATCGCCGGATGGACCGCGCGCGACGCGGCGGCGGTGGCGCATCACGTCGAGGAGCTGGCCGCGATCGGCGTCCCGGCCCCGTCGACCACGCCGCTCTACTACCGGGCGGGAGCGGACCTGCCGACGCAGGCGGACCGGATCGAGGTGCTGGGCCCGGACACGTCGGGCGAGGCGGAGCCGATCATCCTCCGCGCCGACGGCCGGACCTGGCTGGGGATCGGCTCGGACCACACCGACAGGGCGCTGGAGCGGGTGTCGGTGGCGGCCTCCAAGCAGGTCTGCCCCAAGCCGCTCGGCCGGGCGGTCTGGCCTCTCGAGCCGCTTCGGGCGCGGCTGGATCGCCTGACGCTCACCTCCGAGGTCGAGGAGGACGGCCGCTGGGTTTCCTACCAGCAGGGCACGCTCGCCGAGATCCGGCCGCTCGGGGAGCTTCTCGATGCGGCGGATCTGCCCGAGGGCGGCGTCCTCATGTGCGGCACCCTGCCGGCGATCGGCGGCGTCCGTCCGGCGGCGCGCTTCCGCGCCGGGCTGGCCGATCCGAAGACGGGCGCGCGGCTCGCCCTCGCCTACGAGGCGGCGGCCCTGCCGGTGGTGTCGTGAAGCGCGTCGCGATCGGCGCGCGGCCCGATTGGCGCGAGAAGGCCCGGGAGGCGGGCTTCACCTTCCACGAGATGCACGGCGAGCCCTACTGGGAGGAGGAGACGGCCTACGCGTTCACGCTGGCGGAGGTCGAGGACGGCATCGAGGATCCCGCGACCGAGCTTCACGCCATGTGCCGCGAGGCCGCCGCCGCCATCGTCGCCTCCGAGGAGCTGATGGCGCGGCTGGAGATCCCCGAGGCGCATCGCGATTTCGTGGCGGACTCCTGGAGGCGGGCGGAGCCCGAGCTCTACGGGCGGTTCGACCTCGCCTATGGCGGCGCGGAGGCGGGGCCGGCGAAGCTGCTGGAGTACAACGCCGACACGCCGACCTCGCTCTTCGAGACGACCTCCTTCCAGTGGGCCTGGCTTGAGGACATGATCGCCGCGAGCCGCCTGCCCGACGGGGCCGACCAGTTCAACGGTGTCTACGAGGCGCTCGTCGAGCGGTTCCGGGAGATCGCGCCGCCCGGCGCCGACATCCACTTCACGGCCTTCGGCGAGCTCGTGGAGGATTACGCGACCGTCGAGATGCTGGCCTACGCCGCGCGGGACGCGGACCTTGGGGCGCATTTCGTGGATCTGCCGGCCATAGGCCTCACGGACCGGGGGCAGTTCGCCGATGCGGAGGGGCGCGTCATCGGCACCCTGTTCAAGCTCTACCCGTGGGAGGACATGCTGCGCGACGACTTCGCGGAGGATCTGGCGGGGAGCGAGTGCCGCTTCCTCGAGCCGCCCTGGAAGGCGCTGCTGTCGAACAAGGGGCTCCTGGCCGTGCTCTGGCGCCTCTTCCCCGACCACCCCAACCTCCTTCCCGCCTTCTTCGCCGAAGAGCGCAACGGCGACGGCGTGGCCGACGCGCTGGCCGGCGGGGTCGTGACGAAGCCGCTCTTCTCGCGGGAGGGAGCCTCCGTGACCATCGAGCGGGACGGCACGGTGATCGAGCGGTCGGAGAACCGGGCCTACGATGCGCACCCTTCGGTCCTGCAGGCCTACGTGGAGCTCCCCGTCTTCGACGGCGCACGGCCGGTGGTCGGGGCGTGGGTGGCGGGCGAGCGGTGCGTGGGGATGGGGCTCCGCGAGGACCGCTCGCGCATCACGCAGGACCTCAGCCGCTTCAAGCCCCACTGGATCGAACCCTAGCGCGTTCCCACGTGTTGGGGTGAGGAGGCCCGACCGGGCCCGCTGACCGCGACGGAGGCCGCCCATGCCCGCCCCAGAGACGAGACGCCGCAAACGCTCCCGCGTGGTGCCCATGACGATCGCCGGCGCGGCCGCCGTGTCGCTGGCCGCCTGCCAGGACGAGCGGATCGAGGCCCGCGTGTTCCCCGACGAGGCCGAATGCGTGGCCGCGGCGGCTTCCGGGGACGGGGGCGAATGGCTCACGGACGAGGAGTGTCGGACGCAGTTCGCCGCCGCCCGCGAGGAGCACGAGCGGACCGCGCCGCGCTATGCCGACGCGGAGCTCTGCGAGGAGCAGCACGACGGCACCTGCTACGCGGTGGAGCAACCGGGCGGCGGCTCCTTCTTCGTGCCGCTGATGATGGGCTACCTGCTCGGCAACATGATGGCCCGCGGGTCCGCATATCGCGCGCAGCCCGTCTATCGCACGGCCGGAGGCGGGTTCGCCACGCCGACCGGGGCGACCGTCAACTCGCTGCGCTCGGCGGGTGCGGCGAACGCCTCCTCCTTCCAGGCCGCGCCCACCACCCGGGGCGCCGCGCCGATGACCCGGGCGAACGTCCGGGAGACCGGTGGCTTCGGCGCCGCCCGGACGGCCGCCCCGCGCGCCGGCGGGTTCGGCGGCTGACGCGACGGGGGAGGGCTCGCGCCCCCCCGGGTGGCTGCCCTCGGTTCTGGAGGATGCCGACAGGGGTCTGCCGCTCCTGGTGTGCGGGAAGTGGTTCCCTCTCAGAGACGGCGACGTCTCCGGGCGCCCGGGATGCGATCGCCCCTCTCCGGCCATCGCTCGCGGGGACTGATGGACCCCCGCCTAGCGGCTCAGCGTCTCGGGGAGCCAGGTGGCGAGGCCGGGGAAGAGGTAGAGGATCACGATGAAGCCGGCCATCACGAGGAACATCGGGAAGGACGCCCGGGAGATGAAGCCGATGTCCCGGCCGGTCATCCCCTGCAGTACGAAGAGGTTGAACCCGATGGGGGGCGTGATCTGCGCCATCTCGACCACGATCATGACGTAGACGCCGAACCAGAGCATGTCGAAGCCGGCGGCGCGGACCATGGGCTCGATCACCGCCATGGTGAGCACGATCGAGGAGAGCCCGTCGAGGAAGCAGCCCAGCACGATGTAGAACACCGTGAGGATCACGATGAGCATGACCGGCGAGAGCTCCCACGCCTCGATCCCCTCGGCCAGCGCGCGCGGGATGCCGGTGAACCCCATGGCGAGGCTCAGGAAGCCCGCGCCCATGAGGATCAGCATGATCATCGCCGTCGTGCGGACCGCGCCGAGGATGCTCTCGACGAGGCCGGCCCAGGTCAGGCTGCGCTGGAGCGCCGAGAGCAGGAGCGAGCCGATCACGCCGAGGGCGGCCGCTTCCGTCGCGGTGGCGATCCCCGCGTAGATGGAGCCGATCACCGCGGCGATGAGCGCCAGCACGGGGACGAGATCGGCCAGCCGCCGCGCGAGCGCGCCGGGCTCCGCGTCCTGCACGGGCCGGAAGCTTCCGCGGTTGATCAGGGCCCAGGCCGCGACGTAGGCCATGAAGCAGAGCGCGAGGCAGAGCCCGGGGATCATCGCGGCCATGAACAGGCGGGAGATGCTTTCGTTCACCGTCACGCCGAAGACGATCATGGCGATGGAGGGCGGTATCAGCAGGCCCAGCGTGCCGGCGCCGGAGAGGGTGCCGATGATCATCCGCTCGGGATAGCGGCGGGCGCGCAGCTCCGGGATCGACATCTTGCCCACGGTGGCGACCGTGGCGGCGGAGGAGCCCGAGATCGCGGCGAACACGGCCGAGGCGCCGATGTTGACGTGGAGCAGGCTTCCGGGAAGGCCCCGCATCAGGGGCGCGAGGCCGCGGAACAGCGTCTCGGACAGGCGCGTCCGGAACAGGATCTCCCCCATCCAGATGAACAGCGGCAGCGCCGTGAGCGTCCAGGACGACTGCTCCCCCCAGATCGTGACGGCCATCGAATCCCCGATCGGGGCCGAGGTGAAGAGCCACATCCCGAGGATCGCCGTCGCCAGCAGCGCCGCGCCCACCCACACGCCGAGGCCGAGCAGCACGAACAGCGTCAGGACGAAGAGCGCGACGGAGAGCGTCTCGCTCATGCCTCCGGGGCCCCGGGCCCGCGGGTGGGGTCGACGGCGTCGTAGTCGAAGATCGACTGCAGGAAGCCGTGCGCCACCGCCACCGCGAGGAGCCAGGCCCCGGCGGCGACCGGGGCCTGCGGGATCCACAGGGCGATGGCGTCCGCCCCCTGGCTCCGCTCGCCGAAGTCCCAGCTGTCGTAGGCCAGCCGGGTCATGTACCACGCGAGGAACGTCGCCACGGCGGACATCAGCCCGAGCGCCAGGATCTCCACGCCCCGCCGGAGGCCGCCTGCGAGGCGCCCGACGAGGAGCTGCACCCTGATGTGGCCGCCGCTCCGGAAGGTGTAGGCGAGGGCGAGGAAAGTGCTCGTGGCCATTACGTAGCCGGCGACGTCCGTGGCCCCGCCCGCGTAGACGCCTAGGAGGCGGGCCAGGACGCTCCAGAGGATCAGGCCGCAGAGCAGCACGAGCAGGATCCCCGAGACGTAGCCCGCGGCGCGGTAGACGGTGTCGAGCGCGACCGACAGGCGGCGCATCACCGGGCTCCGCGAAGGGCTCGGGCCGGGCGGCCCCGGCCCCCCCGAAGGCTCAATCGGCGGCCTCGAACGCGTCCAGCGCCGCCTGGCCCTTCTCGCCCGCCCGCTCGAGCCACTCCTCCCGGAGGGTGGCGCCGACCTCCTCGAACGCCGCGCGCATCTCCGGGTTGAGCTCGCCCACGGTCATGCCGTTCTCCTCGAACTGACCGGTGTAGAAGCCGTCGAGTTCCTCGGCCCGGGCCCAGCAGGTCTGCTCCGCCGTGGCGGCGGCGGTTTCGATCACGGCGCGGGTCTCGTCGGACAGGTCGTCCCACGCGCCCTGGTTCACGATCACCATGTTTCGCGGGAGCCAGGCCTTCACGTCGTAGTAGTGGTCGACATGCTCCCAGAGCTTACGGTCGTAGCCGGTCGAGCCCGAGGAGATCATCGACTCGGCCACCCCGGTGGCGAAGGCCTGCGCCAGCTCGGCCGCCTCGATGGTCGTGGGCACCATTCCCAGTTCCTCCGCGAAGCGCGAGGTGGTGGCGTTGTAGGCGCGGAACTTCATGCCCTCGAGATCGCCGGGCGCCTCCACCGGGGTGGCGGAGTAGAAGCCCTGCGGCGGCCACGGGCAGGAGTAGAGGAGGCGAACCCGGCTCTCGGACAGCGTCTCCTCGAGGATCGGCTTCGTCGCCTCATAGAGCTTGCGCGCATCGGCGAAGGAGGTCGCCATGAAGGGCACCGAGTCGATCTCGTATATCGCGTCGTCGTTCCCGAGCGCGGACACGAGCCGCTCGCCGATGGGGGTGAGGCCCCGGCGCACCGCGTTGAAGATCTCGTCCCCGGCGAAGAGCGCGCCGCTCGGATGGGTCACGATCTCGAGTTCGGAATTCGCCGTCACCTCCTCGGCGAACTGGGCCGCGATCTCGGAGTGATAGTTCGTGGCAGAGTAGGCCAGAGCCATGTCCCACTTCTGCGCCTGTGCCGTCCCGGCGGCGCTGGCCGCGAGCACCGCGAGCGTGATGCGTCCCATCGTCATGCGTCCGTCTCCCCCTGATCCCGTCCGCTCCCTGCGCATTCGAAGGCGCGGGACCGGCTGGGCGAGTGTAGGGGCGCCGGGGCCGGTCCGGCAACATCGCTCGGCCTGCGAAGTCCCCTCCCGTCCGGGCCTCGCTCTCGCAGCGTGCACTGCGAGGGGGCGTCGGCCCGATAGTAGCGGCGAAGGGGCAGAAAGCGGCCGGACGGCCCTAGGGAACGCGCCTTCCGAGGGAGTCAGGGTGGGGTCGCGCGAGGGGTCCAGCCGGGATGCGTGGCCCGCCCGGCGGAGCGACGATCTCAGAGGGCCGCCAAGCCGCGTCCGACGGCATCGAGAAGGGGGGCAGTCGGCTCGACCCCGCAGGAGAGGCGCAGGAACCCCTCGGGCACGTCGTCGCCCCAGCGGGCGCGCCGGTCCGCGCTCGTATGGGTCGAGCCGAAGGACGTCGCGTCCAGGAAGCCGGCCGCCTCCCTGAAGCGTTCCGCCGCGCCGCGATCGGGGAACGTCGCGCCGAGGACGAAGCCTCCATGCCGCATCTGGGCCCGGGCGAGGGTGCGGCCGGGATGCGACGGTCGGCCGGGATGGCGCAGCTCGATGCCGGCTCGGTCCAACGCGTCCCCCATGGCGTCGGCATTGGCGCACATGCGGGAGAGGCGGAGCTCGAGCGTCTCCAGACTGCGGGAGAGCATCCAGGCCTCGAACGGCCCGGGGATGAGCCCGGCGAACTTGCGGACCGCGCGGAGCCGTTCCTCCAGCTCCGGGTCGCGCGTCGTGGCGTGCCCCAGCACGAGGTCGCTGTGCCCGCCGGGCGCCTTCGTGTCCGCCGCCACCACGAGATCCGCCCCAAGGTCGAGCGGGCGCTGGAGGAGGGCGGTGGGCAGGGTGTTGTCGACGACGAGGCGGGCGCCGACCTCCCGGCACCGGGCGGCCAGGGCGGGCAGGTCGACGATGTCGAGCCAGGGGTTGCTCGGGCTCTCGCACAGGACGACGCGGGCTCCCGCGAGCTCCGCGGCGCCGAGCTCCCGCGTCGGGACCTCCACCACCTCCAGGCCGAGGGGGGCGAACACGTCGGAGATCAGGACGCGCGAGTGGAAGTAGCCGTCCGACGGTATCACGACCCGGTCGCCGGTCCGGCAGATCGCGAGCATCGCCGCGGCGATGGCCGCCATGCCGGCCCCGAACAGCACCACGGGTGCCCCCTCGATCTCCGCGAGCCGTCCCTCCGCCGCCGTCCAGTTGGACCCGCCGTACCGTCCGTAGAGAGCGTCGGGCGCGGGGTCGTCGCCGAGGGCGAAGGTCGACGTCGCGGACATCGGTTCGGCCACCGGCTCGCCGGGGCCGAGCCTCGACGTCCGGTGGTGAAGGAGCCGCATCACGGCGTCCTCGGTCTCGCGTGGGAGCATGCGCGCCTCCGTCCAGCCCGGGCGGCTTGCCCCGCCATGCGCCGACGGTCAATCGCTGGACAGCGGACCGATGCGGCGGTTAGCGTCGGGCCGATTGGCGGGCCGGGGGAGGGGCATGCTCAAGGGTGTCGATCCGCGGCTCAACGCGGAGCTTCTCTACGTGCTGCGGGCGATGGGCCATGGCGACCTGCTCGTGCTCGCGGACGCCAACTTCCCGGCCGACACGCTGGCGCGGCGGACCGCCCACGGCTCGCTGCTCCGCCTCGACGCGGGGTTGCCGGAGGCGGCCGCCGCCATCCTGACGGTGCTCCCGCTCGACACGTTCGTGGAGGACTTCGCGATGCGCATGGAGGTCGTCGGCGCACCCGACGAGGTGCCGCCGGTGCAGCGAGAGGTCGCCGCCGAGATCGCGGCCACCGGCGAGACGCGGGGGATGCAGGGGGTGGAGCGCTTCGCGTTCTACGACCTGGCGGCCGGGGCCTACGCCGTCGTGCAGACGGGGGAACGGAGGTTCTACGGCTGCGTGGCCCTGCGGAAGGGCGTGATCGGGCCGGACGGCACGGAGGACGGATCGTGAGCGGCGAGGTCGTGGTGCTGGGCATCTTCGTGGCCGACGCCGCCTTCCGCGCCGAGCGGATGCCGCGCATGGGCGAGACCCTGCTCGGGGACGGCTTCGCGCTGGGCCCGGGCGGCAAGGGCTCGAACCAGGCCGTCGCGGCGGCGAGGGCGGGCGCGCGCACGCGGATGGTCACGCGGATCGGGGAGGACACGTTCGGACGGATGGCGCTCGACCTCTGGGCCGAAGCGGGCGTCACGCCGGAGGTGGAGCAGGGGGACGACCCTACGGGCGCCGCCTTCATCTTCCTCGACCGGGAGACGGGCGACAACGCGATCATCGTGGCCGCCGGCGCGGCCGGCGGGATCGACCCCGCCTTCGTCGAGGGGCGGGCCTCGCGGATCGGCGCCGCCGCCGTCTTCGTGACCCAGCTCGAGCAGCCGCTTGATGCGGCCCATCGCGCGCTCGCGATCGCCTCCGAGGGTGGCGCGACGACGATCCTCAATCCCGCTCCGGCCGCGGCGCTGCCCGACGGTATGCTCGCGCTCTGCGACTACGTCACGCCCAACGAGACGGAGGCGGAAGCGCTGACCGGGATCGCGGTGCAGGACATCGAGTCGGCCCGGCGGGCGGGCGATGCGTTGCTCGGGGCCGGGGTGCGCCGGGCGGCGGTGCTCACGCTCGGTGCGCGGGGGGCGCTCTACCACGCCGCCGACGCCTCCGAGCTCGTCCCGGCCCTCACGGTTGGCCAGGTCGTGGAGACGACCGGGGCCGGGGACGCGTTCAACGGGGGCTTCGCCGCGGCCCTGGCCGAAGGGCGCTCCCCGCTCGACGCGGTCCGCTTCGGCTGCGCGACCGCGTCGATCAGCGTGACCCGGCCGGGGGCCGCAGCCTCCATGCCGTCGCGCTCCGAAACGCTCGCCCTCCTTTGAGCGCGCTGGCCGACAGGATGCGTCGGCGCATCGAGGCGGAGCTGCAGGAGCTGGACGCCGCGTCCACGGCCACGGCCGGCGCGCGGAGACCGGTGGAGCTCGACCAGCAGTCCGTCGGACGGCTCTCGCGGATGGACGCGATCCAGAACCAGGCCATGGCGGCAGGCACCGAGACGCGCCGGCGGGCCCGGGTCGCTGCCCTCGTGGCGGCGGCCCGCAGGCTCGACGACGGCACCTATGGCCTGTGCGAGGACTGCGGTGATCCGATCGAGGAAGGCCGCCTCGACCTCGATCCGGCGGCGGCTCGGTGCGTCGATTGCGTGCGCGGCTGAGGGCAGGGTTCGCCTGCCTCCGGGCACGAGTGCGATCGCGAAGCGACTGCCTTGGTCGGTTCGCCCGGGCATCGCTACGAGGAAGTCCACTGCCTCCCTCAGGGCGTTTCGCGGTATGCTCCCGGAACGCAGACCGGGTGTGGGTCCTCATAGGCTTGGCGCCAGAGCGGCCAGGCCCCGTGGCGAGAGACGAATACCCAGCGGGCCTCGCGGAAGCGTCTCGCGCATTCTTGTCCTAGCCAGGGATCGAAGGACGTCAGGCCCACCATGCCAGCGCCGACCAGGCCCCACGGACCGGCGCACGGACTGCTCTGCGCCCCCATTGGACCGGCCCCTGTGCGCGTGGACGGTCCAGGTCGGGGCGTTCTCCAGGATCTCCCCGATTTGAGGGGCTGAAGAAAACGCAGCGGGTGCCAGCGCGACATGGGGATCCTGAGCATGCGTTTCCCCGACGGGCAAGGTCCAGCTTCGGAGACCGTCACGCCTCCCATCGGCTTAGGACGTCCTCCCCGAGAACGGCGGTGTCCCGCAGTCGCAATCGGGGCGCGTCGGCCAGAGTGGGGAGGGACAGTCCGCCCAGGGCGGGCACACCCTCGGCTCCGATCGCAGCACCGGCCGAGTAAAGGTCGAGACGGTCGACGAGGCGCGCTTCCAGCAGCGACGCGGCCAGAGTCCCACCGCCTTCGCAGTAGACCCGGGTCAGGCCCCTCTCGCCCAACCGTTTCAAAGCGTCGCCAAGGTCCAGCCGCCCGTCCGGGCGCGTTCCGCAAGCGAGTGTCTGCACGCCCCGGGCCTCGAGCTTGGCGAGGCGGGAGGACGGGGGGTCGGGAGCGTGGAGTACCCAGACCGGACTCTCTCTGGCCGACTTGCAGAGCCGGCCATCGGGGTCGAGATCGAGCCCCCCGGAGGCAACCACCCTCACGGGCTGATGCATCGGGCCGAGGCCCCTCACCGTGAGGGACGGGTCGTCCGCCCGCGCCGTCCCCGCTCCCACGAGCACGGCGTCGTGCAGCGCACGCTGGGCGTGGACATGCGCGCGCGCGCCGCTGCCCGTGATCCAGCGGCTCTCGCCCGAGGCGGTGGCGATGCGCCCGTCGACAGTCGTTGCGAGCTTGAGCGTCACCATCGGCCGACCGCGAAGCACCCTGGAGAGGAAGCCCGCCTGCAGGTGCCGTGCCTCGGCCTCGCAGATCCCGACGGTCACGTCGATCCCGGCCGACCGCAGCCGCGCGAAGCCGCCGCCGTCGACCCGCGGGTCGGGGTCGCGCATTGCGGCCACGACGCGGGCGATGCCGGCCCGGACGAGGCCATCGGCGCAGGGCGGTGTCCGCCCCTGATGGGCGCAGGGCTCGAGCGTGACGTAGGCCGTCGCACCGCGCGCGGCCTCCCCGGCCATCTCGAGCGCGACCGTCTCCGCATGGGGCCGGCCGCCATCGCCCGTCCTTCCCCGGCCGACGACCCGCGCTTCCCGGACGATCACGCAACCGACGGCGGGGTTAGGCCAGACGCGGCCGAGGCCCTGCGCGCCGAGCGAGAGCGCCGCGCGCATCCATGCGGCGTCGGCCGCGGAGCAGGAGACGGTCAAGCCCCGGGCCGGGCCTTGGGCCTCAACTCGGCGACGAAACTCTCGAAGTCGTCCACCTGCTGAAAGTTCCGGTAGACGCTCGCGAAGCGGACGTAGGCGACCGGGTCGATCGTGGCCAGCCGGTCCATCACGATCTCACCGATCTTCTTGGACGGGATGTCGGTCTCGCCCATCGACTCGAGCTGCCGGACGATGCCGGAGATGGCCTGATCGATCCGCTCTGGCTCGACGGGGCGCTTCTGCATGGAGATGCGCACGGAGCGTTCCAGCTTGTCGCGATCGAAATCCTCGCGCTTGCCGGACGACTTTATCACCACGAGATCGCGAAGCTGCACCCTCTCGTAAGTCGTGAACCGGCCTTCGCATTTCGGACAGAGACGCCGACGTCGGATCGCGACATGGTCCTCGGCGGGGCGGGAATCCTTCACCTGGGTGTCGATGTTCCCGCAGAACGGACAGCGCATCGTCGGCCGAGTCTCCTCCTCGCGCGGCCATGTCGACCGGCACCGTCACCATATGGCGCGCAAGCCATGGGGGGAAGCCCTCCGCGAGCCACGAAATATCGTCCTTCCAGCGTGACGGCGGCTGGCCTATCCCGGTGCCATGGAGCTCGCGACCTACCTCTTCTCGTACAATCGGGGGCCGTGGCTCGCCGCCGCACTCGACGGGCTCGCGCGGCTCGCGCCGCGCTGGCCGGTCACCGTGGCGGACGACGGCTCGGACGATCCCGCCACGGTCGAGGTCCTGCGCGCCTGCGGGCGTCCGCTCCTGCCCCCCGCACGGGGGAAGGAGGGGCGGCTCGGCGGGCTCTACCCGAACATGCAGGCGGCGCTCGAGGCGCCGGGCCCCGAGATCGTCCTCATGACCCAGGACGACGTCCAGACGTTCCGCCCGCTCGGGGCCCGCGAGGAGGAGGTGGCGTCGAGAGCGTTCGCCGAGGAGCCTGGGCGCGCCACCCTGGCGGTCCACCTCCCCATGGGGCGCCGGCAGGGGCGGAACCGGGGGCGCCTGACCCGCGCGGGGGATCTCGGATGGGTCGTCTCGGACCCGAAGGACGAGAATGCGGTCAGGACGCATTACTGCGCGGTGGCGGTGCTGCATCGGATCCGTTTGCTGGAGGCGGGCTTCCGTTTCCAGAGCGGCGAGATGTCGACCGCGCGCCACCTGCGCGACCTGGGCTTCGCGCCGATGCTCCACCTCCAGCATCCCTGGCTCGTCCGGATGCCGCTCGTGCCGACGTATCGCGGGAAACGTCGGACGCTCGCCATGCGCCTCGCCTCCCGGGGGGACGCGGACCCGGTGCGCCTCTTCCGTGAGATGGACGAGGGGGAGGCGGGGCGCTTCCTCGCGCAGGTGGACGCGCGTCCGGCCGCGGAGGAATGGCTGTCTGCGCCCGGTCTGCGCGCGCCCTACGAGCACAAGGCGGTGAACCGCAACGCCGCGCTGAGGGCGCTGAACAAGGTTGAGCTGGCGCTGCGGGGGAGCCGGTAGCGCGAGGCAGGCCACGTCGGGGTCGCGTCCGGCCCGTGCCTCGATCAGCCGTCGACGTGGGGGCGGTTCCTGTCGGTCTCCCGGCGGGATCTGGGGGAGTTCTGCTAGTTCCTGTTCCTTCCGCGGGGTCCGGGACTCGCCGTCCTTCGGCGGGGGGCGTCATCTTGCGACTACCCGCTAACCCGGTGCGCCTGCGAGGCGGGCGGTCCTCCGCGCGAGCGGTCAGGTGGACAGAAGGAGGTGCGCCGCGACCTCCCGCCTCCGTCCCCGATCCCGGTGTTCCCACAGGAACAGTCCCTGCCACTGGCCGAGTCGCAGGAGCCCGCGGGCGACGGGGATGGAGAGGGACACCGGCAGCAGGGCGGCCTTGATATGGCCCGGCATGTCGTCGGGGCCTTCGTAGGTATGCGTCAGGTAGGACATCGCGGACGTGTCCGAGGGGGGCACGAGACGGGCAAGGAAGGCGGCGAGGTCCGTCTGAACCTCGGGGTCCGCGTTCTCCTGTATCAGCAGGCTTGCAGAGGTGTGACGGATCATCAGGGTGAGGAGCCCGTCTCCGGGCGGAAGCCACGCCGCGACCGTGCCGGTGATCTCGAGCAGACCGGGGCCCGGGGTGTCGAACTCGAACGTCGTCTGCATAGCCCTGCTCCTCCTCGGCTCCGTTCGGTCGCATTCTACCCGTACCGACCCGGCAGGAGGGCCGTCTCCCGAAAATGAGACCCCTGCTCCCCCTCACTCGATCGCGGATGGCAGGCAACCACAGCGCAGCTCCGGCCCGCTGAATGCGCGGTGTGGAGGATGGCCGTATCTCCGTCGCATCGGCGGAGACGCCCTCGCCGGGCGGAACCGGCCCCCCCGTCTTGGCGGTTCCCGTTCTGAACGCAGAGAAACGGGAGATCACCATGACCGGCGCGCCAGAACGCAAGGAGCATCCCTCCGCGGATGTCCCGCACGCCAAGCCCGATCCGTCGAGGCCGGTCGAGGGAACGGCGTCCGACGTTCCACAGCCCGATCCGCTGCTGGCCGATCCCCATGCCGGAACCGCGACGGACGAACGCACCAGCGGGTCCGCGGGCGAGGGGCGGGATCCGCAGGGCGGTGTCGCCCGACATCCGGACAATGCGACGGCGCAGGACCCGGCCCTGGGGGATCAGACGCGCGCTCCCCAGCCGCCAAACGTGCCGGCGTCGCCCGCCGCCGCGCGGGGGACGACACACGACCCGAACTCAGTGACCACGGGAACCTCGGCGGAGCCGACCACCGACGTCTTTCCGCCGAAAGGCGAGAGTTAGGGCGGACTACTCGGCGGCCTCCGCCTCCACATCGCGGGCGGGCCGCGTGGCCGCCCCGGGGGCGAGGGCGGCCCGCTCGTCGCCCTCCGGCACGTCGACGTAGCCGGGCGGAAGCGCGCGTCCCGCCTTCGCGCCGAGCTTGCGCATCATCTCGAACTGCCGGACCACGTTGCCGTTGCCGCGGGCCAGCCGGTCGAACGCCTCGTCGTGAGCGCTGCGCGCGGCGTCGAGCGCGGTGCCGACCTTCTCGAAGCTCTCGATCACGAGCGACATCTTGTCGAACAGCTTGCCGGCCCGGTGCGCGATCTCCTCCGCGTTGCTCTCGCGCCGTTCGACGTTCCAGACGTGCTGCACGGTGCGCAGCGCCATCATGAGCGTCGTCGGCGTGGCGATGCCCACCCGGCGCTCGATCGCGTAGGCGGTCAGATCGCCCTCCACGTCGAGCGCCGCGGCCAGCGCGCCCTCCACCGGCATGAACATCAGCACGTAGTCGACCGAGCCGTCCACGAGCGACGCGTAGTCCCGCGCCGCGAGGTCGTCGATGTGCTTGCGGAGCGCGGCGACATGCACCCGGAGCTGCCGGTGCCGCTCCTCCTCGTCCTCCGAGTTCACCGCCGCCTCGTACGCCACGAGGGAGACCTTCGCGTCGATCACGACCGCCTTGCCGCCCGGCAGCCGCACGACGACGTCGGGCCTCCGGCGTCCGCCCTCCTCGTCGCGGACCTGGAACTGCGTCTCGTATTCCCGCCCCTTGGCCAGGCCCGATTCCTCGAGCAGCCGTTCGAGGATCATCTCGCCCCAGGCACCCTGCTTCTGCTTCTCGCCCCGAAGAGCCCGCGCGAGGGCGACCGCATCGCTGCTGATCTGCTCGGAGCGCCGCGAGAGCATCTCGATCTCGGTCTTCAGGCGCTCCCGCTCCTGCGCCGCTCCCGTATGGGTCTGCCGCAACTCGTCCTGGAACCGACCGATATGCTGGCGCATCGGCTCCAGCAGGGCGCGCAGCTTCTCGTCGCTCACGCGGGCGAAGTTGTCACCGTGCAGGCGCATCGTCTCGTCGGCGAGGCGCTTGAACCTGTCGGTCATGTCCTCGCGGATCTGACCCAGGCGCCGCACCTCCTCCTCGTGCGCCCGGCCGCGCTCGCGCCCCTCGGTGCGTAGCTGCTCGTTGACGACGCGCAGGTCGGCGAGCTCGACCCGGGCTTCCTCGAGCCGTTCCTCCAGGGCCGCCCGCTCGGCCTTGGCCTCCTCCGCGATCCGGACACGCTCAGCGGCGGCATCCTCCAGTCGGCGCTCGAGACCTTCGACCGCCTGCCGCAGGCCCGCCTCCTCGACCGACAGGCGCCGTATCTCGCCGGCATCCGCCACGGCCCGCTGATCCCCATCGGACAGCCGGCCGCGCAGTTCGGCGCACTCGGCAGCAAATGGCGAGGAGCGACGCCACACCACCGCGAGGACGAGCGCGAGCAGCCAGCCGAGCGCGGCTGCGAGGAGGGCAAGCGTCAGGGGGGCGGCGAGGTCGACGTCGGGCATGGGCGGTCCAGCGTGTTTCCGGAACGTTCCCTGTTCGGGGTTCCGCCGTCAACCGTGCCGTTCAATCGAAGAGACGGTCGCCCTGCTGATCGATGATCTGTCTCGCTTTCATCACGGACGCCTCCACGGCGGCGTCCCTGTCGCCGAGCGTATCGGCCCGGATCAGATCGTGCCGCCTGCCGTCCTTCTCGATCGTCGCGCCGATCCGCCAGCCCCCTCCCGTCTTGGCCGGCGCGGGCGTGATCGCGAATCCCTCGTACTCCTCGGCCGCGGCCGAAGGCGCCTCCTCCTTCGAAGCGCCGCCACCGAACAGGCGGGAAAGTATGGACATCGTCGGACCTCCGGATCGGAACGGGCGTGCTCGTCCTCTACGCGCTACTGGTCGAGGAAGCTGCGCAGCTTGCGGCTCCGCGAGGGGTGCTTGAGCTTGCGCAGCGCCTTCGCCTCGATCTGCCGGATCCGCTCACGGGTGACCGAGAACTGCTGGCCAACCTCCTCCAGCGTGTGGTCGGTGTTCATGCCTATGCCGAAGCGCATGCGCAGCACCCGCTCCTCGCGCGGGGTGAGGGAGGCCAGCACGCGGGTCGTCGTTTCCTTCAGGTTCTCCTGGATCGCCGAATCGAGGGGCAGGGTGGCGTTCTTGTCCTCGATGAAGTCCCCGAGCTGGCTGTCCTCCTCGTCGCCGATGGGCGTCTCGAGCGAGATCGGCTCCTTGGCGATCTTCATCACCTTGCGGACCTTCTCGAGCGGCATCT
>CAZWWR010000028.1:0-23826 GCA_964637265.1 uncultured Jannaschia sp.
CCCAGGCGACACCGCGATATACACCAGAAATTACACCACCTGCGAGGACGCTAACACGACCAGGGGGGACGCCCTGTGTTGCGACGTGATGTGTCCCGGGGCCATCGGTTTCCCCGCCAGGTGATCCCGTGCGCGGTGCGATGGGACGGATCCCTACGGGCAATCGTACCGCGACGTGTGCGACTTGCGGATCGAACGGGGCGCTGTGGCGGACGCATCGACGATCCGACGGTGGGTGTGCAACTCTTTGCCTGAATCGTGAATGGAAAGACGAAGCACCGGGCGTGGCTAGGCACCCGCCGGTACGCAGACGGACGGCGGGTCCGCGCGCAGCAGCGGGACGCATCTCCGGGTGGGCGGTATAGCAGTCTCTGGCGCGCCATCGACCGGAACGCGCAGATGATCGATCTTCGGCCCATTGCCCGGTGGAACCTGGGCGGCGCGCGAGCCGTCCGCCGCCGGGATGAGCCGAAGCTCTTCACCGGTACCGGGGCAGCGGCACGACGCGGCACGGCCCCTTCAGCTATGCGAGATCACCACCCCGATGCGGGGCCCCCGCTCGCTGTCGAGTGTCAACGCCACGCTGCGCGGGAGCGAGTCCGTAAGGGCTATCCGGCTTCCCTGGCGAGATCCGCTCCGTCCGCGGCGTGTTCGAGATCTGCGCCTGGCAGGGCCCTCACCCGGCAAGGTCCAGATCACCCCCAAAAGTGCAATGCAGCGGTGCCATTGTGATGACGAGTGCTGCGCCTAGCTACGCAGGCTCTGCAGCTCATCGATCACGAGGCCATTCACGAAGGGTTTCGATATGCGCCCCGTGTGGGCAAAGTCCGGGGGGAGCTCGACGGTCGATTCAGTGTAGCCTGTCATGAAGATCATCGGGCAGCCACGTTCCTTCAGGACGGTGGCGATCGGCAGGCTCGTTTCGCCTCGCCCGAGATTGAAGTCGAGCAGGGCGGCGGCGGGGGTGGTTCCGTCGAGATAGGTCAATCCCGCGTGCAGTGAGTTCGCGACGTGCACGTCGGCGAAGCCCCCATCGAGCAACATCGCCTTGATGTCCATCGCGATCAGCGCCTCGTCCTCCACGACGAGGATCTCGTCACTCCTCTGCATGCTCGTCCTCCGTTGAAGTCTGCCGGAATACGGCCTCGAAGTACAATCCATCCTCCTGGTAGTCGACCGATACATCGGCATCGGCGTCGGAAGCGAGAACCTGTTCGACCACTACCGATCCGAACCCCTTGCGGGACACGGGATCGACCACCGCGGGGCCGCCGTGCTCCTTCCAGGTGACTCTTGTCGGACCCGAGGCGTCGGGCGCCACAGCCGCATTCACCTCGATCCAGCCATCTTCCACCGAGAGGGCCCCGTACTTCGCGGCGTTCGTCATCAACTCGTGGATCGCCATCCCGAAGGCGAGGGTGCGCTTGGCGTCGAGGCGGACCGTGTCGCCCGCCAGGCGCACGCGTTGCCCGGGTTCGCGTTCATAGGGGCCAGCTTCGGCCGCGACGATGTCGGCCAAGGCCGTCGCGTCCCAATTGGCCTCCGTCAGCAGGTCATGGGTGCGCGACAGGGTTCCCAGCCGCGTGACCAGGCGCTCATGGAACGTCTGCGCGCTGTCCGCACCCGCCAGCAACAGCCGCGAGATGGCGCGCACGGTGGCCAGCGTGTTCTTCACCCGGTGCTGCAGCTCGGCCATCAGGAGCGTCTTCTCGGCCTCGGAGGCCTCGGCACGCTGTCTGGCCCTGACGACGTCGGTGACCTCGAACGAATACCCGACCACGCCCGACACCCGGCCCCCGCCGTCCCGGATCGGCTGCACTTCCTGGCTGAACCATCGTTCCTCCGGCACGTCACGCCCCTCGAACGGAAGCGACACGCTGAACTGGGGCGCCGTCTGCCGTCTGCCTTCCTCGTAGGCCCGGCGGAACCGCTCCGCGATCTCCGTTCCTTCCAGTTCGGGGAAGGCTTCTAGCAGCGGCTTGCCGATGACCTGCCGCATCGTCAGCCGATCGTGCGCCGGGTTGGTGTAGGTATAGACGAGGTCCGGACCCTCGAGGATCACGATCTGCACGGGCGAGGCATCGAAGAGCGACTTCATCCGCCCCTCGCTGGCGGCCAGTTCGTCGGTAAGGCGCTTCTCCTCCGTGACCTCCCGCACGCAGGTGCCGACCGCATAGACGGTATCCTCCACCACCACGGGGTAGTAGTCGCAAACCCAGTGCCTGATCTCGCCGGGCGCGGCGGGTGTCTCGCCCGAGACCTCCAAGCCGAGCACCGGATCGCCGGTCTCGAAGACCTTCTCGAAGATCGGCACCACCACGTCGGCGACGTCGGGGATAAGATCCGGCGCGCGGTTTCCGATCGAGTCGTCGATGGAGATGCCGTTGATGTCGGCCTGGCTCTGGTTGATGCGGATAAACCGAAGGTCACGGTCCAGCAGCGCGAGTCCGACCGGCGTCGTGTCGTAGAGCGTCTCGAGCTCGGCATATTGCCGGGCCAGTTCCTCGCGGTTGCGCTCGAGGGTTCCCTCGTTGCGCTTGCGCCGCGTGATGTCGACGAAGGAGAGCACGTATCCGTCGATGCGGTCGTCGGTGGTACGGTAGGGTTTGATCCGCAGGATGAACGTCTCGTCCGTCTCGGGAATGCGGACTTCGCGCTCGATCGGCTGCAGCGTTTCGTCCACCTTGAGCGCGTCGGCGCGAAGCTCCGGGTAATCGACGCGCGACGACAGGTCGAAGATAGGGCGGCCGATGTCCCGCTTCCTGATGCCATAGAGGGTCGTCGTGGCCGGTGTGAAGTTGCGCACGGCGAAGGACTTGTCGAGGAACAGCACCGACAGATCCGTGCTCTCGAACAGGTTCTTGAGATCCGAGTTCGCGCGGATCAGCTGTCGGTTGTTCTCGCGCAGCTCGGCATTGACGGTCTCCAGCTCCTCGTTGATCGATTGCAGCTCTTCGCGGGAGGTCTCCAGCTCCTCGTTCGAGGACTGGAGCTCCTCGTTCATGCTCATGAGCTCCTCGTTGGTGCTCTTGAGCTCCTGACCGGAGGTCTCGAATTCCTGCAGGGTCGCGGACAGCTGGCGGCGCAGGCGGACGTTCTCGGCCTCCACCAGGTCGCGGTCGGAGGCCTCGCGCCGACCGATGCTGTCGGTCAGCGCCGCAGCGTCGATCGCGCGCACCTCGCTCAGCACCAGCAGGTAGTCGTTCCCGCCCCGGCGCATGGGCGAGACCGCGATGTCGAACATGCGCGGGTCCTGGCCCGGCTCCTGTATGAGGATGCCTTCGACGGTCCTCTCGGTGCCATCCTCGCTCGCGGAGTTCAGCACGCTGCGCACGGGGATCCGCAGTTCGGGCAGCAGGAAGTCGTCGATCTGGGTCGAAGGCGCTCCCTTCGTCGGTCGGGCGAACGCCGTCATCCGCTGCGAGAGGTATCGCACCTCCCCCGCCTCCGAGATCACCGCGAAGGGCGCGGCGCGCCGTTGCAGGAACTCCTGCTCCGCGCTGACCTCCTGATTGACGCTCGGCATGCCGGACGTCGGCGGCGGCACCGCCATGCTACCCGCCATCCGTTGTCGGGTCGGCACCGGATCGGTCAGGGCCGAATACGTCGGCGACGCGTCGTCGTTCCGGCGGAAGATGCGATGCGTCTTCTCGACCGTGTCGAAGAGGCGGTCCTCGCCTGCGACGCTTTCCGACGGGCCGAGGAAGAGGAACGACGACGGCTTGAGGGCGAAGTGGAAGCGGGGAATGATCCGCTTCTGCAGGTCTGTCGACAGGTAGATCAGGAGGTTGCGACAGGAGATCAGGTCGAGACGCGAGAAGGGCGGGTCCTGGAGGACGTTGTGCGGTGCGAAGACGCACGCCTCCCGAAGCTCGGGTCGGGCCTGGAACTGCCCACCCTCGGGCTGGAAGAACCGCGTCAGCCGCTCCTTGCCCAGTTTGGACGCCGACGCCGCACGAAAGAGCCCCTGCCGCGCGGCCCGCAAGGCGTGGCTGTCGATGTCGGTGCCGAACACCTGGATCGCCCGGCGCGCGTTCCGCGCCTCCATCGCCTCGGTGAAGAGGATCGCGAGGGAATAGGCTTCCTCCCCGGTGGAGCAGCCCGGCACCCAGATGCGGATCGCAGCGCCGTCCCGATCTAGGATGGGGTCGATCGCCCGGCGCCGCAGTTCCTCGTACGCGTCCGGATCGCGGAAGAACTGCGTGACGCCGATCAGGAACTCCTGCGCCAGGAGGATCGCCTCCTCGTCGTCGGTCTCGATCGCGGCGATGAAGTCCTCGACCGATCCGATCCGCATCAGGGTCATCCGGCGTTCGATCCGACGGACCATCGTGCCCGGCTTGTAGTCGGCGAAGTCGTGGCCGGTCGCGTCCCTGAGGCGCGAGGCGATCCGGGGCAGCGCGGATTCGATCTCGCCCTGCAACGCGTCGCGCCGCTTCTCGTCGAACGCCAACCGATGACGCACGATCTCCTGCAGGCGGTCGACGATTTCGGCCGACGGCAGCACGAAATCGACCAGCCCCGTGGCCACCGCCGCATCCGGCATGCCGGGGAACCGGGCCGTCTGACTCTCCTGTGCGATGGCGATACCGCCTGCCTCCTTCACCGCGCGCAGGCCGTTCGCCCCGTCCGACCCCGTCCCCGAGAGCACGACGCAGAACGCCCCGCGGCCAAAGGACCGCGCGAGGCTCTCGAAGGCATGGTCGATGGGCCGGAACAGATAGTCGTCCTTGCTGCGGTCCGTCAGGCGGAGGTGACCGCCCTCGATCTCCAGCAGCTTGCCGGGCGGGACGACGTAGACGCGCCCCGGCCGGATCTCCTCGTCCTGCTGGATCTGCTTTACCGGCAGCTTGCAATGCGACTGAAGAAGCGAATGCAGGATCGACTTCTGGTCCGGCGCGAGGTGCTGGACGATCACGATCGACAACGCGCTCGACGACCCGACGGCCGAGAGCATCTCCGTCAGTGCCTCGAGCCCTCCTGCCGAGGCGCCGACCACCACGAGGGGATGAACCGGCGCTCGGGTCGGCACGCAATCCTCCATGGTCATCGCCTCCCGATGAGGAACGTTCTGCTAACTGGGGCGTATGAGTTGCGATGCGATACTTTTGTTGGACGCCATGGCTGACCTCGTCAACACGATCGCAATAGGCGGTTCGGCGGGGTCCCTGACCGCATTGAAGACGTTGCTCCCGGCACTGCGGCCCGACATTCCCGCCGCCATCCTCATATGCCAGCACGTCTCCAGCATCGCGAGCGGGCGGGGGAGCGACCTGCTGCGGCGCCACAGCCCGCTGGAGGTCGTCGAGGCGCGGGACAGGATGCCCCTGCGCCCCGGACGCATCCACGTCGCGGCGCCGGACCGGCACATGATGATCGGTCACGATCACATCCACCTGCGCCGCGGGGCGCAGGAAAACAATTTTCGCCCCGCGATCGACCCGCTCTTCCGGTCGCTGGCCGTGTACCGTGCCACGCGGGCCGTCGGCGTCGTGCTGTCGGGTCTGATGGACGACGGCGCGGCGGGCGCGCGCGCCATCGAGCGGACCGGCGGTACGATCCTCGTGGAGGCGCCCGAGACGGCGGAGTTCCCCGACATGCCGCAGGCTGCGCTCCGAGCCACGGAGGCGGCCCGTCCCCTCCCGCTGACCGGACTGGCCGAGACGCTCAACGCGTTGGCCGGCACGCCGGTGGCCGAGGCCGGGCCTATCCCGTGGGAGATCGGGGTCGAGATGAAGATCGCCGGCCTGGAGGAAGCGAACATGGCGAACGAGGACAGGCTCGGCACGCTGTCACCCTTCAACTGCCCCCATTGCGACGGCGTCCTGTGGGAGATCGAGGACGGGCCGATGGTGCGGTATCGCTGTCATACCGGGCATGCCTACTCGACCGCCGCGCTGGCGCTGGCGCAGGAGGAGGCGCTGGACCATCAGCTGTTCTCGACCTTGCGAGCGCACAAGGGGCGCGCCGAGTTGCTCCGGCGCATGTCGGTGCGGTCGGGCGAGCGCAGCAGCGAGATCATCCGCGAGCGCATCCGTCTCATCGAGGAGGACACGATGCGGCTCGAGGAGATCATCCGGCATCGGTCGGCCGCCGTGGTCGATCCGCCGCCTGCTGGTTCGGGGGGTTGAGGCGCGCGCCAAGCCAGGGCGTACCGGAACTTGGTACGGGGCTGCCACGTTCGATTATAAGCGGCAGGTTCAGGTTTGCCCCGAGGTCCATGAGAGGGATCAGATGGTCAAGCGCAAATCTCCTTATCGCCCCCGCGTCCTCCTTCTCGAGGACGAAGCGTTCGTCGCGCTGGACCTGACGGTGAGCCTGCAGGGCGAAGGTTTCGACGTTCTCGGCCCCTGCCGGACGGTCAAGGAAGCCAAGGAAGCGATCACGTCGTTCTGGCCGGACGTGGCGATCCTCGACATCAACCTCGGGGAGGGCAAGACGAGTTTCGAGGTGACCGAACTCCTGGATGCCGCCGATATCCCGTTCGTCTTCGTGACCGGCTACAGCAAGTCCATCATGCCCACGCCCGCCTGCATGGGATACCGCCCCCGTCTTTCGAAACCGGTCGATATCGGTCGCCTGACGAATGAGCTCGAACGACTGATCGGCTAGGCCCGAGCCTCGTTATGGCTTTCGGAGGGGCGATCTTGCTGAGCTTCGTCATGAACGAGGTTCAGATTGCCGGCGTAAACGCTCAGGCCGGCTCGATGCGGAAGCCGGTATGTACCTGCTGCCGAGAGCCGTGCTGTTCCGAGAACGACGCGGCGAAGAGCCCGTGGGACTCGCTGCTGATTTGGGTGGTCCGGGAGATGCCGCGGCGCGGGTCGGGAGACAGACGTCTGGGACGACCGACGATACTCTCGGACGCGGCGATCGGGTCCGCCTGCCGATGAAGTTTCTCTCCGGGCCGCCGCTCCGCCAGGCCGCCGGCATGGTGGGAGCGGTGCTCGAACTGTCCGACCTGACCGGCTACTGTTGGGTGGTCCGGTATGGATGTCAGGTCATAGGCCGTTCCTGCGCCTCGGGTGACAGGAGGGAGAGCGCAGCGGAGCCGGACGGCGTCTATGATGCTAAGGGGCTTGGCGGAACGATTGCCTCGGGCGCCGGCGGCCGGGGTCCGAGCGCCGAGGGCGGGCGCACGGTGTTGTAGTGGCGGCGCCATGCGCCGATCAGCACCCTGGCTTCGACGAGGGTGTAGAAGACTTTCCGATCCAGCAGCTTGGCCTGTGGTAGCAAGAGTACCAAGCGAGGCGGGGCGGATCGGCTAACCCATCCGGCATGGACTTCGTCGTCGACAAGTTGAAGCGTAAGCGGGCCGAAATTGTCGGCGCCGTTGCCAAACATGAAGGCGTGCCTCGCGCGGGCGCGGCGGCCTTGTTTCGCAAAGCCTCGCCGGGATTCACATCGTGGGGTTAGCGACATAGCTGGGCGTCATGTCCAGGCCTGCGCCCCCCGCTACCGCACCCTGAACTGGTCCACCTACAACGCCGCGCTGCGTGAGCGCGGGTCGCTGACGGTCCGGTTCGATCCCGGCATGGCATGGCACGCGGCGCCGTTGGGCAGGCGCGGGCGGCAGAGAGTCTTTTCGGGCGAGGAGGATCGGTCCTCGGTCCGGGGGACCGACCGCCCGACGAGCGCAATCCAGGCCTGCCGGAAAAATAAAGTTCCTGTTTGGGCTGCTGCTCCGGCAGACGACGGGCTTCTAAGCGAGCCTGCTGGAGTCGGCAGGGCTCGACTGGCCGGTGCCGGACTACTCGACGCTGTTCCACCGCCAGAAGACGCTCGCTGTGCAACTGCCCTATCGCGGCTCGGGCGGGCCGCTGCACCTCTTGGTCTACAGCACCGGCATCAAGGTCCTTGGTTAGGGCGAGTGGCACGCGCGAAAGCATGGCGGGGCCAAGCAGCGCGACTGGCGCAAGTTCCACCTGGCCATAGCCGGAGCGACCATGGAAGTGCGGGCGGTCGAGATCACCGGCAGCGGCGTCGGCGATGCGCCCATGCTGCCCGATCTGCTGTCGCCCATACCCACGGACGAGCCGATCGCCTCGGTGACCGCGGACGGCGCCTACGACACGCGCGCGTGCCGCGACGCCATGGCGTCCCGCGGCGCCGACGCAATCATCCCGCCCAGACGAAACGCGAAGCCCTGGAAAAAGGACAGCCCCGGCGCGGGGGCGAGGAACGAGGCTCTGCGCGTGATCAAGTGGCCTGGCCGGACGATCTGGCAGAAGTAGTCAGGCTACCCCGCCGGAGCTGCTTGGAGACGCAGATGAACTGCATGAAGTTGCTCGGCCAGAAGCTCATGTCCCGAGACTTCGACCGCCAGACCGCCTAACTCCAGGTCCGCATCGCCATCCTCGAACGCTTCACCGAGCTCGGCATCCCCATCACGAAGCCCGTCGGCTAACATCAAACGGGGAAAGGGGGAATCCGTCTATCAGACGATTTGCGCGATAAGGCCGTCGAGCGCAACCAGTTTGGACGCATCTAGACCGCTCCGAGTAAGGCGAAGCACTTCGTGTTACTACATAAGAAGACTTATCAGGTTTCTAGATGTAGCCGCAAAGTTGGAATGTCCCACATCTGCGAAGCAGGACTTTCGCGCTTGCCCTTCCGGCGATCAGGATGGGAGCGCGGCCGTGGGATGGGTTGTAATGAGCGAGCCGAGCTGAACCAAATCGAGGTTCTGAGCCAGGTGACGCGGGGCCAGATGAGGGTCGCGAACTCGACGGCCCCGAGCTATCACCACGGTCCACGCGGTCGGATGACCTCGGGCTTGAAAAGCCCGATCACGGTCTCGGCCATCGCGTTGTCGTAGCTGTCCCCAACCGATCCGATCGACGGCTCAATCCCCGCCTCGGCGACGCGCTCGGTGTAGCGTTTGGGAAGGTATTGGGAGCCTCGGTCCGAATGCGCGACGAGCCCGCCGTCCTGGGAAGGCCTGCGATCGTGGATCGCCTGCCCTAGGGCGTCGAGCACGAAGCGTGCGGTCGCGCTGCCGCTCACCCGCCAGCCGACGATGCGCCGCGCGTAGATGACGATGACGACGGCGACGTAGACGAAGCCGCGCTAGGCGGCAGCACAGGTGTAGTCGCTCACCCACAGCCGGTTCGGTGCCGAGGCCTGGCACTGGCGGTTCACCTTGTCGCGCGGGCACGGCCGGGCTGGTTCGGGGATGGTCGTCCTGATCTTCTCGCTGCAGACGGCGCCTTGCAGGCCTATGGCACGCATCGGCCTCTCGACGGTGCATCGGGCGACGTCGAAGCCTACGCGCAGCAGCTGCCACCAGACCTTCCGGGCACCCCTAATACCGAATTCCTCCGCATGGATACGGGCGATCTCGACGCACAGTTCGGCGTCCCGCTTGGCACGACCGGGCAGCCGAGGAGGATCGTCTTGCCGCGCCAAGGGGGACGACATGCCGATCCACGTCCAGGGCACGCGCGGCATGGCCGCCGAGGGATGATCCGACCGCGCCCCGTTCCTCGACCGGCTCGACGCCTCCGAGGGCCGGCCCCCGGTGGGGTTCGTCTCCGACCGCGGCGACGCCCGGCATGGCTGAACGGACGGCGATCGATTCTGGTCCTCGTCCACGCCATCGCCGGGAGCGACCCCGAGCGCCGGCAGGCCAACGCGGCCATGGCCCAGGGGCGGATCGCCTCGGCCCAGGCGATGAACGAGCCCGCGCTCGCCAAGATTAAGCGCCTGGCCACCTTCGGAGAGGACGGGAGGCCCGACCCAATGGGGTCGGCACGCTGGGCCGCTCGAACGGACTCACCACCATGGAGGGTGTAAGAGACTCCACGGTCCCGGTCATCACCGGGGATCGTCCCCGTCAGGCAAAAGTACCGGCGAACCGTGAGCGCGGCATGCAGGGGCTCTGCGTCGAGGCTCGTTCTGCTCCCAGTCCCATCATACTAAGCTCATTGGACTGTTCCACGGCCGGCTATGAAACGACGCGTCCGCACTCTGGGTCATCGAGCTCGGTTTGATGGGCCGGCCATGCGCGGCGCAACCGTGACGCCCCTCAGACCTCCGTATCCCGCGCGTGGCGAGGCATGGGAAACGCGTCGCTCTTCTCTAGGTTTCGCGCCACTTGCAACGCGAACTTGGCCGTCGCCACGGGCAGACTTCGCGCGCGCATCTGGCCGACGAACAAGAGGCCTGACGCGCAGTCCCGCGCCTCCAAGGGACGCACGACGAGGCGCGGATCGAGACCAGGGCCTAGGCCGATCGGGATCTGGAAGCCTACCACGCCCTCGTGCAGCACGTATTGCCTCATAAACTCGAAGCTATCCGCTTCCATCACCGGGTCCAGTTCGCGGGAGCGTCCGCGCGTCGCCATCTCCAGAAGGTGCCGCACGCCGAATTCTGCGGTGGGCAGCACGTGCGGCACCGCAAGGCAGTCGCGTAGCCTCAGGTCTGGCCGGTCGGCCAGTGGATGGTCATGGGCCATCACCGCGCAGACGGGCTGGGGCACCGCCTCCAATACCTGGAAGTCGACTAGGTAGACAGGCTCGAAGACGAGAGCGAGGTCCGCCTCGAAGTTGGCCAGTTCGCGCTCGGCCTGCGCGCGGTCGCGTACGCGTACCGTAAAACGCACGCCCGGGTGTTGGGCACGGTAGCGGGCGATCTGGGCCGGCAGGAAGGTCGGCACCAGCGCCTGAGAGCAGGCGATCTTCACGTGCCCGCGGCGCACGCCCGACAAGTCCGCGATCTGGCTTCGCACGCGGTCCAGATCGGAAATCTGCGCGCTGATGTGCTGCATCAGCAGCTCACCTGCGGTGTTGAGACGGACGCCGCGCGGAAGACGTTCGAAGATGGGGGCGCCCAGCTCCTCCTCGAAGCGCTGGATCTGCCGGTTGAGCGCCGAGCTAGTGATGTTCATGTCCTCTGCCGCGCGCCGGATCGAGCCTGCGCGCGCCACGTCGGCGATCATCTGCATGGTCCGGATGTGACGCATCGCGCCCTTCAGGTGCTGCGTTTTCTGCAGCGTAACGCTGAAAACATAGCAGTGGAAGTCAACGATGCCGCCGTGCAGCATCGCGACGCGCGGCACGTCTGCGGGCCGCAGCATGATGGAGAGGCTAAACGGACATGACGGAACCCGAGCGCGATGAGGCGGCCCCGATGACGCTGGACGCGCTGCGCGCCACCTACGCGGCCGGCGCGCGACCAGCCAGCGTGATGGCCGATGTGCTGGAGCGGATCGAAGCGCATGGCGATCCGGGCGTCTTCCTGCACCTCGCGCCGCGCGAGGCGCTCCTGGCCGAGGCCGAGGCGCTCGGGGCGTTCCGGCCGGACAAGCCGCTCTGGGGCGTGCCCTTCGCAGTCAAGGACAACATCGACGTCGTGGGCATGCCGACCACCGCCGCCTGCCCAGCATATGCCCACGCGCCCACCAAGGACGCGCCCGTCGTCGCCCGCCTGCGCGCGGCCGGCGCGATCCCGGTTGGCAAGACAAACCTTGATCAGTTCGCCACCGGCCTCGTGGGCGTACGAACGCCGCATTACGCCCCCAAGAACGCGCTCGATCCGGACGTCGTGCCGGGCGGGTCCTCCTCGGGCTCGGCGGTCGCGGTCGCCGCGGGGCTCGTGCCGTTCGCGCTCGGGACCGACACCGCCGGCTCGGGTCGCGTGCCGGCCGCGTTGAACGGCATCGTGGGACTCAAGCCGAGCCTCGGACGCCTCTCCACCCGCGGGGTGGTGCCCGCCTGCCGCTCGCTCGACTGCGTCTCGATCTTCGCGCTGACGGTTGAGGACGCCTGGACGGCCTTCACGGCCAGCCACGTCTTTGATTCGGGCGATCCGTATGCGCGTCGCGGTCCCGTGGGCGCGCTCGGGGCGCTCCCGCCCTCGCTCCGCGTGGGGGTGCCCGACGCGTCCGGGCTACGCTTCTTCGGAGACGAGGCGCAGGCCGAGGCCTTCGAGGCGCAGTTGGCAGCGCTCGAATCCCTGGGCGCGCGAATCGAGCGCATCGACTTCGCGCCGTTCCACGCGGTGGCCGAGATGCTGTATCAGGGCCCCTGGGTCGCGGAGCGGCATACCGTGCTGGAGCCGCTCCTGGTGCGGGACCCGGAGGCGGTCGACCCTGTCGTGCGCGCCGTGGTCACGCCGGCGGCGGGCCACTCCGCGACGGACGCATTCCGCGCATTCTACCGCCTCGCGGACCTGCGCCGCGCGGTCGAGCCGGTGCTGGCCCGCCTCGACCTGCTCTGCGTGCCCACGATCCCGACCTTCTACTCCTGCGCGGACCTTGCGGCCGACGGGATCGGCCCCAACGCGCGGCTGGGGACCTACACGAACTTCGTCAACCTACTGGAAATGTGCGGCCTCGCCGTGCCCATGCCCGCGCGGCGCGACGGGCGGCCGGGCAGCGTGACGCTGCTGGCGGCCGACGGGCGCGACGGCCTCCTCGCGAGTGTAGGGCTGGCGTTGGAGCGAACGGGCGAGCGCAGGATGGGCGCCACGGGCCTGCCGGTGCCGCCCGCGCCGCCCCTTGCCCCGGCCGCCCGTCCCGACGAGATCGAGCTGGCCGTCTGCGGCGCGCACATGTCGGGCCTGCCCCTGAGTGGTGAACTGACCTCGCGCGGGGGTCACTTCCTTCGCACGGCGGAGACGACGCCCGAATATCGCCTGTACCGCCTGCCCGGCAGGCCGCCAGCGCGGCCGGGGCTCGTGCGTGCGGAACGCGGGGCGTCCATCGCGGTCGAGGTCTGGGCGATGCCGCAGGCCGAACTGGGCGCCTTCCTCGCAGGCATCCCCGCACCGCTCAGCATCGGGACGGTGGCGCTCTCGGACGGGACCGCCCCCAAGGGGTTCCTCTGCGAGGAGGCGGCGGTGGTCGACGCCGTGGACATCACTGCCTTGGGCGGTTGGCGTGCCGCGCTCGAGGCGGCATCGTGAACGCATCCTCAGGTATCGAGGCTCACATGGGCCGAGACGATCCGCCACCCCTCTGGGCGGCGCATCCAGACCTGGCTCTGCGCGCCTCGGCGGCCCGATCCCTGCCGGCGATACTCGCAGGTCGCGACGCCGATATCGGGCGTGAGCACGGTGATCCGCACCTCGCTCAGGCGCCGCTTCAGGTCGCCCGTCTCGCGGCCCCGCCGGAAGGCCGCGATGCGGTCGTGGCCATAAAGCCCGCCTCCTGGCGCCAGCCGCACGGCACGCGGATCCTCCCAGAAGAAGGCGATCAGCGCCTCCACGTCATTCGCCACGAGGGCCCGCTCATAGGCATCGAACCTTTCGCGGATCTCGGCCGCCACGGTCTCGAGTGACGTCAATGCTCCCTCCCCATCGCCTGCCCGAAGGAACCCGAACCATGACGACGGTGCAACTCCCCGCCTCGCCCGCCACGCTCGATTTCGATCCGTCACGCACGGCGCTGATCGTGATCGACATGCAGCGCGACTTCCTCGAGCCGGGCGGCTTCGGCGAGTCCTTGGGCAACGACGTCTCGCTGCTGCAGGCCGCGATCGGACCGTGCCGGACGGCGCTGGAGGCCGCCCGCGCGGCCGGCATGCTGATCGTCCACACCCGCGAAGGGCACCGCCCCGACCTCTCGGACGCGCCCCCGGCCAAGATCGCGCGCGGCGCGCCGTCCAAGCGGATCAGCGATCCCGGCCCGATGGGCCGCATCCTGATCCGCGGCGAGCCCGGCCACGAGATCGTCGATGCGCTGGCTCCTGCGGATGGGGAGCCGGTGATCGACAAGCCTGGCAAGGGTGCGTTCCACCAGACGTATCTGATGCAGATGCTGACCAATGCCGGGATCGACACGTTGATGGTGGCGGGCGTCACAACCGAGGTCTGCGTCCACACCACCATCCGCGAGGGCAACGACCGCGGCTTCCGATGCGTCGCGCTCGGGGATGCCTGCGCCTCGTACTTCCCCGAATTCCACCGCGTAGGCCTGGAGATGATCGCCGCGCAGGGCGGCATGTTCGGCTGGGTGAGCGACGCGTCCAGCTTCGCCGCCGCCCTTACGGACGCCGTCCGCGCGGCCTGAGCCCTAAACGAGACCATCGATCCAGGAGCGACACCATGGACGACGCAAGACAGCCGATACTCTGGACCCCGGGGGACTGGAACGCCCTCTTCGGCCTGGGCACGAACGTGCTGGTCAACCTGCTGGTGATGACCGGGCTTCTGAAGTTCGTCGTGGGACTGCCGGACGAGCTGACCTTCGGGCGCATCCTGCCGGCCGTGGGCCTGATGCTCTTCATGGGCAACGTCTACTACGCCTGGATGGCATATCGGCTGGCGAAGAGGGAGGGCCGCACGGACGTGTGCGCGCTGCCCTCCGGGCCCTCGGTGCCGCACATGTTCATCGTGGTCTTCGTGATCATGCTGCCGGTCCTTGGGCAGACGGACGATCCGGTGCAGGCCTGGGAAGCCGGCCTCGCGTGGGTCTTTCTGCAGGGCTTCATCCTGATCGGCGGTTCCTTCGTCGCCCCCTGGATCCGTCGTATCACGCCGCGCGCGGCCCTCCTGGGCACGCTGGCGGGCGTCTCCATCGCCTTCATCGCGATGCGCCCCGCGACCGAGATCTTCCTGACCTCGATCATCGGCCTCACCTGCCTCGCGATCATCCTCGTCTCGTGGTTCGGCGGCGTGAAGTACCCGCGCGGCATCCCCGCCGGATTGGTCGCCATCGTCGTCGGCATGGCCATCGCCTGGATCGCCACCGCCGCGGGCTTTCCCCAGATCGGCGGGATGTCGGCGACCGCCCTGAAAGAGAGCTTCTCATCCTTCGGCTTTTCGCTGCCCCTGCATGCGGTGGACCATGTTTTCTCGGGCTTCGAGTTCCTGGGCTTCATCCTCGTGACCGCGATCCCGTTCGGCGTCTACGACCTCGTGGAGGCCATGGACAACGTCGAGAGCGCCGAGGCGGCCGGCGACACCTACTCGACCACCGAGGCGATCTCGGCGGAGGGGGCGATCTCGCTCCTCGGCACGCTGCTGGGCTCGCCCTTCGCGAACGCCGTCTATATCGGCCATCCGGGCTGGAAGGCCATGGGTGGACGCATCGGCTACTCGGCGGCGACGGGCCTCTTCGTGCTGGCGTTGGCATGGCTCGGCATCCTCGCGGTGTTCCTCAACCTCGTGCCGGTCGTCGCGATCTCTCCGATCCTGCTCTATATCGGCATGCTGATCGGTGCGCAGGCCTTCCAGACCACGCCCATGAAGCATGCGCCGGCGGTGATCCTCGGGCTCGTGCCGCACCTCGCGGCCTGGGCGAAGACGCTGATCGACGGCGCGCTCGGGGCTGCGGGCGCCGAGGTGACGCCCGAACTGCTGGCCGCCATGGGTCAGAACGGCGTCCTCTACGAGTGGCTGGGTCTGCTGGGCAACGGGGCGATCCTCACGGGGCTCGTGCTCGCCGCGATCGGCGTCTTCGTGATCGAGCGCAAGCTCGATTGGGCCGCTGCCTTCGCCGGGGCGGGCGCGGTACTGACCTTCTTTGGCTTCATGCACGGGCAAGCCGTAGGCATCGGCGTGACGCCCTCCGTGGCCTTGGGCTACGCCGCCGTGGCGGGCTTCCTCTTCGCGCTGGCGCGCCTAGACTGGGCCGAGGGGGACGAGGCAGCCAAAGCACCGCCGCCGGCCCCGACCTCGGCCGGTCAGCCGGCGGAGTGAGGGGCGTGCCCGCCCGCCCCGCCCCGGATGCGGCGTATCTCAGCGCCGCGTCGCGCCTTGCGGACCTCGAGATCGCGCCCGAATGGCAGCCGGGCACCCTGCGGTTCCTCGCATTCGCGGCCGAGATGGCCGAAGTGCTGGAGCGGGTACCGCTGGACGATGCTGACCTGGTCCAAGCGCCCGTCTTCCGGCTGCCGGGGCCGGACGCATGACGGTCCACGCCTGGGCCACCGCCGAGGAGATCGCGCGCGCGGTCTTCTCGGGGACGGCCAGCGCCGCCAGCGTGACGGAGGCCGCGCTTGCCCGGATCGCCGCCGAGGACCCGCGCCTGAACGCGTTCACCGACGTCACGGCGGACCGTGCGCGCGCTGAGGCCGCCGGGATCGACGCCGCGATCCGCGACGGCAGGACGCCCGGCCCGCTCGCCGGCGTGCCCTTCGCGGTGAAGAACCTCTTCGACGTCGCTGGCCTGCCCACGCGCGCCGGATCGCGCATCGGCCGCGAGCGGGCGCGGGCCGCCCGCGACGCCCTGCTCGTCGAGCGGATGCGCGCGGCGGGTGCGGTCCTCGTGGGAACGCTCAACATGGGCGAGTACGCTTACGACTTCACCGGCGAAAACGTCCATGACGGCTCCTGCCGCAACCCGCACGATCCGGCACGCATGACGGGGGGCTCCTCCTCCGGCTGCGGCGCGGCCACGGCGGCGGGCCTCGCACCGATCTCGCTGGGCTCTGACACCAACGGCTCCCTGCGCGTGCCGGCGGCGCTGTGCGGGGTGTTCAGCCTCAAGCCGACCTATGGGCGGCTGCCGCGCACTGGCGCTTTCCCGTTCGTCGACAGCCTCGATCACCTGGGGCCCTTCGCCCGCGACGCGGCCGACCTCGCGAGGGCCTATGACACGCTTCAAGGCTTCGACGCGCGCGACCATGCCTGTGCGGACCGGCCCGCACTGCCGGTACGGGACCTGCTGGAACGGGGCCTGCTGGAACGGGGCCTCGGGCAGCTGCGCGTGGGGCTGCCGACGGGTTGGCTCGCGGATCAGGCAGGCCCGGCCATGGCGCTAGCCGAGACTGCCGCCAGCGCGCTCGCTGGCGACCGGGTCGAGCGCATCGACCTCGATGGCGCGGAGGCGGGACGTGCCGCCGCCTACCTGATCACCAACGCCGAGAGCGCGGCCTTCCACTTGGGCCGCCTACGCACCCGCGCGGTCGACTTCGATCCCGACACGCGTGACCGCTTCCTTGCCGGCGCCCTGCTCCCTGCGGCCTGGATCGCACGCGCGCAGAGGGTGCGCGCGTGGTGGCTCGAACGCGCGCTGGCAGCGTTCGAGCGGGCGGACGTGCTCATCGTTCCGGCCACGCCGGTCTCTGCGTCGCTGCGGGGCGAGACGCGTCTTGAGCTTAACGGACGAGCACTTGCGCTGCGCCCGACGCTCGGGCTCCTGTCGCAGCCCTTCTCCTGCATCGGACTGCCGGTCGTGACCGTTCCCGTCTTCGAGGAGGCGACCCTGCCCATGGGCCTGCAGATCGTCGCACCGCCATGGCGCGAGGATCTCGCGCTACGAGTGGCGCACGCCCTGGCTCAGGAGGGCATCGCGCACGCGCATCCCCCTCGGGGAATCAGTCCAGACCCGGTCGCAACGCATGCTGCGGAGTAGCGCAGCCGCTTCGCGAGATGCCTGTCAAGACGGCGATGCTGACGTGGAGCTGCTCACTTCCGAAGATGATCGTCGTCGTCACCCCCGGGGCGATGGCGAGCGTGGGGACCATGTCGACCGCATGGCCGAGCACGCCCTCAATCAGGTGCCACGGGAGCGGGGCGAGCGTGGAGTACATGGTCAGAGGATGCCCCACCGATGGCAGGTAAGCGACAACACGAGCCCGATCAACGCCTAGTGTCTCCGGACCGACAGGCCCCTGTAATGGGAGGTGAAGCGCATGGCGGAGGCGACAACCTCGGGGTCGCTCGCCTCGACCTCGCCGGCGATGAGGCCCGGCCTGACGGACATGTCCGAGATCGGCTCGCTCACCGCCAAGACCAGCAGGCCGACCCCGATCCTGCGCAGAAGGTCATAGCGAGTCGAGCCCTGGTGCGATGGCGCGGCCTGGAAACGTTTGGTTCCAGCGTAGCCAGCCTGAGCACGGCAGCCGTGCAGGCACGGCCGCCGTGACGATGAACCCGGGAAGAGGCTCACGTACCATCCGGCGATGAGTTCGAGCGTCAGGTCGCGGAGTACGTATCCCTCCGGCGGGCGCCGGCTGACGAGGATGGCGGTGTGGCTGCTATCTGGCGATATGGGCGGCCATATGGACAGAGCGGGCATGCTGGTGCTGGACGTGATGGATACGGGCCGGCGGCGTCGTTGGACGGACAAGGGGAAGCTACGGATCGTGGGCCAGAGCCACGCGGATCCGCGGTTGGTGTCGGCGACGGCACGGCGCGACGGGTTCTCGCGATCTCTTCTGACAACGTGGCGGCGGCTGCATCGGGAGGGGCTGCTCGTGGACCGGGCCGCGGCGAGCTTCGCACCCGTCACAGTGAAGACTGAGCGGCTCGTGGCTCCGGTCGCACCCGCGGAGAAGCCGACCACGGCTCTTTCGGCCGACGCGTCTCACCGCGTCGAAGTGGTGCTACGGAACGGGCGTCGGATCGTGATCGACGCGCGGCTCGATCCGTCGGCGCGGGCGCGTCTGATCGCGGTGGTCAAGGGCGCATGATCGCGCTGCCGACGGGAACACGGGTCTTGTTGTGCAACGGCGTCACCGACATGAGGAACGGCATGCCGGGCTTGGCGCTGTTCGTGCAGGAGGGGCTCGGCCGCGACCTGCACGCGGGCGATCTGCACGTCTTTCGGGGGCGCTCGGGGCCGATAGTGGAGGTTCTGTGGCACGACGAGGCGGGGATGTCGCTCTACATCAAGATTCTGGAGCGTGGGCGTTCGGCGGGCAACCCGTCCACTGGAAGGATCGCCGATCCGCCTCACCATCTGGCCCGCACCGAAGGACGGCTGCGTGGCGATCTCGGCGGCGCAGCGGGGCTATCCCCTGGACGGGATCGACTGAAGGAACCCCTTTGATACCTGGAGTCCGGCGGCAGCGGGATAAGGTCTCCAGGCACGTCGATTGTCCCCCAAGCGTCTGACAGGACGCGCCAAGTTCCGGGCGTGACGCCCGCCCATCCATCCGACGTCGACGCCCTGCGCGCAGCCCTCGCGGTCGCCGGAGCGCGGGCCGGCGCGATGGCGGCAGAGGCTGCCGCCGCGCGGGCCGAAGCCGACGCCTCGGTCACAGCCGCCATCATCGCCACCCTGAATCTGGAGATCGAGAAGCTGCGCCGGGCCCTCTACGGGCAGCGATCCGAGCGGCAGGCGCGATTCCTCGACCAGCTCGAACTGCAACTCGAGGAGATCGAGGCCGACCTCACCGAGGACGAGCTCGCCGCGGGAGCGGTCGCGACCAAACCGACACGAGCAAGATGTCCGCGCCGCCCCGTCGGCATCCCGGACCCAAGCCGTCCCCGGCGCACCTGACGTGCGAGCGGGTGATGATCAAGGCGCCCTGCGCCTGCGCGGCCCGCGGCTCGGCACGGGTCGTGAAGCTGGGCGAGGACATCACCGCGACGCTCTAGGTGACCCGGCGGCGCTGAGAGGCGATCCAAACGGTTCGCCTGCGTTCGTCGGGAAGACCGTCCACTGGACGGTCTTCTGATCCCTCCTCACCCGCGAGCGCATCACGCAGCCGCTCGCGTCCTTCCACACCACGCCCCGCGGCTGGGCGGGGCCGAGCTTCCCGGCGATGCTGCTTTCCGAGGGCGTGCCTTGTTCACCATTGGTTTAGGAACGATGGCGAGCGTGCAGCACAAGCCGCTCGACCGCCAGGCCGAGCGCTTCGCCCGCGAGGGCGACTCCTCGAGCCCATCGACGCTCGCCGACCAAGTCGGAGCGGCCGCGAACGCGCTCGCGCCGCTCAACGCTTGGATCGCCGAGCATTTCTTAGCGGCCAAGCACCTCCATGGCGATGACACCACCGTGCCGGTGCTGGTGAATGGGAAGACCCGGACCGAGCGGCTGTGGACCAACGTCCGTAACGACCAACCCCTCGGCGGACCCGCCCCGCCCGCCGCCCTGTTCCGCTACTCGCCCGACCGACAAGGCAGGCGGCCCGAGGCGCAACTGAAAGGTTGGACCGGTGTCCTTCAGGCCGACGCCTACGCAGGCTTCAGTCGGCTCTATCATGTGGATCTTGATCCGGCACCGATCCAGCCCGCGTTGTGCTGCCCGCATGGCCGCCGCAAATCCTAGGAGCTAGCCGACATCGCCGCCTGCGACGGCCGAGGGAAGGCTGCACCGCCGGTCCCACGCTGGCCATGGAAGCCGTCCGGCGCATCGACGCGATCGTCGACGTTGAGCCCGCGATCAATGGCACCTACGTCACCGCCCGCCCGGCTGTTCCTATCGAGACCGTCGCGCCCCTAGTCGCCGAACTTGAACAGTGGATGCGCGAAGCCCGCGCTGGCCTGTCCCGCCATGCTCCTGTGACCAAGGCCATGGACTACATGCTCAAGCGGTGGGACGGCTTCACCGCCATCCTTTGACGGCCGCGTCTGCCTCACCAACAACGCCGCCGAGCGCGCCCGACGCGGCGTGGTCCTCGGCCGGAAGGCCTGGCTCATCACGGGCTCCGACCGCGATGGCCAGCGCTCCGCCTCCATCTATACGCTCATCGCCACCGCCAAACTCAACGGCGTCGACCCCCAAGTATGGCTTGTCGACGTCTTCGCTCGCATCACCGAAACTTCAGCGTCCCGCCTCGATGACCCCTTATCATGTCACAGGGCCGTCATCCGCGAGAACGCCCAAGCCGCCCGACCGTGGGCCAGACCGGTTGGTTACCGGAGCACCTCCGTGGTCTCAGCAGCGCGCCTAGGCAACACTAGCAATAGAGACGCCGCGGCTAGGATAAACGGTTTCGTCGTGATCGCGACCGCACGGCTGAAGCCCCTGCAGAACCCGACCTGCACCGTCCGGACGCCCAGTGGCGCGCGATGGGGCCGGGACCGTCCTGCATTCCGTGCTCCCGCCTCTGCGATTTTGTACCGGCAAAGGTATCGGCGGGGCGTAGCAACACCGTAGCGGTGGGCAGGGCGGACGGCGGGCTGGCCGCGTGGCGCATACTGACACAAGCTCAGACGTGCCTGACGGCGAGTACACCCGCCATGGCGATCATAAGCCAGCCGCTGATCCGGTCGATCATCGCCGCTGCGTTCGGGCTCCGCAGCGGCCCAGCGAGCAGCCGTGCACCGTACGCTAGACCGAACAACTATGTCGTCGCTGCGGCAATGGCGCCCAGAACGAAGAACGCGCGCTGATCGCCGTCATACTGCCACCCGAACGGGCCCAGGATCAGGAAGGTGTCGACATAAGCGCCCGGGTTCAGGAGAGCGAAAGCGAGCGCGGCGGCCACGGCGGGCGCGAGGGTGGCGGAGACCTCCGGTGCGTCCGCGCAATAGGCAATGCGGGACCCATGGCCGCTGCGCAGTGACCGAATGCCGTAGCCCAACAGGAAGGCGACGCCTGCAATCGTCAGTCCGCTCATCAGGAACTCGGACCGGCTGACCAGCATGCCCAGCCCCCCGACGGCGAAGAGCGTGACCGAGACGTCGGCGAGGCTGCTGACGAGGGCCGTCGCGAAGACGTGCCGGCGACGCAGGCCTTGGCGCAGGACGAAGAGGTTCTGTGGCCCGAGGGCAATGATCACACCGATATAGAGCGCGAAGCCTTGGCCGAATGCGGCCCAGTTTTCCAAGGGAATGCCATCTCCCATCCCGTGTGACCCCGGTCGTTGCGATCGTCGGCCTCATCGCTAGTGTCCGGGCGTAGCGAGACCGTAGCCACGGTTCCGGTGCCCCTCGCCGCTGGGCAGCGGAACAAGGGGGGTGAAGATTGAAGACCTTGCACGTCGCCCTCCTGGGCCGGTTCGCGGTTCGTCTCGGCGACGAGACGATCACGGAGTTCCGATCGTCTAAGACGCGCGCACTGCTTGCTTTGCTGGCGATGTGCCACGGCGAGGACGAATCTCGCGATTGGCTTGCAGGCATGCTCTGGCCCCGCCTTCCCCAGCGTGCGGCTCGCACGAACCTGCGGGTGGAGCTGTCGGCGTTAGAGCGCGCCCTGAGCGCTTGGCCAGGCCTGCAAATCGAGCGACAGACGCTGCGGCTGGCACCGGAGGCGCTGCAGGTCGATGCTGTCGAAGCGTTGGCAACGCTTTCACGCGAGACTGATCTGCGAAGGCCATCGGCTCCGGACCAGTTGGCGCGAGCGCTCAATGCGTGCCGTGGGGCGTTCCTCGAGGACATCGCGCTGACCGACGCGCTCGATTTCGATAGCTGGGTCCAAGATTGGCGCGCACGGATCGGCAACGCAGTGACGGCTGCCGCGATGCGGCTCCAGCGGCACTATGCCGAGGCCGAGGACTGGCCCGCGCTGCTGGAGGCCGCACACTGTCATCTCAGAATCGATGCCTGGCACGAGACGAGTCACCTCCATGTCATGCGGGCATTGGCCGCCACCGGAGACTCGGCCGGTGCGTTGGCCCAATTCGAGCGGTGCCGCAATCTGCTCGCCGCCGAGCTGAGCGTCGAGCCCGGTCCAGAGATCCGCACCCTCGCGGACACCCTTCGGGCCCGTCGGGCCCGGCCGCCCCGACTGACCAACCTCACCCCCCGCCACACGTCCCTCGTCGGCCGCGACGACCTGATCCAGAGAGTTGCCCGACATGTCCTTCGCGACCGTTTGACGACGCTCCTGGGGCTCGGTGGCGTCGGCAAGACCCGCCTGGCCCAAGCGGTAGGCGAGGAGGCGATGGGCGCCTTTCCCGACGGCGTGTGGTTCGTCCCGCTCGCCCCGCGGGGCAGAGGGAGATGCTAGGGCCGCGAACCGGATCGCGCGTGCCATCGAGATAGCAATGGGGCTGCCACGGCTCACGGCGGCGGACGCGCTTGAGGAGTTGGCCGCCGATCTCGCGGACCGGAACGCGTTGCTAATCCTAGACAACTGGGAGCATCTGGATGTCGGCGCCACGGATGCGGTCGAGCGGCTGCTGCAGATCGAGGGCCTGCACGTGTTGGTGACCTCGCGCCGGCGGCTCGATATCCAGGGAGAGCGCGTCTGTCCTGTGCCCGGCCTCGTTTTCGAAGCCGCGCGTCGCCTCTTTGTCGAGCGAGCGCGAGAGGCCTACCCGCAGTTCGCCGCAGGCGGCGAAGAGGCCCGTATCGATGCGATCTGCACGGCCGTGGGCGGCTTGCCTCTGGGACTGGAGCTTGCTGCGAGCTGGGCAGGCGAATGCTCCCCTGCGGAAATCCTGCGCTCGATCTCATCGCTCTCCGTTCATCCCGGCGCGGGGACGGGCCAGGAACAGAGGCACCGAGACCTGACCGGCGTGCTGACATTCTCATGGAGCCTTCTGGAGCCGGTGCACCAAACGCTGCTTGCCTCGCTGACTGTCTTTAGCGGAAGTTTCCACCGCAGTGCGGCGGCGGAGGTGGTCGGCGCGAGCGCCGAGGCGCTCTCGCGCCTCTGTGCCCACTCGCTCCTGGAACGGGACGCGCCGGGACGCTACAGTTTCAACCCGCTGGTAAGGGAATTCTGCGTGAACCGTCGCGATGCGCCCGTTCCGGAGGACGCGCGCAGACGACACCGCCGCCACTTCCTGCGCGCGCTCGCCGATGGTGACTCCGACCCGGAGGACCTCGCCAAATACCGCCTCGCGTGGACGCGCGCCACACTGGCGGGCGATGCGAACCTCGTCGGGGCCGCGGCGGGGCCCTTCTCGTCGCTATTGGCGGGGACAGGACTTCTGGAGGATGGACACGATCTTTTCGCGGCTGCGGATTCGGCCTTTGAGGCCGATGAGCGACGGGCCGAGCTCGTTGCCCGGCTCCTTCGCCATCAGTGGACGTTTGCACGCGCCACTCGCGGTTTGCCCCACTCGGAGGGGCTGCAACGCCGCCTTCTGGCGCTTTCGCGTGATCCTGCTCTGGTTGTAGAGACCCGGTTGCAGCTGGCCAATCGCTTCGCGGAGGAAGGACGGTGGGCCGAGGCCGAAGACCAGTTCGACCGCGCCGAGGAGATGGGTAAGCGGTGCTCCGGCCCCATTCCCTTATTCAGCGAGCTGGGGTTGACCGGTT
>CAZWWR010000029.1:0-23780 GCA_964637265.1 uncultured Jannaschia sp.
GCTGTGCGGGCCTGCACGTCCCCGACGACCGCTCCGACCGGGACGCGATGATCGCCGCGACCGCGCTAGTCCACGCCATGACGGTGGTCACGCGCAACACGGCCGACTTCGCGCCCACCGGGGTCGCGTTGCTGAACCCATGGCTCGGAGAAGGCCACAGCGACGAGGAGTGATCTGGAGCGAGGTTGGGGAACGCGGATGGCTTTCGGCAGCGTTCCGCCGGTGCCTTGAGCTTCTTCCGAGCCGCGACTGGACCCCAGATTTTCAAGGGTGGTCCGGGCAGGGGACCTAGTGAGGGAACCGGCATCCAGAGGACCATTCTGAGGGATGGGATAGCTGGCAGGAAATAGGCTGTCTTTGTTCGCACTCCCTCCCTACGCTACTCTCAGACACCCACCATCTCCATCCCGTCCCAGTCATGAGTTCCGCCACCGACGTACCGCCGCAGTTCTGAGCCCAGAGGCCCGCCATGCCCCGCCGCCGTCTCACGCCCGATCAGCGCCGCGCGATCGTGGCCGCGGGCCGTCGCGGGGAGGCGGTTGCGGTCCTGGCCGAGCGCTATGGCGTCACGCCCCGGGCGGTGCAGTACACGCTGCGCCAGGCAGAGCGCGGGCGTCGCGATGGCGGCACCCGGACAGAGACGATGTCGGTGACGCTGACGCCCGACGAGATGGCCGGGTTCGACGCGGTGCTCGAGGATGCCGGGGTACCCAGCCGGGCGGATGGCATGCGGCGCTTGGCGCAGGCGGCAGGCGGTCTGTTCCAGCCGGACGCGCATCTGGCCGACGAGCTCGCGGGGATGCGGGCCTCGCTCAACCGGGTGGGCAACAACGTCACCCAGATCGCCAAGCGGATGAACGAGGCGAACCTGCGCGGGGCGCGGCCTCCGTTCTCCGACCGGGACCTCGCGCAGATGCGGCAGCTCGCCGGGTTCGTGCTCGACTTCGCGGATCAGGTCGACCTGCTCGCCCGGCGACGGGTGGAGGGCGTGAGCTTGGTGGCGGGTGAGGCGCTCCGGGAGTTGGCCGATGCCGATGGGTGGCGGGGTAGGGGAGGGGAGGTGGGGAGATGAGTACTTCGCGCACGCCCGGCTCCGCCGTCACCTCCGTCACGGGTTGGATCTTCCGCGAGGGCTGGAGCCGGGTGCGCGGCTCGCGGCAGGGGCTCGGCGACGGCGGGCGTCGGCACGGCCAGATGGTCCGCGCGGCGCGGGGGAACCGGGCGGCCGTCTTCAAGGCGATCCGCTCGGGCGGGTGCTCGGATCGCGCCGCGCTGGTGCGGCAGCTGGAGTACCTGACCACCAAGTCCTCGCACATCGTCGACAGCCGCGGCGTGCTCGACGGGCGGCAGGTGCTCACCACGGACGAGATCGGCACGGTGGCCGACCGCTACGTCCGCCGCTGGAGCGACGGGCTGCATCCGAAGCTCGGCCACACCACGCACATGCTGATGTCGTTCCCCATCGGCACCAGGGGCGCGGATGTGCGCGACATCGCCTCGGACGTCTGCAGCCGGTTCTTCTCGAATGACGAGGGCCACTTCGACTACCTGATCGCCGTCCACGAGGACCGGGCGCATCCGCATGCCCATGTCGTGCTCAACCGCCGCTCCCAGGAGGGCGAGCTGTTCTGGCTGGGGAAGGACCACCGGTTCAACTACGACGACCTACGCATGGCGATGGTGGAGACGGCCGAGACCTACGGCGTGCGGCTCGAGGCCACGCGCAGGCTCGACCGCGGCCTGGTCCACTACGCGGCGCGGACGCAGGAGGTCTACGCCGCCCACGAGGAGGGCAGGGCGCCCGTGGAGCGCGAACGCACCGGGCGCGACCTGCGCGCCGCGGAGGCCGAGGTCCGGCGCGTGGCGAAGGAATACCGTCGGTTGGGGCGCGTGGAGGAGCACGAGGAGACCCAGGAGGCGCTACAGGCGGCCAGCAGGCTCCTGGCGAAGGGCGAACGGTTGGCGCCACACGAAGAGGTCTACGTCACCGCGCTGCGGGCGCTCGATATGCCGGAGATCGCGGAGAAGGAGCCGGGGAGCACCTACGACATCCACTTCGACGAGGATGCCGTCGCAGAGCGGATCGAGGCCCTCCGAGACGGGCTGCGCGAAGCCGGGCTGGGAGAGCCGCAGATCGCGGGCCACGACGAGGACATCGAGGAAGCCGCCTGGGCGGGGATCGAGCGCGAGCAGCGGGACTGGCTCGCGCGGCACGGCTCCCGGACGTTCGCGGTCGACGCGGTTTGCCACGTGGATGAGGACGGGATGGCCTCGCTGGCCGACCTGGGGCTCGGTGCCGAGGTCGAGCGCCAGGTCGGGCGCATGGTGGAGTACGCGCGGGGGCAAGGGGCGGCGGTCGAGACGCCGGACGAGGTCGCAGGCGCGGTGGCGATGGCGCTCAGGCAGATGTACCGGGGCCTTGAGGACGAGGAGCCGATCCCCGACCATTTGGCCCGGGGGCTGGGGCGGACCTACGAGCTGACCTGCCGTCTCATGGAGCTGGAGCGGACGCTGGTCCGAGAGGCGAAGGAGGCGGAGTATCGCGAGCTGCTCCACGTCTCCTGGCACCGGATGAAGGCGCCCGACGTGAGTGATGAGGCCTGTCTGGAGATCGCCCAAGTCGTCTGGGACGGACGCGACAGCCTACGCGGGGCGCTCCCAAGGGGCCAACGAGACCCAGCCCGCGTGGCCGCCTTCCGCCAGGAGCTGGAGGACGCCATCGGCCCCGAGCGCCTTGATGCCCTGCGCCGGGGCGACGCCGACGCGCTCGACGGGCTCCTCGCCGACCGCATGGACCGGCTGCGCGCAGCCCACGCCTACCTGCGCACCGACCCCGACCACGAGGTCGCCCACGGCGCCGCCATGCGCGGGGTCGTCGAGGAGATCGCCGAGCGGGATATCGCATCCGAGCGGCTCGTACACGGGCACAACCTGGAGCACGGGATCACCCATTGAAACCAAGACAAAGCTATCGCCCTGCGCTTGCACAAAATTCCGGCGAACATAAGCAAAAGCGCCCACATCAAACAAGTCAACAAAGGAAACACAATGATGGACTGGCTCCCCTAACAGGAACCCACACCCGTGCCCGGTAATCGGCACTCGACCGCCTCAGTCCTGCTGAACTCATGCGCACGCATCCGAACCGGCAGCCCTTCTCTACACAGGACCAGACCAAACCAGAGCCCCATCAGCGATGAAGTTCTCCGCATAGGCAAAAAACTTCGTCAAGAGATGCTGACACTCAACACCAAGACACGCAAAAGGGTAACTAGACAAGAAAGCTAGACGGTCACCAAAGATCAGAACTAGTGTTGAGCACGACCGAAGAGACAACCCTAAACACACCTACAGATAAGTTCTCGCCATAGAAAAATAATTATACAAGCGTCGATAGAACATTATATATGGACCAACCCAAAAATGAGCGACCAAAAATCTAGTTGAAGAAAACCAATGAGTAGAGCGCTCTATCTAATATACGTCCTTTCTATCTCATTGATCGCTTCGGCGGCGGTCTATCTATTTATATCTCGGTTTGGGCGTCCAGAATCGATATCAGCCCTCGTTTTCTTGGCCACGTTCCTATTTTTTATATACTACTCGCCGCAAACGGTCTTTATGAGAGCCTTCTACTTCCTTGCCGCCGGCGCTTTATCTCTCGCTCTTGCGCCAACCCTGGTAGAAACGATAATCTCTTACATCCTGTCTTTGGTCGGCGCATCGATTGAAAATAGCCCAGCACATTTCGATCAGCACCGCTACCATCTATCTCTAGCATTCACAATTCTAGCCCTAGTGTGCCTCGTACTGCATTTCTCGTCGAATAAATCATCTATAACGCAAACTAGTAACCCAAAACGTTTGGGTCTTGGGTCGATTAGTGATAGTAATCCAACTATACTTTGGTATGATGACCAGTTACCAAATTACTTTCCATGGGTCGCCCACCTCTCGCTAAATGGCTATATAGTGAGATGCATAATAGATACGGCTGATCTGGTGGGAATTGATTACAGCAGTTACGACATCGTAATTCTCGACTACCGTGTCGGTGAACACACGAATACAGCCCGCTTCCTCCGATACATCAGAGACTACACATACAAAAGAGTTCTTCTTCTTACAGCATTTCCAGACGACCTTGAAGATGAATTTAAGGAGCATCAACAGATCGGAGTGCTAAGAAAGCGCGATTATCAAAGCCTGAACCCAAAAAAGCAGGGTTCAAAGCTCCTCGATGATATAGAGCGACATCGCAAGGCCCGGTATCGCTTCGCCGCAAGCGATATAATTAAGTTGATGCGAGTAGTCGGAGTAAAGAGATGACATCGCAGAACTCCGATAAAAAATCTGAGGATCCCGACGATAACGTAGAGCTCGTACTAAAGCCACTCTCCCACGATCTTCGTGAAGTTATTAGGAGTATTAGGTATCGCATATCCGCGCTCAGCCAGCGCGGCCTCTTCGATAATTCTCGGCGTATGCAGAGGCATCTTTATGACCTCGATCTAGGTGCTAAGAATCTTGGTGAAGTCATAAGCGACTACAGAAAGGAAACCTCTTCAAAAATGAAGTCTGGAATCACTCTGACATTCGCCGATATTGTAAGGGACATTGATCGTGTAATCGTGCCCAAGCTTGGCATCTTAGATAAGATATCCAACGATCTTTCAGAATATGCCGATCAAGCGCCTAGTCTGGAAAAGAATGCAATAGGGATACTAAGAAAGCTAATCGAGCGGGTGAGCCGCAGACTTCTGAGTATTCGTACGTACGCCGAATCGCGTGGACAGATAAGCGCAACGCGTTTTGGGTTGCACAACGAAGTTGCATCGGTTCTTCGTGATCTTTCGGCGATCATTGCCGAACGCGGAGCGGAAGTAGCGCGACCTAGGAATAGGATTTATCTCGACGCGGACCGAATAAAAATTGGTATGGTTCTTCAAAACATAATTCAAAACGCAGTAAAATATGTTCCTTCCGACCGAGTGCCGAAAGTACAAGTTGGCATTGACAGTCGACGTGCTGGGGACGGGCCAGGAAAATATTTGGTCGAAATTTCTATTAAGGATAATGGATACGGAATACGACAAGAAAATATCGAGAAGATATTCGAGCCATCATTCAGGATCAAGCACGCAAAGGAAGAGCCTGGCACTGGGATTGGATTGTCAATAGTGAAGGATGTTGTAACGCGCCACAATGGGTCTATACTAGTGCGATCAGATGGGGTGTGCGGTACTGAGATCCAGCTCTCTTTGCCTCAGTTGCGGGATCCTGAACTCGAACGATAGTGCAAACCGAGAGTAGAAGAGCATGGATGTTGATGGCCGTATTGCGGTTGTTTTGGATGACAACGAAGATGATCGAGCGCAGGTTGCGGCAATCTTTCCTGTCAATGATTTGGATAGATGTGTTGAATTTGATGATGAAGAAGAGTTTCTCGCAGAGCTGCGAAAAGAAGAAGCGAGTCCGGCTATTCTTTTCCTAGATCTAAGAATGTCGAAACAGGATTCCGGACTTGAGGTGCTCAAAGAGCTGAGGGGCTTGGAAAAGTTTCAATCGCTACCTGTTGTTATGATCTCGGGGGGCGACAATGCATCCGAGATCGAAGCGTGTTACAGGGAGGGCGCGAACGTATATATTCACAAGTCGGACGAGCCTAGGGAATTTGCAACGGCGCTGGAAAGGCTTTTGCAGATATGGACGACAACCGGTAGACTTCCTGGATAATGATTTTGGTTCGATGAATGCTATCCATGTAACGATTGTTGATGACGATGTCGAATTTCTTCAAGACTGTCGTGATGGCCTCCAGGCAGAAGGTCTAAAGGTGACGACCTTTGAGGATGTCGAGTCGACAAAGAGAGCGCTGACGGCGGGCGAAATTGACCCAGACGTGTTTATTGTTGATGTGCACTTTCCTGATGGCTCCACGGGGTTCGATTTTGTAAGATGGCTTAGGGTACGAGATCTGGACTCGGCTGTTGTCGTCGCGACATCGTCGGATGAGACATCAGAGGCGTTTGAAGCGGCGAAGAGTGGAGCCGATGCTTGGCTCGAAAAGAGTAGGTTTATTGAACCTTCGGTCGCTGCCGTTTCGGTCAACTCAGCACTTTCCGAAAGGTTTGTGGCCCGTCGACGCGCTGTGCGACGAACGGAAAAGATATTGTCGGGTGTGCCTACGCTGATTGGTGAAGTGACGCACGAACTGGGGAATATTCTAGTTCCAGTTCGCAACAATGCGGAGCTCTTGGCGGTCCAGAGGAATGATGGTTACTTTGATTGCCCACCAGATACCGGATCGGCAATTGAAGCGATCTTTGATGACGTGACGCGGAGCGAGAGGCTCATTAAGGATTTGGAGACGTATGCGTCCACTGGAAGTTTAGCGCTTAACCCGGTAGCAATGGACGTGGTAGATATTGCCAGTTTAGCGGTCCGTGGCTTCGAGGAAGTATTTGCATCGCTAACCCCAACCGGAAAATCCTCCGTTCAAGTTGTTGTCGATCCACACTTCGTTGAGAATACAATCCATCCAATTCTTAAGAATATTGAAGAGCACGTTGGTAGATCCGCGAATGTTTGTGTTGATATATCGATAAGGGTTGAGGCGGAGGGTAAGTTCTTAGAAACTGCGGTGTACGACGATGGTCCGGGAATACCGTCTGACCTCCGCCCTAGTATTTTCTTGCCGGGAATAAGGGGCGATCACACAAGAAAGACGAGAGGCAAAGGTATCGGACTCGCAGTCGTTGCACGATACGCGCAGTCTTACGTCGCCCGTAGCGGAGATGATAGTTTGCGCGGCGAAGTGGCATGTACGGATCGGCCGGATGGACACGATGGTGCGTGTTTCATTGTGCGGCTTCCGGTGCAGGTACATGAGACACGGAGGCTGATCGATGGGTGATGTTCTAAAGGGAGTCCTGATCGACGACTCCAAGTCATGGGTTCGTGGAATGCCCATGTGGATAAGTAGGTTCGATATCGAGTTGGAGGCATTCTTAGATTTAGAGGATGCGAGTCAATTTCTGAAAAGAGCCCACGTAGACTTTGTGCTTCTCGATTATATTCTAGAAACGGAGTTTGATACAGCAGCCGATGTTTTACAGTCAAAGTACGGCCCAGGAATCTTGGAAAGATCAACTTTTATATTCAGTCGAAAGCCGCATAGCTATATCATACAACATGGCGGTGATATTGTTGCACGGCTAGGTTACATATCGAAAAGGGAGCCAATCGAGAATGTTGCATCCCTTGTCAGACACCATTGCAACATGGGTATAGGGATGCGTTAGGTGCAACTAGCTGTGACGCTTGTGTGAAACGTCCGCACGGCTTGATTGCTGATGTTGGAGGCGTCGCATTGAGGTTGCTCGCGCTATCTGGAACGGCCGCGGCGCCGGGTCTGGACCCTACCGAGATGCGTCGCCTTCACCACCATACCTCAACGACGGCCGAGCCATCCTCCTCCGCGTCGAGGACGCCCCCGTGCGCCGTTCGGAGCGCCGCCTCCACGGCGGCGGTCGAGCTGTTCCCGCCGCGCAGCCAGACCACGAGCGGCGGTGCCCCCCGCAACGTCGCGATCTCGGCAAGGTCCACGTCGCGCGTGGCGATCGCGAAGCACTCCCGCTTCGCATGCTCCCAGATCGTCATGTCGGACGCGCGGTCGAGACCCAGAAGCCGCACCTGCGCGGAGCCGGGGTAGAGGTCCGCCATCCGCTCAGGCAGGCGGTGGCTGAGGTTCTGATCGAAGAGCAGCTTCACGGGCGGGGCCGCCCTGCGCGGCCGAAGAACGCGATCACTCCGCGGCGACGCCCGATGCGACGGCCGTGTCGCGCTCGCGCGCGGCGGCGAAGGCCAGCGCGGCGCGGATGTCCTCGCGCGTGATCTCTGGGAAGTCCTCGACGATCTCCGCCTCTGTCATGCCCGAGGCGAGCCAACTGAGCACGTCGCCTACGGTGATGCGCATGCCGCGGATCACGGGACGTCCCCCGCGCAGGCCAGGCACGATGGTCACGATGTCCGCCCAGGGCGCGGGGCCGGGCGACGAAGAGGCGGGCGGGAAGTTCATGCCGACAAGATAGCGTGAGTGCGGCGCCCGGGGAAGCGCGCGGACGCATCGATCTCGCCGCAGGCTATGTCCCCGCCTTCCCCGCCTCATACTTCGCGGCCCTCCTCGTCCCCGACCCCTCCTCGGCCATTTCCCCTGCCGCTGCCCTGATGCGCAGGATGGTCTGCCGCGAGGTACCGTACGCGCGGGCCAACGCCGAAACACTATCACCGCGGGCGAGCCCTTCGCGCACCGCCAAGCGGGCAGCCTCGGACAGCGAGTGCGGCCGCCCGAGCTTCTTGCCCTCCGCCCGTGCCCGGGCGAGCCCGGCTTGCGTGCGCTCGACGAGCAGGTCACGTTCGAACTGCGCGACGGCCGCGATCACGCCCATGGTCATTTTGCCGGCCGAGGAGGTGAGGTCCACGCCTCCGAGCGTCAAGCAGTGCACCCGCACGCCCATCTGCGAGAGCCGCGCCACGGTGCCCACGACGTCGATGGCGTCGCGCCCGAGCCGGTCGAGACGCGTGACGACGAGGACGTCCCCGGGCTCCAGGCGGTCGAGAAGCCGGGCGAACTCCCTCCGCCGCGCGATGGCCTCCGAGCCCGAGACCGTCTCGGCGATCACGCGATGCGGCTCCACGGCGAAGCCCGCCGCCTCAATCTCGCGCATCTGATTGTCGGTGGTCTGCCCGGCCGTCGAGACGCGCATGTAGGCGAAGGTGCGGGGCATGGGGCCTCATGCGAGCGGGGGGACGGCGGATCGTTCGCAATGGGTGTACGGATTGCTACCTGCGGCCGCAAGCCTATCTGGCTACTTTACGGACATGGTGCCCGGGAGCTGTCCGCAATCGGTGGGTTCTGGATGCTCTCTGATGATACAAGGTAAAGGGCGCGAGGCCGCGACTCAGGTCTTGGAAACGTAACCTAGCGACAAGGCACGGGCATGCACCTCCATCGCACGACGCGCCTGAGCCTCCGACAGCGGCTTCACGCGGATTCGCTCGGCCAACTCCAAAATGCCCGCTTCCGCCGGAGAAACCTTCATGCCGGTCTCGGAAATCCAGCTGCGCAAGCAGGTCCACTCCTCCGCACCAAGTTCTACCGTGGCGGCCTGTGCCTCGATGCCGTCCACCATCTTCTGGTCCCTTCGCCCCTCAGCCTTGCGGACGCGCTTCTCCCCCACATCGATCAGAAGGCCCGACAGGTTGGCGGAGTGCTCGACTTCCAATTCCCCTGCCGCGGTCCAGCAGGCGCGCTTCTTTGCCCACTCGGTCGGATTCGATCCGCCCTGCGGATCGAGTAGGTGCAAGTGCAGGACTTCGCCGTAGGCATCCAGCACCTCCGTCAATTCGACTGAGATGTCCTGTGCCGTCCAGATCGCGCGCAAATCGAGGGCGTGCCCGTCCGCTTCCAAGTCATGGACAAGCTTGGAGATCGCGTAGCAGACCGTGTTCGCCCGCAGGCCGCCAGTGTACCAGCGACCTACGGCATCCGAGACGATCCGCTCCATGCGACGGAAGACGATCAGCTTGGCGACGGCGTCGCGGAACCATTCCTCGTTGAAACTGACGTCGGACCTCTCCCATTCGCGTCCGACGGCATTGGCGAAGAAAGCGAAGTTCTTCTGAGCACCCTTGCTGACGACGTCGGGTTGTCGGCGCCATGTCATCTCGGCCTTGGCGAGATCGGTCTTGGTGAAGACCTGCGCCCGGGGGTGTTCGAGGTCGAACTTCTTGGTCTCCGCCGCGGTCAACCCGGATCGACGGTCGGCGAACTGTCCCCGTGCCCGCTCGTAGAACCACCTGCTCTGGGTGAAGGCGCCCTCGCGGGCAGGTGCGTAGATGCGGCGCGAGATCTCCTCCATCCGCACATGGAATGGGTGGTTCGAGAAGAAGTCGGCTGCGGCGATGCGGTTCTGGCTGTTCGCGTAGCGCGAGATGTCGGGCACGATGCGCTCGGCCTGTTCCCCGTCCACCACGGACAGCTTCGCCTGCACGAACGTGCCGGCGAGGTCTTTCTTCGTACGCAGGGCAGCATGGATGGAGGCCGTCGTCTGCCCCCCGTTCACGATCTGCAGGTTCCGGATCCGCGTCATCACGGTGAGACCGTCCCGTTCCTCGGTCTCGATGGCCTCCGCCGTCGCCGTGATCCCGTTGTTGTAGGCGAAGAACATCTCGGGCTCTTCCTCGATGGTCCTGCGGATGCCCTTGTTCACGTTGCCCCTCGCCTGAAGGAACACTCGAACGTTGCTTTCGAGCAGGCGGGCCGCCCAACGGTCATAGATCGAGGCGAGCACTGGACCGGGAAACACCGACAGGTAGGCCTTGTAGGGCGATCCCGGCATGTGGGCGGGGAGGATCGGCACGGGGCCGCCGTGTTCGTCGAGATCGACGACGATGTCCTCGCGGGCCAACGAGGATGCCTCCAGCTTGTGCAGGCGCGAGGCATCCCAGACGCTGTAGGCCACGGGGCGGTCGCGGAACTCCGTCATCTCCCGGCCGTCGATCCGCCTGCTGAGCCTCCGGTTCGTCAGTAGAAGCAGCCGGATCTTCTGCACCTTCGGCCACTTGGCGGCGATCGCGTCCGCCAGCTCGAACCCTGGAGACGTCTCCTCGAGCGCATCCCGCCAGTCGTCCTTAAGGGCACTCTGAAGGAACTTGAGGGGACGCTTGAAGATGGCGTTCAGTTCGGAGCCGGTGAGGACGGGGCCGTCGACTTCGTCGGAGTGGGAGACCACGCACAGGGTCAGCTGTCCCGACCTTCCGGGATTGCCGCCCCATCCATCGACCCGGATCCCGGAAGAGGGGCTTCCGCGGTGGTGGAAGTATTCCAGCAGCTCCACCTCACCCGACCCCGTCACCGTGTCCGTCACGCGGGCGAAGAAGGCCTCCTCCATGGACAGGCCCTCCGCCTCGGAGCGGAGGCGTACGTCCTCGGAGAGAGTCTCCAGGAACTCATCAATCGTCATGCGGTCCTCCCCCCGCGCGTATCAGCTGTCCCGCCTTGTCGTCGGAGATGGCGTGCGCCTTGGTCGACGAGAGAGGCAGGTCGTACGAGAGGCCGGAGGGACCTTCCGGATACATGCCCGGCACGATCCGGGGAAAGTCGTCCCGCACCTCGTGCCAAGCCGTTCCGACGTGAACCCACCAGAAGTCGTATGCATGGGTCTCATCGTAGCCGACGGCATCAAGACACTCTTCCAACCTGGCCCGCGAGGCGGCGGCGGTCAGGTCGATGGCCTCCCGGACGCGTGCCACCGCGCCGTGCAGGTTGGCGGCGCCGCCTACGGTGGAATCCGCACTGGCGAAGGTTGAGACGTGGAGCAGAAGTGCGTGACCGGGTTCGTCGGTGAGCTGGTCCTCGGAGGTGATCCGGACGGTGCCCTTTTCCGATGTGGTTCGTGCCTTGCACTCGATACACGTGGCCGGCAGCTCGAAGTCCTTCGGATGCCCCGAAGGGCCCCGCCAAGAAGCGACCGCCGCGTGGAGGCCGGTGATGGGGGTGAGTGTGTCGAGCAGAAGACGCAGCTCACCGATCAGGCCCAGCTGCGCCTGTGGTCCCAACGCCTCGCGGCGGGCGCCGCGCAGGAGTGCCTGCCAACGCGCGGCCTGGTCGACGAGCGCGCGCACGGCCAAGGCTTCGGAGGTCGCGCCCGCGACTGTTTCAGCGATGTCGTCGCAGAACTTGGCGAAGATGTCGGCGTACTCGCCCTCCTCCAGCCTCAGAAAGAGGGTTCGCTTGCCATCATGGGATCGCTCGCGGATTGAGAGCTCAATTCCGGCGATCGCGGGCAGCCGGCCCGAGGGGCTCGAGCGCGCTTCGTGAACCATGAACAGGATGCGGTTCCCAGCCGGGGAAAGGGCACGGAACAGTTCCCAGGGCAGGGCCGCGGAGACCAGATGGCCCTTGAGGGCCTGTTCGGAGGGAGAGCGTTCGAGCCCCTCCCAAGGATCCTCATCCATCGCGGTCCAGCTCGTCGGCCACCTCCTCGTCGACCTCGTCTCGGTTCTGACGCCACCATGTGGTGTTCACCCGGTAGGTGACCGTCTTCTCGGGCCGCTCGGAGGACGGGAAGCCAATGGTCCATGCGACCAGCGGGTCGCCGGAAACAGGCTCGCGATCGTTGTCCTCTCCGCCCGGGACCCGTTCGAGAAGGCGGATGACGTGGATGGCGAGGAGGGGCCGCGTCCTCCGCGCCAGGTAACTGGAATCCGCAATGTTGGACTGCTTGGCCTCCGCCTTCACCGTCTCGATCTGTCGGGAACTCATGCCCAAGCGAACGACACCGCGCGACGAGAAGCGCCTCTTTGTGGCTTCTACCCGACCGCCCTCGCGGGAGCGCGGGGTCCGACGCTGCATGGGAAGGGGATAGCCGAGCGCATCCCAATTGTCCGTCGCGGCGTCGGCATCGCCGCTGCCGACGAACGCCACGTCCCAGAGGTCGAGGTTCTCGTCCTCCCGCTCGTCAATGTACCGGAGAATTGGATCGATCTGGATCGGAGCGTCGTCTCTGTGGGGGCGGTAGTTTCCCAGGAACTCCTTCACCGTCGAGGAGGGCACGTCGGCATAGACCCGGCTCGCTCCATCCTCGCGTGCCGCAAGTCCCGCGACCTCGAGTCGTCGATGCAGCGCGATCACCGCCTCGCGGTTCCGGTCCGCCTCCCCGCCCGGTCCGTTGTCATGAAGGATCGTGGTCTCCAGCCGGGTCTTCTGGAGTCCCACCTCGACGCTGACGACTTCGCCCTTTCCCGCCTTGTTCCGCGCGGTGATCTCGAGGGCGGAAGGGTGGCTGCGCACCCGAAGGCCGAAGTCCCGGGGCGTCGCATCATTGGTGGCCATGTCCGCGAGGTCCTGCCGGAGGTCCTCGCTCGCCTCGGCGATGTGCGCATACCATTCCGCGGACTCGTCCTTGATCCAGAGCCGGCAGAGGTCCTCGTAGCCGGGGCGGTAGCCGAACCAGCGCGCCATCTGCAGGAGCGTATCGTATGCCTTCGAGTTGCGAAGGAAGTAGCTGACCGTCAGGCCCTCGAGAGTGAGGCCGCGGGACAGGGAGTAGCCGCCCACGGCGATTGCCGTGACCTGGTCGTTCTCCGGATCCTTCACGTCGGGGTAGTCGAGCTTCTCTCCGGAGCTGCTGTTGACCTCGTAGACGCGCGCGCGCGTGACGACCTCGTCGAGAAGGGGAAGGACGTCCCCCCAGCTCTCGGGCACGTCGGGAAACTCCTCGTCGAACACCGCACGGCATCGCGCGATCTCCGGGTTCCGACCGGCCTCTGCCGGCGGGAGATGGCAGTTCCCCCGGATCGCCGGTCCGATGTGGTCGTCCATCTCGTAGCGGATGAGGTTGGCGACGTCCTTCTGGACATTCGTCAGGTAGGAGACATTCACCAGCATGGAATGATGCTTGCCCGCCTGCCCGCGCAGCCTCCGAATCGCCCCGGCGACGAGGAAGGTCCTGAGCGCCCGCATGAGCGACTCCGGCAGGCCTTCCACCTTGAAGCCCTTCTTCATCTTCAATGGGATCAGCGGGTCGTTGTCCTCGATGCCGCGCTTGGGGTCGGGACCGTCGCCGTCGACTCCTCCCAGGAACACCTTGGAGGCGCCGAAGTAGTTTCCCGGGCGGTCCAGCGCGACGAGGAAGTCGCTCGGGAAGAGATCGCGTCCGGCCTCCTCGTGCTCGACGTCGGGATCGATGAAGATGTTCGCGAACGGAGTCGCGGTGAAGGCGACGTAGGAGCTCTGGCGGAACAGTCCGAGCAGGTCGCGGATCTGCCCGTTGATCCGCGACACCTCGGACGCGCCCTTGGCCACGTTGATGGATGCGTTGTCGGCCTCGTCGTCGATCAGGATCATCGGCGAGTCGATCGTGTCCATGCCCGGCGAGAGATTGTGATGGCGAAGCCAGCTGATGAGGTTCTTGAGCGTGCTGGCGTTCTTCTTGATCACCAGGACGACGGGTTCACTGGCCATGTTCTTCAGTGGAATGGTCTGGTTCGTCTGTCCCTTCCTGAAGTCGAAGGTCCGCGACGTGAGGGAGGAAGGCAGTCTGGAACCGTCCAGGAGCCCGACGCCGATCCGGCTTGAGGCACCACCTGCCTCGGTCGGACCGAGATCGCTATCCCGTCCGACCAGGCCCTCGTCGATCCGCTTCTGTGTCTGACTGCGCAGGTTGTTGTGGATCCCGGCGATGATGACGATCACGCGGTATCCGACGTCCGCCGCCTTGCTCACGAGGGCAGTGTAGTTGCCGGTCTTGCCGGCCTGCACGTCCCCCATGACCATGCCTCGGCGATCAAAGGGGTCGTTCGACCGGGGATCCCCGCAGACACCGATGACCGCGTTCGTCTTCTCGTGCATCGCCGCAAGGACAGGACCCGGGAAGCCGTCCTTCGAGAGATACTCACGGTACCTGGCCCAGTAGAACCAGTCCGTCTCCTGCTGACGGCGAAGATCGAACCAGGGGACGAAGTCTCCGTCCACGAGGGCGTCGCCGAACTCCATGATGACGCCGTGACGCTCACGCATCCGGTCGAAGAGCATCTGTACATCATCGGGGGTGGCGTCGGCGTGACGAGCGTACTTCTCGATCAGTTCGCGCATGTCCTGCTCGGACATGGCGCCGCCGGAAGAACCGATGCTCTCCACAAGCTCCTCTTGGACCAGAGTTTCGACTTGGCTTAGTTTCAGATGCAGCACCCTGATACTCAGTTTTCTTTCAGTAGATCTGGAATGATTCCCGGTGCCCCGCTGGTTGGGGGGATCGTCTTGAGGATGCCGGAAATTTCCCGATTTCCGAATCCCATGCCGCGCAGATTGGAGACCAAGATGGCTCCGGTATGGCGCACCTCCTCCTCCGGGAGGGCACTCGCGTTCACGTTTTCCGTCCCGTCGGCCATGTCGTGCCGCAGGGCCTCAAGCGGAAGGCCCGCCGAGACGAGGCGAAGGAGGCCCTGCACCTTTCTGGACCGCTCGTCGTCGAGCCCGTCGAGCACTTGTGCGATGCACGGGTGATCCGGATTCACGGCGTAGCTGATGGACGCGTCGGTCTTGATCCGCTCCCACAGGGGCAGGGGATTCTCGTCCGTTAGCTTCGCGCCCCGCTTTCGATAGACCCTCTTGGACTTGCCCCCGAGGGCCGCGAGAATGTCCCGCAGATGAGCGCGGATCGCGGGAGGAGGCGCTGCCGACGCCTTCAGGACGTCGATCTTCCAAGCCTTGTCGCTCCCGTTGCCGATATCGATGCGCACCCGCGCCAGCTGGGTCAGCTCGTGCTGGCGCGCGAGGCCGAACCACGTCGCATGACGGATCAGCCGGCGCGCGCGATATAAGTAGAAGCCTTGCGCAGCCATGTGACCGCCGACACCTCCCATCCGGCGCCATTCGGTCTCCGAGGAGACCTTGTTCCGGTGTGGCAGGATGAAGGGCTGTATGACGACCGCCGCGTCGCCGCTTCCCCGACGGTCCTCCGGCAGCCGCTGCGTGGCCGGGTGTTGCTCGGCGAACGGGTCGGCGGCGGACAGCGGGCGTCCGTTGACTGCCATCTCGACGGCAGTCGCCGCGCCTTCCGCACGCATGAACCGGTGGAAGACGAGTTCGAGATGACGGCTCGCCTCGTCGAGGAGCCGCTGGAAGGTCTCGGGTCCGTCTTCGAGCCCCACGCGATCGAGCTTCTCCCAGATCACCAGCGTTCCCGTCTGGCCCAAGCGATCTACGTGGGGGATGCCTGCGGCGGACGTGCGCTTCTCGATCACCCACGCATTGCGCTCGACGATGAGATCGAGGTCCCAGATCGCCGTGGCCGTCTCTCCGTCCCTGCGCGTCACGACCGTGAGACGACGGCATTGGGAGAAGGACGCCGTCTTCAGGCCGAGGCCGAAGCGGCCGAGGTCGTGGGCCGCGCGCCTTTCGGTCGGTGTGCGTGACCCGGGACGCATCGCGTCCAGGAGCTCGCCGGATGTCATTCCGACACCGTCGTCCAGTATGGCGAGACTGGCGATCTCGGGTTCGGCGACGGCGCGGAGGTCGATGCGCGAGGCTCCTGCCGTGATGGAGTTGTCCACGATGTCCGCGATTGCCGTGGACATCGTGTATCCGATGTCCCTCAGGCTCTCGACAAGCGATGCCGCGTTTGGCTCGATCTTCTCGAATGACGCGTTCACGGCTCAGGCGACCCGTTCGGCGAGCACGCCCTCCCCGATGGCGAGCGCCGCTTCAAGGGCGGGCAGGAGGGCCTCGCCGATCTGAAGTGCGAGGAACGGCGGCACGGCATTCCCCACCTGGACGTACTGCTGCGTCCTGTTCCCCTTGAAGAAGTAGTTGTCCGGGAACGTCTGCAGTCGCGCCACCTCTCGGACCGTCAGGGTCCTGCATTGATGGGGGTCGGGATGGATAGTCGAGTGTCCGTCCTTGGACACATGACAGGTCACGGTCGACGACGGGGCATCCCAGACCTGAACACGGAAGCGATCCTTGTACTGGCCGCTCGTCCAGTTGGCATGCTTCGGGGCGAGCCTTTCAGGGAAGTCATGCGCCTTGGGAAACCTTCCCATCACCATCGCCCAGCACGATGCGAAGAGGTACCTTTCCAGGTCATCGCGCATGTGTGCCCGTGTCTCGTGCGAGGTGAGACGGCGCAGGCGAGGATCCTCGATCCACCGTCGAAGACGTTCCGGACATGAAGGAGGCAGGCGGGTTCCCCCGGCGGAACCGCAGTGGATCATGCCGTCGTCCGGGCGGACAGTGCGCAGGATCCGCTCGAACTCCTCGCGGACCCCGTCTTCAGAGGCAAAGTACGTCTTGGTCAGCCTTATGGCGTGATCCCGGACGATCCGCGCCCATTCGTCCGGAGAATCCTTGTCCTGCTGTCTCGGGCTGAGTCGGCTGCGCAGCGGGGGCATGGCGCCGATGGCGTCTCGAACGATCGCGGAAGCCCCATCAGTGGAGAGGCCGGGAAACAGGTGCGTCCCCACCCTTGTGCACAGGTCACGGCGGATGCCCATGATGATAACACGGTGTCTCGCCTGCGGTACGCCGTGCCGCTCCGAGTGGACCAGGAAGCTGGAAGGTGCCTCCTTCGCCCCCTTCCCGCCGACATCATCGAGCGGAAAGAGGTCGTACTCCGCTGCCCCGCCTCCGGTCCGCAGATCGCGTACCACGAGACCGAAGACGCTCTCGGAGCCTATTCTCGACGAGAGCATGCCCTTCACGTTCTCCATCACGAACGCGGCCGGTCGCAGGTCGCGCAGGATCGAGATGTATTCCCGGTACAGCAGATGCCGTTCTTCGGGATGTGGCACGTAGCCCTTGTGCTTCGGCTTCCGCCCTCGGCCAGCAAGAGAATACGCTTGGCACGGTGGTCCACCGATCAGGACGATCCGCTCCCCCCGGAGCTTCTTGATCTCGGAGAGGCGGCGGGACAGCACCGGCCTGGTCGAATCTTCACCGAGGGCGAGGTTGAGGGTTTCGTGGCAGGCTGCATCCCATTTCTCAGGGTAGAGGGACGCCCAGTCCGGTTCCTCGCTCCGGTCGGCATTCAGGAACTCGATGTATTCCGGAGGATGTGCATCGCCGAACTTCCGCAGGAACGACCGCAGCCTGAGGGTGGCATGGGCGACCGGGTCCTTCTCGACGGACAGGTCGATCTCGAAGGCGGGGCCTCCGAGGGATGTGCGCACCCTGCTGAACCCTTCTCCGAGGCCACCCGGGCCTGAAAAGAGGTCGACTATCCCGATCGGAGTATCCATTTGCTTACGTTGGCGCATCTGGCCACCGGAGAGAAGCGTGCCCGGAGAAATTTCGGCATGACGGATATCGTCTCACCCGAAGTGCGGGCCCGGATGATGCGGGCCAACCGTCGACGTGACACGAAGCCGGAACTCGTCGTCCGCAGGCACCTGCACGCCGCAGGATTTCGCTACAGGCTCGATGTGGCGAAGTTGCCCGGTCGTCCCGATATCGTGCTTCGCCGCCGCCGAGCCGTCGTTTTCGTGCATGGATGCTACTGGCATCGACACCCCGGATGCCGCTTCGCGACCACACCGAAATCGAACGTCGAGTTCTGGATGACGAAGTTCGATCGGAACCGGGAGAGGGACCAGCATAACATCGTCGAGCTCCATGCTCTTGGCTGGCGGGTGGCTGTCGTCTGGGAGTGCGGCCTCCGAGAGGGTGCCGTCACCAAAACGCTCTCTGCCCTGACCGCATGGTTGCCCGGATCTTCGGTCTTTATCGAGCTTCCTGACAAGAGTTCCGCCGGAGAAGAATTCGCTGGCAACGCGTGAACCAGCTGGTCAAGTTCGATCAGCGTCCCAGTCGGGGAACCCCATCCGCCGCGCGATGCCAAGGAGCGGATCATAGGCCTCCGCGTAGGCCGCGCGGAACACCCCCTGCCCCGCCGTCATCGGGTCGAGGCCAAGGTCCATGCCGTAATCGTCGCGCCAGCGGCGCAGCCGGTCGCCGTGGGCACCCAGGCGGCCGACGTCGCGCCACAGCGCCGCGTGCTGATCGGCCAGCCGGGCGATGGCGGGCTCGGGCGGGAGCCGGTCGCTCTTGGTGGCGTTGAGGGCCGGCGCGATGGGCGAGAGGTTCCAGAAGCGGTCGTGACCCACGAAGGCGTGCGGCAGGACGTGGTCGACGGCGAAGAGGTCGGGCGCCACGGGCGCGGCGGTGTAGACGCAGCGGACGCGGTCCAGTTCCAGGGCCGCGCCCCAGATGCGCCGCTCCTCAGTCAGCGTGCCGCGCTCGAAGGCGGGGCGGATCTTGGCGAGCAGGCTCGTGGCATGCGGATTGCGCGTCTCCAGGAAGCCCAGCCAGATCGCGTCGGACCAGCCATCGAAGATCGGCGCGTGTTCGGTGAGGGCGGCGACCCAGTCGGGATGGACGACGATGCGGTCCGCCTCGATCCGGTAGAGCGGGCGGACGGTGTCGAAGCCGGCGCCTGAGGCCCGGGCCAGGTCGCGGTCCAGATGGGTCTGGGGGATGTCTGGGAACCACGGAGACAGCAGCCGTTCGGGGACGTAGCGGAGGAGCCCTTGCCCCCGCTCGGCGCGCAGATCGAAGGGGACGTGGCGGAGGTAGTCCAGCACGTCCTCGGGCCGCAGGCGAAGCGCGTCGGGGTTCTCCACCAGCGCCTCCAGCCAAGCCACGACCCGGTCCTGCCGGCCGAGCGTCAGCCGGTAGTGGAAGGCGGGCCACCACGCCTCCGCCAGCATGCCGTGGAAGAGATCGCGGAAAAGGGGCTCGGCGTCCCCCGCCCGCAGGCGGCCCAGCAGCGCGCGCAGGAACAGGTGCTTGTAGCTGTTGGTCACCCGGCCCATCGAACGCACTAGAGGCGCGGCGTCGATGCCAAGCCCAGCCAACTTGATATCTGTCGGCATGGTCATGATGACGGTCTCGGTCCGCATACCGCTCCGTAGCCGAATAAGGAAAACGGTCGGTTAACGAAGGCGGTCGACACGGCGTGTCCGGGGCCTGCTATGTCTCGCCCTCGCCTTCCGGGGCGGCGAGTCGGTTCATGCGCTTCCTCATCTCCGCGCGCAGCTCCGGCACGGGGCCGGGGTCAGTCATCTCCACCACCACTCGGCCGTCCGGCAGAGGCTCGAAGCACAGCGTCGCGGCGGTGTCGGCACCAAGGTGGGATCGCACGGCGTCCGGCAGGGTCAGCTTGCCCTTCACCCCCATCTTGATCATCAGCGGGTCGGATTCCGCTTTAGGGTGCATGGCGTCGAGCTTGGTCAGGACGGCCGGTTCGACGTCCTCGTAGGACCGGCCTGCCGCCCAGGCGACCTCGGAGACCGCCGCGGACAAGTCGCCATCGGTGCTGTTGAGCGCGCCGAGGGTCCGCTGGAGAAAGATGAAGGCGGAGGCGATGTCGCGGTAGCCGAGGTCGGCCGCGCCGCGCAGGTCGCGCGCGTCGAGCTTATCGTCCAGGGCATCGAGCGCATCGCGCAGGTCCCCGGCGGCTTGCGCGATCCCGACCACGTCCATGATGATGGCCTCGTTCAGGCGAGCGAGCTCGGCAGCTTGGGCGTCGATAGTCGCTTCGAGCTTGGCGTCCGGGTCCGTCATGGCGTCCGCCTCCCCTGCCCCGCCAGGCCGGGTTCGAACAAGGAGCGTCCATCGACGGCGCCGACTTCTGACGGAGCCATCATTCCGCGCCCCTTCGATTCTCGGAGCTCGTCACCGTCTCGATCCGGGACTTCACCGGCCTGCCGTGATGCAGCGGGATGCGGGCGACGGTCCCGTCAGGGAAGTCGGCGACGATCCTCAGCTCGCCGCCCATCCCACGGACGTAGCGCTCCAGCGTGCTGAGCTTGGTGCCGGCGAGCTCGGCCTTCTCGAAGCGGGAGATGTCGCCCTGGGCCATGCCGGTGCGCTCCGACAGCTCGGTCTGCGTCACCGACAGGGCCTTGCGGATCTCGGCCAGGTGCATCTCCTGCGCCATCTCGCGCGCGTCTGCCTCGATGCGGTCGCGGCGCTCCTTCGGCAGGCGTGCGATACGCTCGCGCGCGGGGCGGAAGTCGGACTTCTTGAGCTTGGCCATCGGGTCCTCCTAGTCGTCGTCTGCGGCGAGCCAGTCGTCGAACCGCGCGTCCGCCGTGGCGATGAGTTGCTTGTAGAACCGCTTCTGGTTCTGGCCTTCCTTGTTGCCGCCCACGAGGACGACGGCGTTGCGCTCCGGGTCGAACGCGAAGGCGAAGCGCCATACGCCGGCCTGCTTGAAACGGAGCTCCTTCATGTTGGCATGGGCGGAGGCGTTGAGCCTGTCGACGGCGGGTCGGCCGAGGTCGGGGCCGAACTGCTCGAGCAGCAGGATCATCGCGTCGAGCTTGTCCGACACCGCCGCAGGCAGGGCGTCCCGCTCCTCGGCGAAGGTCGGGTGCTCGAGTACCGTCCATGTCATGCAGCTACATAGGTCGGTCGCGATATAGCATCAATCCTATAATCCGCAAATGGTGCTTCTGCGTAATTGAGTAGTTACCCATTCACTCAACGATCCGGTCTTGCCGAGCTGTCGGTGCATGCTTCGTCCTCCGCGCTGTACGGAGCGCGCCGGCCCATGGGCGCAGCGCATCATCGGCGCAGGCGGTGTGAGCCATTCGCCACGCGTACCACGTCTTCCGTACCATCGACCCCCTGCCACGTTGTCCCGACAGGCCCGCTCAAATACTCATTTGAGTAACAACCCATCTACTCATTGGAGCCGTGACCGTGCCTATCATCGCCGTCCTCAACCCGAAGGGAGGGTCCGGGAAGACGACGATCACCACGAACCTCGCCCGCGCCCTGCACGAACGCGGCCACAAGGTTCTGATCGTCGATTCCGATCCTCAAGGCAGCGCCCGAGACTGGCATGCGGCCGACGAGGCCAACCCCCTGCCCCTCGTCGCCCTGGACCGCGCGAACAACGTCAAGAGCCTCGCCGACGTCGCCAAGGCCTACGACTTCGTCGTGATCGACGGCGCCGCCAAGCTGGAGGACATGATCGCCGCGACCATCAAGGTCGCCGACGTCGTCCTGATCCCGGTGACGCCCTCGCCTTACGACCTCTGGGCCGCCTCCGATCTCGTGGATTTCGTGAAGGCGCGCCAGGAGATCACCGATGGCCGGCCGAAGGCGTCGTTCATCGTGAGCCGCGCGATCGCCGGCACGAAGCTCGGCGACGAGATCAGCGGCGCACTCGCGGAGCATGGGCTGCCCGTCTTCGATACCTGCGTCGTGCAGCGCCAGATCTACCCGCGTACGGCGAGCGAGGGCGGGACAGTCTTCGAGGCGAAGAACTTTGATGCGCTTCGCGAGATCAACGCGCTCGCCGACGAGGTCCTGGCCTTCGTCGCGATGGAGCCTGCGTGATGGCGCTATCGAGCAAGCGGCCGAGCCGCCACGACGAGTCCCGGTCGAAGCTGATGCGGGACGTCACGGAGACGATCGAGCGCAAGCGCCGCCTCAACGCCGAGATCGAGGACGGCCTCTACCGCCGCATCAAGGCGCGCGCAGCCGAGGACGGGCGGACGATCTCGGACATCACGCGCGAACTCTGGCTTGAGTATCTGAGTAGATGAGTAAATGCGCATGGGGCAGGGCGGCCTAGCGGATCGATGAGTAGATGAGTGATTGAGTAATCACCCTTAGTGGCCGTTCCGCCCGCGCTTATCGAACCATGACTTGCAGAAGCCGAGGAACGCGGCCTCCGGGTCCTTCGGTGGCTGCTCGCACCTCGCGGCGAAGGCGCGCCACTCGTCGGCCAGCACCGCCACGTCCCAGGTCGGGGCCAGTTCGCGGGCCCTCTCCAACGCCTCCGCCGAGAGGGGCAGGGCAGGGCCACCCGTCGTCGTGTCTTGGTCCGGCTTTGCGGTGTACTTTTCCAAGAACGCCCTGCGCGCCGTGACGACCAGCACGTCGTCCTCGAGGCGGAAGGCATAGTCTGGCATGTGGCCGTGCTCCTCGTCGGCCTTGCAGATCACGCGGACGAGGCGGCGGAACTCCTTCTCGGTCGAGGTCGAACCGGTGCGCGCCTGGAGCTTGTCGAGGCCGCAGCGCCATTCCGGCTTCATCCCGCAATGCTTGCGGGCGAGCTCGTAGAGCCGCCGCTCCAGCGGCTTGCGGAGTTGGAAGTACTGCCGATTGAGCGTCAGCACCTCCTCCCCGGCGATCGCGTTGAACGTCCAGTCGGAGAGGGTGATCTCCAGATCGAGCATTCGGCCGTCCCGGGTCTCACGCACGATCCGATAGCGGTCGATGAGGCTGAAGCCGTCGATTTGCTCGACGCCGCCGGTGGTGATGTTCGTCTCGATCCGCGTACCCGCAAGCCGCTCCAGCGCTGCGTGCAGCCCCGCATAGCCGGTGCCAGCCGTCGGACGGTTGGTCGCGACCAACAGGTCGTAGGCTTTGAAGCGTAAGACGCGGTGGACTTGCTTACCGGCCCGGAGCGCCGCCATGACTTGGCTGATGCAATAGATGAGCACATCCCGGTCATGGACGGTCGCGAGCCCGACCACGTTCGGCTTGATGTCGACGAAGCTAGTGCCATCCGCGGACTCGTAGCGCCGCGGCTTCAGATCCGGCCGGGTCGCGAGCGTGAAGATCGGATGGCCCATCGAGGCCATGTCGCCCTTCGGCACTGCGTTGAAGATGTCGCAGACGAAAAAATCCCCCTGATCGTGACGCAGGGGGAGCAGCGGCGTGCGGTCCGACTTCGTAAGATCACCCACCATAGCGGCACTATTCGTAAGATCACCCACCGAGGCAAGAGCTTCGTAAGATCACCCACCGGAGAGGGCTTGTGGATAAGTAGCCGCCGAACTGCCGAGCTATCGTAAGATCACCCACCGACTATCGTAAGATCACCCACCATCTATCGTAATATCACCCACCGGAGAACATTGTAAAACAATGATTCAAAAAGACGATCCAGGCCATGTTCTCACCGTAACACTCTTTAACACTGTATATAACACTGCGAGATTGTGGATAACTCTGCTTCAGAGCGAGTCGAAACACCGGAAGGAGTTAGCCAATCTCGACGGAAGCGCATGCTTTCAACGAAGCAGAGTCGGGAAAGAAAGAGCTCGCAGAACGGGCTCGTTGCGTTCGACAGGTCTTGTTACTACGTAGTTACGTGACGTGACGCGGAGCGATCCCGATGCCCCCGACCACGATCACGAGCCAACGGTTCAACCAGGATGCCAGCGGCGCCAAGCGCGCCGCCCTGGACGGGCCCGTC
>CAZWWR010000030.1:0-23620 GCA_964637265.1 uncultured Jannaschia sp.
CCCCGCGAGGGCCCCCTCCCCGCCGGCCCCGCCCCCGATGGGAGGCGAGGCGGGCGGCGTGACGCCGCTCAGGCGGCGATCAGGAAGCCGGACGGCCCGAGCGACACCCGGCCGTCCGCCACATGCGCGTCCTGCGACAGCAGCGGGCGCGCGGCGCGGGGCATGGGCGCCTCGTGCGGATCGGCCGAGAGGTTGAAGAGGCACAGCGTCCCGTGCTCGCCCGCGGCCCCCCGCTCGAAGCCGAGGAGCGGGTGGTCGAGATCGAGGAAGCGGGTGACCCCGAGGCGCAGGTCGTGGCGCTCGCGGCGCAGGCGCAGCATGTCGCGGTAGAACTGGAGCACGGAGCCCTCGACCCCGTCCTGCGCCTCGACCGCGTGGCGGAGCTGCGCCTCCTTGACCGGCAGCCACGTCCGGTTGGCCTCCGAGAAGCCCCCCTGCGAGGCGTTGGCGTCCCAGATCATGGGCGTCCGGCAGCCGTCGCGCCCCTTGTCCTCGGGCCAGAAGGTGAGGCCCTGGGGATCGGTCAGCTCGTCGTAGGAGAGCTCGGTCTCGGTCTGGCCGACCTCCTCGCCCTGGTAGATGCAGATCGAGCCCTGGAGCGACAGGAGGAGCGCGCCGCAGAGCCTGGCGAGGCTGGCCTCGTCGCGGCCCTGCGTCTTCCACCGCGTCAGGTGGCGGATCACGTCGTGGTTCGAGAACGCCCAGGTCGGCCAGCCCTCGGGCGCCTCGGCGAAGAAGTGCTCGACGCAGTGGCGGATGTGGGCGGGCGTGAAGTTGTCGCCCAGCAGCTCGAAGCTGTAGGCCATGTGGAGGCGGTCGTTGCCCGAGGTGTACTCCGCCATCAGGTCGATCGAGCGGTGCGCGTCGCCGATCTCGCCCACGAGCGTGCGGGCGTCGTACTCCTCCATCAGGCTGCGCATCCGCTCGAGGAAGGCCACGTTCTCGGGCTGGTTCTTCGAGTACATGCAGTATTGCTGGTTGCCGGGGCGGGCGTCGATCACGCCGCCCGTCCAGCGCGGGTCGACCGGGTTGTCGCGCAGCAGGCGGTCGTGGACGTAGAAGTTGGCCGTGTCGAGCCGGAACCCGTCCACCCCCCGGTCGAGCCAGAAGCGCATCTGCTCGAGCAGCCAGTCCTGCACGTCCGGGTTCCAGAAGTTCCAGTCGGGCTGCTCGGCGAGGAAGTTGTGCAGGTAGTACTGCCGCCGTCGCGGCTCCCACTCCCAGGCATGGCCGCCGAAGGTCGCCATCCAGTTGTTGGGCTCGGTGCCGTCGGGCTTCGGGTCGGCCCAGACGTACCAGTCGGCCCTGGGGTTGTCGCGGCTGCGGCGCGATTCGCGGAAGAAGGGGTGCTGGTCGGAGGAGTGCGAGAGCACTTGGTCGATCACTACCTTCAGGCCCAGCGCGTGGGCCTTCTCGACCATGGCGTCGAACTCGGCCAGCGTTCCGAAGATCGGGTCGATGTCGGTGTAGTCCGACACGTCGTAGCCCATGTCCTTCATCGGCGAGGTGAAGACCGGCGACAGCCAGATCGCGTCCACGCCGAGCGAGGCCACGTAGTCGAGCTTCTCGGTGATGCCGGCGAGGTCGCCGATGCCGTCGCCGTTCGCGTCCCGGTACGAGCGGGGGTAGATCTGGTAGATCACCGCTCCGCGCCACCACTCCTGATCGGTCATGCGTCCACTCCTCGCCCGGGCCCGGGCGGAACCGGCCCGAAGCGCTTTCAACCGTTCGCGCGTCTAGCCGCTGCGCGTGTCTTTGCAAGCGCGTTCGCCCTCCGGCGTTGACCCTGGTGCGGCTTCGCACGCACTCTGGCCGGAGGGCCGCTGAGCCCGCATGGGAGGAATAGAGACATGACGAACACCACCCGCCTCCGGGCGGCGCTCATGGGGTGCGCGCTGGCCGCGCCCGTCGCGGCCCCCGGCGCGGCGCAGGATCTGCTCCATCCGATCGGCGAGGGGGCGTTCAACTGGGAGAGCTTCGAGGCGTTCGCCGCCGAGCACGACTACTCGGGCGAGCGCATCGAGGTCACGGGCGCCTCCACCGGCGAGGACGGGACGAGGCTCGAGGCGCTCTACGCCTACTTCACCGAGGCCACCGGCGCGGAGGTGCAGTACACCGGCTCGGAGAGCTTCGAGAGCGACATCGTGATCGCCGCGCAGGCGGGCACCCTGCCCGACATCGCCAACTTCCCGCAGCCGGGGCTGGCGCAGGATCTGGCCGGCCGCGGCGTGCTCCAGCCGGTGGGCGAGGAGATGGCGGACTGGGTGCGCGAGACCTACGCGGCCGGCGAGAGCTGGGCCGACCTCGCCACCTTCGAGGGGCCGGACGGGGAGGAGGCGAACTACGGCATCTTCTTCGGGACGGACGTGAAGAGCCTCGTCTGGTACGTGCCCGAGAACTTCGAGGAGGCGGGATACGAGATCCCCGAGACGATGGAGACACTGAAGGAGCTGACCGACCGGATCGTCGAGGACGGCGGGACGCCCTGGTGCATCGGGCTGGGATCCGGGGCGGCGACGGGATGGCCGGCGACCGACTGGGTCGAGGACATGATGCTGCGGACGGTGCCGCCCGACGTGTACGACCAGTGGACGCGCCACGAGATCCCCTTCGACGACGAGCGCGTGATCCGCGCCATCGAGGAGTTCGGGCACTTCGCGCTGAACCCCGACTACACGCCCAGCGGCCCCGAGGGCGTGGCCTCCACCGACTTCCGCGACAGCCCCGACGGCATGTTCGAGTTCCCGCCCGAGTGCTACATGCACCGGCAGGCCTCGTTCATCCCGTTCTTCTTCCCCGACGGGGTGGAGCCCGGCGTGGACGTGGACTTCTTCTACTTCCCCGCCTTCGCCTCCGAGGATCTGGGCACGCCGGTGCTGGGCTCGGGCGGGCTCATCGCGATGACCGAGGACACGCCCGTCGCGCGCGGCTTCCTCGAGTTCCTCAAGACGCCGATCGCCCACGAGATCATGATGAGCCAGGGCCAGTTCCTGACCCCGCATACCGGGGCGAACCAGGAGATCTACACCTCCGACACGCAGCGGAGCCTGGGCGAGCTCCTGACCTCGGCGACGACGTTCCGCTTCGACGGCTCCGACCTGATGCCCGGCGAGATCGGCACGGAGGCGTTCTGGACCGGGATGGTGGACTACGTCACCGGCGAGCCGGCCGAGGACGTGGCGGCGCAGGTCGAGGCGCGCTGGGCGCAGATCGACTGATCCCGGCCCGCCCGGTTCCTGCCGGTTCCTAGCCCGGTTCCGGCCGGGCGGTCGGTGTGACGCCGTTCACAGACCGCCCGGCCCCCGCCCTCCTAGGGTGAGGGCACATCACGGCAGGAGCCGGATGGACCTCGCTCAGGAGACAGACAGATGACCAAGGCCCCGCAGAAGCCCGCCGGAACCTTCGCCGCCCATCTCGAGGCCGCCCCGCAGGCCATGTCCGGCAAGCGCTTCAGGCTCGCGCTCAAGGCCGGTTCGACCGACACGCCCATGGGCTTCGTGAACGTCGACGACGGCGGATGGTGCGTCTACGCCGAGGATGGCGTCGAGTTCGAGTACACCTACGACAACGACGGCAAGACCTACCTGAAGGTCGCGAGCGGCGAGTGGAGCGGCAACCACTACCTCAGCACCAGCAAGCACGGCTATGTCGGCGCCTACAAGTGGGCCTCGGCGGACGCCTGGAAGCTCGACGGGAACGGCCGGCTCACCGACCTCGACGCCGACCAGTCCCTGTCCTTCTACGACAGCGGCCACGACTCGCTCTTCGCCTGGGACGAGTATCAGCCGCTGATCGTCTCGCAGGTGTGAGGCGCGGTGCGGCGGTGCCGATCGGCGTCGCCGCCCCTCCCGTCCCCGCCGCCGGACGGCGTCGCGGGGCGGTCGCCCGGGGCCCGGCCGTCAGGCCAGCATCCGGGCGATCTCGTCCTTGAGGTGCATCCGCTCGCGGCGCAGCTCGCCCTCGGCCGTCTCGCCCATCGGCTCCACGTTGCATTCCGCGCGGTGGATCGCGCGGTTCACCTCGTGATAGCGGTCGGACAACTTCCGGAAATGCGCGTTCTCGGCGCAGAGCGCGTGGATCCGGTCTGTGCGGCCAGGAAACTCCTCGGCCAGCTCGTGGGGCACGTGGGACATTCGCGATCCTCCCTCAGTCGTGCCCGGAGAATGGCGCCCCCTCGGACGGGAGCGCCTTGACGCGCGTCAAACGCTCAGAGCAGCTTGAGGTCCGCGGCGGATTCCTTGCCGTTGCGCCCCGTCTCGAGCTCGTAGGACACCTTCTGCCCGTCATCGAGACCGCGGATGCCGGCGCGCTCCAGCGCGGTGACGTGCACGAACACGTCGCGCCCGCCGTCTTCCGGCTGGATGAAGCCGTAGCCCTTGGTGGTGTTGAACCATTTCACGGTGCCGGTGGCCATCGTGATCACTCCTGTCGTTCGGCCGCCCGCGGGATGCGACGGCGCTCGGCATTCGGTCTGGTACGCGACTGAAGCCGAAGACGGAGACAGCGGTGTTCAAACTTGCAGCGTGAGGCAGATGGGGCAGGTTTGGCGCGAAGGCAAGGGGGCTGCCGCATGCGGCCTTCGCGCGCAGCCGCTCCGCCCGGATCCGGTCCCAGACCCGCGCGGCCAGTGGGTCAGGTCGGGGGGGAGGGCGGCCGGGAGGATGCCGCCGGCGCGTCGCCGCGTTCGGTGGGAGCCGCGCGGGGCGCGGGTCCGCCCGGTGCCCCCGCAGCCGTATCGGCGGGCTCTGGCGGGGCATCGGGATCGGGGCGGCCGACGCCGAGGAACACCGCCCGGAACGGCAGCGCCCAGATCACCCCGAGCACGACGTAGAGCAGCAGCTCGGCCCAGATGGGCGGACGGTCGAACCAGCCGACCACGGTGACGGCGACCACCACGTAGAGCGGCAGCCCCACCAGCAGCAGGAGCTGCGCGAGGCGCTTGCGGGTCTTGTAGCTCAGGGCCATGGGGCGCGACCTAGGGTGCGCGTCGGCCCGGGCCAGCCCCGGACGCGGGGGGGAACGCACGCGCCCGCGCGCGCATCGCGCGGGAGGAGGTGTATTTCCCTTGTCCCTCGGAGCGGCCGGGTGATCGCGCGTGGGTCGCGCGATAGAGGATGGCTCCGCGGCGCATGCGGGTTAGCGATCACCATTTCGGGAGGGCTGCATGCGTGCGCGGGACGCACGCGATCTCGGCCTTGCGGGGCGACAGCTCTTTTCCGGGTGACAGCGCTCGGCCGGCCGGCGCGTCAGGCGGGGCGGGGCGGAGGCAGGCGGTCGAGCGCGGCGCGCAGGCGCATGCCCTCCTCCAGCCCCAGCGCGCGCGCCGCGGCATTCGCGGCGGAGATGACGCCGGTCCCGTAGGTCGAGGCGGCCTCGCCGATCCGGGCCGTCCCGTGGCCAACGGCGACCGCGGCGATCCCCCGCTCCTCGAGCGCGGGGAGGCGGGTGATGCCGACCCCCTCGATCCCGACGCCCGCATCGTTGAACGCGGCGAGACGGGCGGCCGCCTTCAGCGCACGCTCCGGGCGGCCGCCGACGAGCCCGCCATGCGACCCGGTGATCACCACGGCGCCCGCATCCTCGGGCCCGACGAGCGAGGCCGAGTCGAGGAGGCGGAGGTCCAGGCCGGACGGAAGCGCGAGGGTGCGCCGCGCCTCCTCGACCGCGGGCAGGACGCCCGAGGGGGACGGCGCGGCGTCGAGCGCAGCGACCGCCTCCGATACCGGCATCCCCGCCCGGAGGCCGAGCCGCGCGGCGGCGGCGTTGACCCCCGAAAGGCGGCCCCGGTCCAGCGCGTCGGCGGCGGAGCCGATGCGGCACGTCCCCGCGTCGGTCGCGGCGGCGGCCATACCCACCGTATCGAGCGCGGCGAGCCCCGCCACGCCCGCCCCGTCGAGACCCCCTCCCGCGTCGCTGAAGATCGCCGCGCGCAACCCGGCCCGGGAGGCGACCGCGGCCGGGAAGCGTCCTCCATGCGACCCCGAGAGCGCGACGGCGCCGCGATGCGCCGGACCGGCATCGGTGATCGAGTCCAGGAGGATCATGCGCCCGAGGCTAGAGAGCTTGACAGGGGGCCGCAATCGCGTTCCCCTGAGCGGCAATCAGCGTTCCGATTATCGGAACAGGGGAGGGGCATGTCGGAGGGCGGGGCGACCACGGGCTCCATCGCGCGGGCCGCCCGCGTGCTCGACGCGCTGGCCGCCGCGCCGGAGGGGGCGACCCTGTCCGAGCTGGTGGCGCGGACCGCGCTCACGAAGACGACCGCGCACCGCGTGCTCACCTCCCTGGCCGGCATCCGCTACGTCGTGCAGGATCCGGAGAGCCGGGGCTGGCGGCTGGGGCACCGGCTCGGCGAGATCGCCCGCGCCGCGGACCGCATCGACCTCGCCGCCTTCGCGTGCCGGGGCATGGGCCGCCTCGCCGCCGAGACCGAGGACACGGTGTTCCTCTCGGTGCCCGAGGGCGCGGCCTCGGTCTGCGTGGCGCGCAAGGTGGGCGCCTACCCGATCCGGACTCTCACGCTCGACCGGGGGGACCGGCGGCCGCTGGGCGTGGGCGCGGGCGCGCTGGCGCTCTGGTGCGCGATGCCGGCCGCGCGGCGCGCGGTGGTCAACCGGGTCAACCGGGCATGGCTGGCGGAGTACGGGATGACCGAGGCGGCGCTCAACGCCGCTCGCCTGCGCTACGAGGAGACGGGCCACGCGCTGAACCCCGGGCTGGTGGTGCCCGCGATGAGCGCGGTCGGCGTGCCGGTCGTGACCCGGGGCGGGCGGCTCGTGGCGGCGCTCGCGGTGGGGGCCATCGACGAGCGCATGGGCGAGGCGCGGCGTGCCGGGGTGATCCTGCCGGCGCTGCACCGCGAGGCGGAACGGCTCGGCGCGCGGCTGAGCGAGATGGAGGCGGCGGCGTGAGGAACTACGACCGCGACCGGGGCCTCGCGCTGCTCGCCACCATGGAGCGGATCCGCGCCTTCGAGCGGGCGGCCGAGCGGGCCGCGGTGGACGAGGGGCTGGTGCTCGGCGCGATCCACCTGAGCATCGGGCAGGAGGCCTGCGCGGCCGGGATCATGCGGAACCTCCGGCGGGACGACCTGATGGTGAGCACGCATCGCGGCCACGGGCACACGCTGGCCAAGGGGGCGAGCCCGGCCGCCATGATGAAGGAGCTGCTGGGCCGCGCGGGCGGCTGCTGCGGCGGCAAGGGCGGCTCCATGCACATCGCGGATTTCGGGGTGGGGATGCTGGGCGCCAACGGCGTGGTCTCGGCCAACATCCCCATCGGGGCGGGCGCGGCGCACGGGATCAAGCTGCTGGGCGACGACCGGATCGTGGTCGACCTCTTCGGCGACGGGGCGATCAACCGCGGGCCGTTCCTCGAGGGGCTGAACTGGGCCGTCGTGTTCGGCCTGCCGGTGCTGTTCGTGTGCGAGGACAACGAGTGGTCGGCCACCACGCGCACGGCCGACATGACCGCCGGTCCGGGGGCCGCGGCGCGGGCCCGGGCGATCGGGCTCCACACCGAGGAGGTGGACGGCAACGACGCCGAGGCGGTGGCCGACGCGGCCGCGGGCCTCGTGGCCCGGGTGCGGGAGGCGCGCGCACCGGCCTTCCTCCACGCGCGCACCTTCCGGCAGGGCGGGCACACCTATTTCGACCCGGCCGCCTACCGCCCCGCGGCGGAGGCGGAGGCGCGCATCGCCGCCGACGACCCGATCGCGCGGCAGCGGGAGGTGCTGGCCCAGGCGGGCGTCGGGGCGGAGGAGATGGACCGGCTCCGCGAGGCCGCCCGCGCCGAGATGGCAGCCGCGCTGGATGCCGCCCGCGACGCGCCCTTCCCGGAGGCGGCGACCGCGTTCGCCGACGTGCAGGACGTGGGCTCGCCGCAGGAGCGGGCCGTCTGATGGGCATGATGAGCTATGCCGGCGCGGCGCTGGAGGCCCTTTCGCAGGCGATGGAGGCGGATCCGCGCGTCTGGTGCGTGGGCGAGGATCTCGGCCGCGGCGGGGTGTTCGGCCAGTACAAGGGCCTGCGCGAGCGGTTCGGGCCGGACCGCGTGTCGGACGCGCCGATCAGCGAGGCGGCGATCATGGGCGCGGCCTTCGGCGCGGCGATGGTGGGCACGCGGCCCGTGGTCGAGATGCGCTTCGCCGATTTCGCGCTCTGCGCCACGGACGAGCTGGTCAACCAGATCGCCAAGGCGCGCTTCATGTTCGGCGGCCAGTCCCGCGCGCCGATGGTGATCCGCAAGCCGATGGGGATGTGGCGCTCCTCCGCGGCGCAGCACTCCCAGAGCCTCGAGGCGTGGTACGCGCACGTCCCGGGGCTGGTCGTCGCGGTACCCTCCACCCCGCAGGACAACTACGCGATGATGCGCGCCGCCATCGAGGCGGACGATCCGGTCGTCTATCTCGAGCACAAGAACATCTGGGCGATGGAGGGCGAGGTCGATCCGGCCGAGCCCTACGCGTGGGGAACGCTGCGGCGGCGCCGTGCGGGGGGCGACGTGACGGTCGTGTCGTGGTCCGACACGGCCAACGTCGCGGAGCGGGCGGCGAAGGCGCTGTCGGCCGAGGGGATCGGGGCGGACGTGCTCGACCTCCGCTCGCTCTGGCCCTGGGATCGGGACGGGGTGTGCGAGAGCGCTGGCCGCACGGGCCGCCTGCTGGTGGCGCACGAGGCGGTGGCGGTGGGCGGGTTCGGCGCGGAGGTGGTGGCGAGCGTCGCGGCGGAGTGCGATCTCCGCGCCCGGCCGCGCCGGCTCGGCAGCCCCCGCAGCCTGATCCCCTACGCGCCCAACCTGGAGGATCGGCTGAGGGTGACGGAAGACTTGATCGCGGATGCCTGCCGGGAGCTGTGCGCATGAGCCCGCCCACCGACCTGCCGAACGAGATGACGGGCGGCGAGGCGCTGGCCCGCGCGCTGCTGGCCCACGGGGCGGGGCCGATGTTCGGGATGGGCGGCTTCCAGCTCCTGCCCTTCTACGACGCGGCCCGGAGGCTGGGGCTCGACCATCACCTCATCAACGACGAGCGCTGCGCCACCTTCGCCGCCGACGCCTACGCCAAGGTCTCGGGTCGCGTGGGCCTCGTGGACGCGACGCTTGGGCCCGGGGCGACGAACCTCGTGACGGGGCTGGTGGAGGCGCTGAACGCGGGCTCGCCGCTGGTGGCCGTCGTGGGCGACGCGCAGCGGGACCATGCCGGCAAGAACATGACGCAGGAGACCGATCAGGTCTCGATCCTGCGCCCCGCCGTCAAGGAGCTGATCCGCGTCGAGGCCGTGTCCCGCGTGCCCGAGGCGGTGGCGCGGGCCTTCGCGGTGGCCACCTCCGGGCGGCCCGGACCGGTCGTGGTGGACGTGCCCGAGGACGTGGCCCACGGGCTCCACGGGTTCGAGGAGGGCGACTTCGCCGCCGACCCTGCGCACGAGGCCGCCCCCGCGCTCCGCTGCCGCCCCGACGCCGCGGCCCTGGCCCGCGCCGCGGAGATGCTGCGCGGCGCGGCGCGCCCGATGATGCTGGTGGGCGGCGGGGTCCACCTCTCGGGCGCGTGGGCGGAGGTAGCCGCGCTGGCCCAAGCCTGCGGGATGCCGGTGGCCCACACGATGACCGGCAAGGGCGCCCTGCCCGCCTCCTCGCCGCTCGATGCCGGGCTCTTCGGCCGCTACGACCGGATCGCCAACGGCCTGATCGAGGAGGCCGACTGTCTGCTCGTGGTGGGCTGCAAGCTGGGCGAGATCGCCACGAAGCGCTTCACGGTGCCCGCGCCGGGCAAGGCGGTGATCCACCTCGACATCGTGGCCGAGGAGATGGGGCGCACCTACCGACCCGCGCTCAAGCTCTGGGGCGACGCGAAGGCGGGACTCGCGGATCTCCACGCGGCGCTCGCGGGCGGGGACGCGCCCGACCGGGAGGGCTGGGTCGCCCGCGTGCCCGAGCGGATGGAGCGCTGGCGCGGGGAGACGGCCGACCGTCGGCTGTCGGAGGAGGCGCCCGTCCACATGGGCCGCCTGATCACGGAGCTGAACCGCCTGCTGCCGGAGGACGGGATCCTCGTGGCCGACGGGGGCTTCGCGGCGCATTGGGGGGGGCTTCTCTTCGAGCCGCGGCGCGCGGGGCGCTCCTTCGTGCCCGACCGCGGCTTCGCCTCCATCGGCTACGGCCTGCCGGGCGCGATGGGCGCGCAGCTGGCCCGCCCCGGCGCGGTGGTCGCGGGCCTGACCGGGGACGGGGGCTTCAACATGGTGCTGGGGGAGCTGGAGACGGCGCGGCGCATGAAGCTTCCCGTCACCGTGATCGTCGTGAACAACGCGGCCTCGGGCTACGTGAAGGCGCTCCAGCACCTCATGTACGGCGAGGGGGCCTACCAGTCCTCCGACCTCGTGGAGACGGACTACGCGGCCGTGGCCGAGGCGATGGGCTGCCACGGCGTCCGCGTCGAGCGCCCCGAGGAGCTCGGCGCCGCGCTGGAGGCCGCCTTCGGGGAGCGGGAGAGGCCCAGCGTCGTCGACGTGATGGTGACGCGCGATCCGGGGCGGATGCTTCCGGCCGTGGACAGCCGCGCGGTGACGGTGCGCAAGGGCGACAGGGTGGCGTGAGGGAGGACGGCGCGATGGATCACGGAGCGGACCGCAGGAGCTTCACGACCGGGGACGGGGCGACGCTCAGCTATCTCGAGACGGGAGAGGGCCGCCCGTTCCTGATGATCCCCGGCTGGTCGCAGACGGCGGCGCAGTGGGGCGCCCAGATCGCCCACTTCGCAAAGACCCATCGTGTGATTGCGGTCGACATGCGCGGCCATGGCGAGAGCGCGAAGGTCACGTATGGCTACCGCATCGCGCGGCTGTCGAAGGACATGCGCGAGCTGATCGAGGCGCTCGACCTGCGCGACGTCGTGGTGATGGGGCACTCGATGGGCTCCTCGGTGATCTGGGGCTACTACGATCTGTGGGGGGCCGACCGCCTCTCGGCGATCGTGCATTGCGACCAGTCGCCGTTCCTGTCGGACAACCCGCTCCTGAGCGAGGAGGAGAGGCGCGACGGCGGCGCGATGTTCACGAGCGAGGCCACCTTCGAGACCTGCGCCGCGCTCGCGGGGCCCGAGGGCGAGGCGACGACGCGCGGCTTCATCGCCTCGATGTTCACGCCGGGCGTGGACGCGGACATGCTGGAGGAGGCGATCCGCCTGAACCTGAAGTTCCCGCGCCGGCAGGCGGCCGACCTGATCGTCAACCACGTCTACAACGACTGGCGCGACGTGATCCGGCGGATCGAGCTCCCGGTGCTCGTGATCGGCGGCGAGGCCAGCATCGTGCCGCTCGACGGCCTCCGCTGGTCCGCGTCGGCCGTGCCGGGGGGCGGGACGCTCGAGGTGTTCGGCGCCGACGAGGGCGGCTCGCACTTCATGTTCATGGAGAACGCGCGGGAGTTCAACGCGAGGGTCGAACGGTTCCTCGCGGACCTATAGGGAGGAGACACGAATGGGACGTATCGGTCTGGCCGCGCTCGCGGCCACGCTCGCGCTGCCTGCGGCGGCGCGCGACATCGAGATGCAGTCGATCTATCAGGGGACGCTGCCGCTCCTGGGCGATTCCGGCCAGAACGTGGGCCCGCGGATCAGCACGCTCACCGGCGGCTCCGTGAACCTGATCTTCCGCAACCCCGGCGAGATCGTCGCGGGCGGCGAGATCTGGGACGCACTATCGACGGGCGCCATCGAGGCGGCCTGGTACTCGCCCGGCTTCGCCGAGGGCGTGATGCCGGCCGCGCCCCTGTTCACCGCCGTGCCCTTCGGGCCGGACGTGCGCGAGTACAGCGCATGGTGGTACGAGGGCGGCGGCTACGAGCTCTACAACGAGCTGAGCGCCGCCTTCGACATCCACTCCGAACTCTGCGCCGTGCTCGTGCCGGAGGCGTCGGGCTGGTTCGCGACCGAGATCAACTCGGTCGAGGACCTCCAGGGCCTCAAGATGCGGATCTTCGGGCTCGGGGCAGCGGTGTTCGGCAAGCTCGGCGTGCAGGCGCAGTCCCTGCCCCCGGCCGACACGATGAGCGCGCTCAACCTCGGCACCATCGACGCCGCCGAGATCTCCTTCCCCGCCATCGACGACGCGCTCGGCATGTACGAGCACGCGAGCCACTACTACTTCCCCGGCTGGCACCAGCAGACCTCGCTGATCACGCTCGCGTTCAACCTCGGGACGTGGGAGGGCTTCTCGGATCTCGAGAAGGCCGCCATTCAGGAGGTCTGCGCCGCCAACGTCGCGCGCACCATGGCGCAGGGCGAGGCGATCCAGCTCGAGCCGCTGGCCAAGATGGTCGAGGAGAACGGCGCCACCGTGCACCGCTGGTCCGACGAGATGCTCGACACCTTCGAGACCGCCTGGACCGAGGTCGTGGCCGAGAAGGCCGAGGCCGACGCGGAGTTCGGCCGCGTCTGGGAGCACCTCAGCGCCTTCCGCGAGGACTACGCGGAGTGGAAGCGGCTGGGCTACCTGGACTGACGGGCGCCGCGGAGCCGCGCCGATGCGCGCCGCGCTCACCCTGTCGGGCCTGCTGGCCTGGCCCTGCCGCCTCGCCGCCGCCGCGGCGGGGCTCGGCCTCCTGACGCTGACGGGCGTCATCCTCTACGACGTGATCGGGCGGCGCTTCTTCGACACCGGCTCCTTCGTGATGACGGAGCTCGAATGGCACCTGCACGGCGCGATCGCGGTGCTGGCCTTCGGCCACGCCTACCTGAAGGACGCCCATGTGCGCATCGACATCCTCGCCGAGGCCATCGGCGCGCGCCGGCGGCTGATGCTCGAGATCGCGGCCATCCTCTTCTTCGTGGTGCCGTTCTGCGTCCTGCTGATGTGGTTCGGCTGGGATTTCGCGCACCGCGCCTGGACGCGCGGCGAGGGGGCGCCGGGCGGGATGGGCCTGCCGAACCGCTGGATCATCAAGTCGGCCATCCCGCTCTCCGGGCTCCTGACGATGCTGGGCGCGCTGGCGGTGGCGCTGCGCTGCGCGGTTGCGCTGCGCCGCCCCGATCTCCTCGCCGAGCCCTGGGAGCGATGAGCCCCGTCATCCCCCCGCCTCGCCCGCCCCGGCCCCGAGCCGGGGCCTCCCCCGCCCGCGACGTCGTTCCCGTGTCCGCGGGGCCCCGGCTCCGGGGCCGGGGCGGGCGAGGGCGGATGCGGGGGCGGCGCTGATGGAGGCCACCCTCCCCGCCCTCATGTTCCTCGCCCTCATCGCCGGGCTCTTCTCGACGCTGCCCGTGGGCGTCGTCCTGATGGGCGTGACGCTGATCTTCGGGGGGCTCGCCCTCGCCTCTGGCGAGATGCGCTTCGCGCAGCTCACGCTCATGCCCAACCGCATCTTCGGCGGCATCATCGAGAACCCCGTGCTCGTCGCGGCGCCCATGTTCATCTTCATGGGCCTCGTCATGGAGAAGACGCGCATCGCCGAGGACCTGCTCGTCGCGCTCCAGAAGGTGCTGCGCGCCGTGCCCGGCGGGCTGGCGCTCGCGGTGACGCTGATGGGCACCATCCTGGCCGCCGCCACCGGGATCATCGGCGCCTCGGTCGTCATGCTGACCGTGCTCGCCATCCCGACGATGCTGTCCCGCGGCTACGACCCCGCGCTCGCCGCCGGCACCGTGGCCTCCGCCGGCACGCTCGGCATCCTGATCCCGCCCTCGGTGATGCTCGTCTTCATGGGCGACCTGCTCACGCTGAACCTCGCCAAGCTCTTCGTCGCCGCCTTCCTGCCGGGCCTGCTCCTCGCGGGCGTCTACGTCGTCTACATCGTCCTGCGCTCGGCCCTCCAGCCGGCCGTCGCGCCGCGGGCCCCGGCAGAGCCCCTGGGCGCGGGGTTCTGGGCCGAGTTCACGGTGGCCCTCGCGCTCCCCTTCCTGATCATCGTGGCCGTGCTGGGCTCCATCCTCGGCGGCGTCGCCACCCCCACCGAGGCCTCGGGCGTGGGCGCCGCCGCGGCGCTGCTGCTCGGGCTGCTCCGCGGGCGGCTGAGCCCCGCCACGCTCACCGCGGCGCTCGACGGCTCGGTGCGCACCATCGCGATGCTCTTCTTCATCTTCGTGGGCGCCACCGCCTTCGCCTACGTGTTCCGCGGCATCGGCGGCGAGCACTTCATCGTCGAGACGGCGCGCTCCCTGGCCCTGGGCGACTGGGGCCTGCTGGCGATGATGATGATCATGGTCTTCGTCATGGGCTTCTTCTTCGACTGGATCGAGATCACGCTGATCCTGCTGCCCATCTTCGCCCCCATCGTGGGGCTGCTGGACCTGGGCGACCACGTGGCCCGCGGCGACATGATCTACTGGTTCGCCGTGCTGGTCGCGGTGAACCTCCAGACCTCGTTCCTCACGCCGCCCTTCGGCTTCGCGCTGTTCTACCTGAAGGGCGCCGCGAACGACGCGCTGACGATGGGGGAGGTCTATCGCGGCATCATACCGTTCGTGGCGCTGCAGCTCTGCGTCCTCGCGCTGCTGATCTGGCAGCCGGCCATCGTCACCACCCTGCCCGGGATCCTGACGCGGTGAGCGGGCGCTTCGCGGGGCGGGTCGTGCTCGTCGCGGGGGGCGGCTCGATCGGGCCGGGCATGGGCAACGGCCGCGCCGCCGCGATCCTCTACGCGCGGGAGGGCGCGCGCGTCCTCGTCTGCGACCGCGACCGCGCGGCGGCCGAGGAGACCTGCGCGCAGGTGTCGGCCGAGGGCGGCGCGGCCGAGCCGGAGGTCGGGGATCTCACGGAGGACGCGGCCGTAAGCCGCGCCGTCGCCCGCGCGGAGGCGTGGGGCGGGCTCGACGTGCTGCACCACAACCTGGGCACCTCGACCCCGGGCGGCGCCGCCGAGACCGCGCCCGCCGACTGGGACAGGGTGATGGAGGTGAACCTCCGCTCGGCGTTCCTCCTCGCGCAGGCCGCACTGCCGGGGATGCGGGCGCGCGGGTATGGCGCGCTCGTCTTCGTCTCGTCGGTCGCCGCCGTGCGGGCGGGGCCCTACGCCTACGCGGCCTACGAGGCGTCGAAGGCGGCGCTGGAACGCCTCGCCCGGAGCATCGCGCGCGCCGAGGCACCGCACGGCATCCGCGCCAACGTCGTGCGCCCCGGCCCGATCGACACGCCGCACGTCAGGGCGGTGGTAGCCCCCGGCGCGGACCGGGAGGAGCTCGCCCGCGCCCGCGCGGCGATGGTCCCCCTCGGGCGGCAGGGCACCCCGTGGGACGTGGCGCGCGCGGCCCTCTTCCTCGCCTCCGACGACGCGGGGTTCGTCACCGGGGCGGTGCTGCCGGTGGACGGGGGCATGTCGCTCTGAACGCAGGACGCTTTCCATAGGCGCTCCGGGGGCATCGGGTACACGCCGGAACGCGCGCTCAAACGACCTACGCTTCCGAGACGCGGGGCCGGACGAGCGCCGGACCGGGGGCGGCGCCCGGGCGGTGGAGCGGGGCGCTTCGTGTCCCCTCCGGCCGAACGCTCTTCCTGCCGAGGCGAAGGATACCGGTGCCGCGCCTATGCGCAGATTGCGGACCCCGTTTCCCTGCCGGGCATCGCGGCGCGGTCCGAGCAGTCCGGCCCGTGGCGCGGCGGGACGGGTTGCGCCCCGTACGAGGAAGTACCGCGCGCAGGCGCCCCGCCTGCGGGCCCACCCTCACGCAGTTGTGCAACACGGCGGCGCCGATGCGGCTAGTCTATGGGGACGAGAGCCGGAGGACATCATGAGATACAACCGAACCCTACGCGCAGCAGCGGCGGCCGTCGCGCTCGCGGCGCCCGCCCTGGCGCCCGGGGCCGCGGCGGCGCAGGCCGAGGGCGAGAGCGTCCGGATCCGGGGCGAGGTGATCGACACCTGGTGCTACTTCTCCGGCGTGATGGGCTCGCCCGAGGCGGTGGTTGGCTCGGCGCACCACACCTGCGCGCTTTGGTGCTCGGCCGGCGGCATCCCGGTGGGCCTGCTGGGCGAGGACGGGACGGTGTACATGATCCTGGCCTTCGGCGACGAGGGCACGGCGGGCGGCGACGCCCAGCTCCGCCTCGCCAGCCACGACATCGAGATCTCGGGCCGCACCTGGGAGCGGGACGGGCTGACCTACCTCGCCATCGACGAGGTGCTCGAGGACCATGGCATCACCAACCTCACCCACGAGGATTTCGGGGTCGTGCCCCCCTTCGCCATCCCCGAGCCGGCCGCAGAATGACGGAGCCCCGACCGATGACACGCCACATGCGCGCCGCGCTCCTCGCCCTCCCCCTCGCCCTTCCCGCCGCCCTCGCGGCGCAGGATTTCTCGGAGGGCTCGGAGGCCCGCTCCTGGAACCTCTTCGCCGAGCAGCCCGCCCGCTTCGAGGCCACCGTCGTGGACCCGCTCTGCGAGATCGCAGGCGACTGCCCGGAGGATTGCGGCGGCGGCGACCGGCAGCTCGCGCTGCTCCGCGCCGCGGACGACGCGCTGGTCTATCCGAACAAGAACTCCCAGCCCGCCTTCACCGGCGCCGTGCAGGAGCTGCTTCCGTTCTGCGGCCAGCAGGTGGAGGTCGACGGTCTGCTGATCGAGGACGAGTATGTCGGCGCGACGAACGTCTACCTCGTCCAGCGGATCCGCACCGTGGGCGACGAGGAGTGGACGTCGGCCGATGCGTGGACGCGCGACTGGGCCGACGAGAACCCGGATGCCGCGGGTGACGGGCCGTGGTTCCGGCGCGACCCGCGCGTGCTCTCCGAGATCGAGCAGGACGGCTATCTCGGCCTCGGCATGTCCCACCGGGAGGCCTGGGAGATCACCCGGTGAGAGGCGCCGCCCCCCTCCTCGCGGCCGCGACGCTCGCCCTCGTGGCGGTGGCGGCCGACCCGGCGCGCGCCAGCCCGCCCGCCCCGCTGCCCCTGCCGCCGGGCGGGCCGTTCACGCTCACCGACCAGAACGGGGAGTGGCGCACCCAGGTGGAGCCCCAGGGCCGACTGCAGCTCGTGCTGTTCGGCTACGCGGCCTGCGAGGACATGTGCCTCGTCACCCTGCCCTTCATGGCCCGGCTCGTCGACGCGCTGGCCCGGGAGGGCATCGAGATCGCTCCGGTGATGATCACGATCGACCCGGAGACCGACACGCCCGAGGCCATGCTCCCGGCACTGGCGGCGCTGCATCCCGGCTTCACCGGGCTGACCGGCTCGGAGGGGGAGCTCGCGCCCGTCTGGGAGGCGTTCGGCGTCCGGCGCGAGCATCTCTTCACCGACCCGGAAGGGCGGCAGGTGTTCTCCCATTCGGGGCAACTCTACCTGCTCGACGGGGAGGGCGCGCTGCTGACGGTCCTGCCGCCGGTGCTGCCGGAGCCGCTCTATCTCGACATCCTCCGCGGCTACGCGGCTAGCACGGGGTGATGCGCGGGGGCGGCGCCTCCCCGCGAGCGCCGGGACGGCGCGCCCTGCTGCTCGGCGGAGCTGCCGCCCTCCTCGTCGGCGCCGCCGCGCTGGCGCCGGGCGGACGGAACCTGCTCTACGCCGCGCTCACCGAGGAGACGCAGGCCCGCGAGGCGAGCGCGGCGGAGGCGCACGCGATGGCCGGGCGGGGCGAGGCGCTCCTCGTGGACATCCGGCGCCCGGAGGAATGGGCCGCCACCGGGACGGGCGAGGGGGCGGTGCGGCTGGACATGCGCCGGGAGGACTTCTCCGACCGGCTGCTGAAGCTGGCGGGCTCCCGCGACATGCCGGTGGCCCTGATCTGCGCGCGGGGCGTGCGCTCGGCGCACATGGCGAACCGGCTGGCCGAGGCGGGCTTCCGCACCATCATCGACGTGCCCGAGGGGATGCTCGGCTCGGCCGCCGGGCCGGGCTGGATCGCCTCCGGGCTGCCGCTCGACCGCCGCTGAACCGGAGGCCCCATGCCCCACACCCCCGTCCGGGCCGCGCTCGCCGCCCCGCTCGCACTGTGCCTCGCGGCGGTCACGGCCGCCCCCGCCTCCGCCACGACCTGCTGCGGCGCGGGCGGACCTTGCGCCGTCGAGGGCGGCGAGTACCGGATCGACCTGCCACCCGGCGACGGGCCGCACCCGGCCCTGCTGTTCGTCCACGGCTATGGCGGCAGCGCGGAGGGCGCCCTGCGCCGCGTCGCCCGCGCCGTGGAGCGCGGCTACGCCGTGATCGCGCCGCAGGGGCTCCGCCGAGACGGCGCGGACGGCCCGACCTCCTGGTCCTTCCGCCCCGAGAGCCCGGAGCGGCGTGACGAGTCGGCGTTCTTCCGCGCCGTCCTCGAGGACGCGGCGGCGCGCCACGGCATCGACCGCGACCGCGTCCTGCTCGGCGGGTTCTCGATCGGCGGGTCGATGACGCACTACCTCGCCTGCGAGGACCCGGCGATCGCGCGGGCCTATGCGCCCGTGGCCGGCGCCTTCTGGCGGCCGCATCCCCCGCTCGACGCCTGCGCCGGCGCGGTCGATCTCCACCACACGCACGGCTGGAGCGACGGGACGGTGCCGCTCGAGGGCCGCGTGCTCGGCGGCGGACGCGTGCGCCAGGGCGACGTGTTCCACGCCCTGAGGACGTGGCGGGAGGCGAACGGCTGCGACCGGCTCTGGCCCGACGAGATCGCCTCCGACGGCGGGCTGTGGACGCGGGAATGGACGAGCTGCGATGCGGGCTCGCTCAGGCTGGATCTGCATCCGGGAGGGCACTCCGTCCCGGACGGATGGACGGACCGGGCACTCGACTGGTTCGAGCGTCTCCCCTCGCCGGAGGGCTGAGCCGCAGGGGTTCCGTCCGGAACGGCAACGGGGGCCTTGCCCGATTGCCGCCTGCACGGGTCGCAGGGGGCGCGATGTCCCACGGGCGCGATAATCGTGTCTTGTCGGGCCTCCCGTCGTCGGTGGACCGCACGGGACAGGGCCGTCGGCGACGGACCCAGACCGAGCGTCGGGCGGCCCTCGGCCGAGGCGCTTCCTTTGACCCGATGCCGGCGGGGGTGTCGAGACGCCCGTCCCTACCGGCGGTGCGCGGGGGTCGCCGTCGAGACCCCCCGAAGGGCGGCTTCCCCGCCGGAGGCCAATACGGAGAGCGGCATCACTACCTTCCGTGTCGTCAGGCGATCCCGGCGCACGCAGCGCACAAGTCCCGTGTATCCGCGCCGCTTCCTGGACCGGCACCCGAGATGCGGACCGGCCGGGCACGGAGTCCCGCGCGGCCGTCGAGTGGCCTCGTCCCGATGCCGCGGTGATCGGACGCAGAGGACCGCCGCCGAAGCGCCGTCCGGACGGCATCGCCGCGACCCGAGCCTTCGACGTCTAGGCGCCCGAACCAGCCCCGTCCGGACCCCCTTGACGGACGAGGCGGCCTCTCACCCCTCGTTGACGAACCATACCATCGCCGTGAGGGCGGCGAGCGGGGCGAGGTAGGCCCAGACCGCGAGGCGGCGGACCGCCGAGGGCTGGCGCTCCTCCCAGGCGACCTTCTGGAACGTCTCCCGCGGGAGCGGCGGCCGGTCGGCCTCCCAGCGCCGCGCGGCGTCCTCCCGCACGCCCTCCCGCCAGTACATCCACAGGCATCCCGCCACGAGCGTCAGCGCCACCAGCGCGACGGCGTAGAGCTTCAGCAGGCCCAGCACGTCACCACTCCCTCTCCTTCCAACGTCGCGGCAGGTCGGCCACCGAGAGCACCACCACCGGCATCCAGATCAGCGCGCTCTGCGCGGAGAGCCGCGCGAAGTGCCACGGCGCCCGGGCCCAGACCTCGCCCGCAGCAGGCCCGTAGGACAGGGCGAAGCCGCCCGCCGCGAGCGCCGCCAGCACCAGCGCCGAGAGCGCGCCGTTCGCCACCAGCCAGCCGGCCCCCTCCGGCAAGACGCGCCCCAGCGCCTGCGGCACGAGCCAGCCGAGCGCGACGAGGAGCGCGAACGCGCCGATGAGGGGCCAGCCGAATGTCATGCCGGGCATATGGGCGCCCGCGCAGGCTCTGGCCAGAGCGTGTCGTTCGGCGCAGGGTGCGGAGCATGGACGACCTCCTCGAAGACGTGGCCGGGCGCGAGGGCGCCATCGTGGAGCTGACGCAGGCGCTCGTGCGGGTGCCGACGCTCAACCCGCCGGGGCGCCACTACCGCGAGATCTGCGAGCTGCTGGCGCGGCGGCTCGCGGGGTGGGAGGTCGAGCTGCTGCGCGCCGAGGGCACGCCAGGCGACAGCGAGCGGTACCCGCGCTGGAACCTCGTGGCCCGCCGGGAGGGGGCGGGGCCGGGCCCCTGCGTCCACTTCAACGGGCATCACGACGTGGTCGCCGTGGGCCAGGGCTGGACCCGTGACCCCTGGGGCGGCGAAGTCGAGGACGGGCGCCTCTACGGGCGCGGTTCCTGCGACATGAAGGGGGGCATCGCGGCGGCGGTGATCGCGGCCGAGGCCTTCGCGGCGCGGCGGCCGGGCTTCCGCGGCGCCGTCGAGCTCTCGATGACGGCGGACGAGGAATCGGGCGGCTACGGGGGCGTCGCGTGGCTCGCGGAGCGGGGCCGGTTCGACCCGGCGCGCGTGCAGCACGTGATCATCCCCGAACCGCTCGGGGTGGACCGGATCTGCCTCGGTCACCGCGGCGTGTGGTGGGCGGAGATCGAGGCGCGGGGGCGCATCGCCCACGGCTCCATGCCGTTCCTCGGCGACTGCGCGGTGCGCCACATGGGCGCCGTCCTGGCCGAGATGGAGGCCACGCTGTTCCCCCTGCTCGCTGGGCGGCGGACGGAGTGGCCCGTGGTCCCCGACGGGGCCCGCGCGGCGACGCTCAACCTCAACGCGCTCCACGGCGGCGAGCCGGAGGGCCCCGACGGGCACGACGGCCTGCCCGCGCCCTGCGTGCCCGACCGCTGCGTCCTGACGATCGACCGGCGGGTTCTGCCGGAGGAGGAGTTCGCCGCAGTGCGCGCGGAGGTCGTGGCCGTCCTGGAGGCCGTCCGGGCCCGCAGGCCGACTTTCCGCTACGAGATCCGCGACCTCTTCGAGGTGCGCCCCGCGGTGACGCCGGCCGACGCGCCGGTGGTCCGGGCCACGGGCGCGGCCATCGCGCGGGTGCTGGGCCGGGAGGCGACGCATGTCTGCTCGCCGGGCACCTACGACCAGAAGCACATCGACCGGATCGGGCGGCTGCGGAACTGCGTCGCCTACGGGCCGGGACGGCTCGAACTCGCGCACCAGCCGGACGAATGGGTCGGCGTGGCGGACATGGTGGCGAGCGCGCAGGTCATGGCGGCCGTCCTCGACGACCTGCTCGGCGACGGCGCGGAAGCGGCGGGGACGTCTTGAGGGAGGCGCCGGAACACCTCCGCGCTCAGCCTTCCAGCCAGGCGGTCATCGCGTCGCCGGTCTCGTCCGGGCGCTCGAGGACGGGCAGGTGCCCGGCCCCCTCCACCACCACAAGGCGGGACCGGGGCAGCAGGGCGTGCATGGTCTCGTGCCGCTCGCGCGGGCAGAGGCGGTCCTCCGCCCCCATGAGCACGAGCGCGGGCCCGCCATAGGCGGCGAGCTCCTCCCGCCGGTCGGGGCGCGAGGCCAGCGCCGCGGACTGGCGGGCGAACACCTCCGGCCCGAGCCCCAGCGCCATCTCCATGCACAGGTCGAGCACCGCCCCGCGCCGCGGCCCGTCCGCGAGGTAGTGCGGCTTCATCTCGTCGCGCATCACCGCGCGCAGGCCGCCGGCCCGGGCGCGGGCCACCTGCGGGGGGCGGCGGGAGGCCACCTCGGGCCTCTCTGCGCTGGCGTTCGTGTCGAGGAGCGCGAGCCGCTCCACCCGCTCGGGCGCGCGGGCCACGATCTCCATGGCGACGATGCCGCCCATGCTCAGGCCGGCCAGCGCGAAGCGGGGCGGGGCGCAGGCCAGCACCGCGTCGGCCAGCGCGGCCGTCGTCTCCGCCTCGGTGATCGACCCGTGCATCACCGTGCGGCGCCCCAGACGCCCCATGAGCGGCCCCCAGAGCCGGGCGTCGCACATCATGCCAGGCAGCAGGACCAGCGGCGTCACGGCCGGCGCCTCACGCCACCATCCGCGCGCCCTCCGAGAGCGCCGCCAGCTTGGCCCAGGCGATCTCCGGGTCGACCGCGCCGAAGCCCGCGAAGGTCCCGAAGCCGCAGTCGCTCCCGGCCACGACGCGCTCCGCCCCCACGATCCCCGCGAACCGCTCCAGCCGCTCGGCCACCAGTTCGGGATGCTCGACGAAGTTGGTCGTCGTGTCGACCACGCCGGGCACCAGCACCTTGTCGCCCGGGATGTCCCCGGCGCGGTCGCGGAACACGCGCCACTCGTGGCCGTGACGCGGGTTCGACGTCTCGAACAGGATCTGGTCGGCGGGCACCCCCATCAGGGTGTCGAACATCGTGGCCATCGGGATGTCGCAGACATGGGGGCCTTCGTAGTTGCCCCAGCAGATATGCACCCGGACGCGGGCCGGATCGATCCCCTCCAGCGCGCGGCGCAGGGCGCCGACGTGCGTCTCGGCGACCGCGACGAACTCCTCGTCGGACAGCTCCGTGAAGAGCATGTGGCGCGAGAGCGCGAGGTCGGGGCAGTCGAGCTGCAGGTCCAGCCCCGCCTCGACGATCGTCCGGTACTCGTCGCTCATCGCCTCCGCCAGCGCGTCGAGATACTCCTCGCGCGAGGGGTAGTGGGCGTTCTGGAGGAAAAGCGAGATCACCCCCGGCGAGGCGGCGTTCATGAAGCCCCGCTCCGCCCCGTGCCGCTCCATCGCCGCCCGGAGGTTGGCGATGTCGGTCTCGAGCTCGCCCTGCCCCTTCGAGCGGACCTCGCCCACGCACATCGGCCGCGCGTATTGCGGCGTGCCCCCGGCCTTGGCGATGCGGCCGAGGAAGGAGGGGAACATCTTGAGGTCGGCCGGGGCGTTGCGGGGGCTGTCCCCGTCGAAGCCGGTGTAGCGGTCCTTCACGTAGGTGGCGTAGGAGATCTTCGACGTCTCCCCGTCCGAGACGATGTCCACCCCGGCCTCGACCTGCCGACGCACCACGGCATCCACCCCCTCGCGCATCGTGCGCGCGAACTCCTCCCGATCGTAGGCCTCGCCGCGCTCGCGCGCGAAGAGCATGTCGACCACGGCCTGCGACCGCGGCAGGGAGCCGGTATGGGTGACGGTGACGGGCATGGAGCCTCCCTCGGGGCCAGCGCCCCGCCTCGTTCTGCGGTTTGGCGGCGCCTATAGCAGCGGCGCGGGCCCGATCCCACCGGCTCGGCGCGCGGTGGCGCGACGGGAGGCCGGAAAGGCGGCGAAGGGGCACGCGGCGCCGGGGCGGGCCCCGCTCCGCTGCCGGGATGCAAGCGTGTCGGCAGGGGAGTGAGGATGCGCCCGGCGCGGCGCTCAACATCCATCGCTCCCGTCGCCCGCCCCCGTTACCCGCCAACGTCGGCGGGCGCGATCGACAGCGTCTTGACCACGGCATGCACCTCCCCGCCCACCATCAGCCCGAGCGCCGCCGCCGAGCGGCGGGTGACCCGGGCGAGGAGCGGCCCGGCCGGCGTGTGGAGGGAGACCAGCGTGCCGGGCCCCTCCCCCGCCCGGATCCGCTCGATGCGGCCGGGCAGGACGTTGAGCGCCGAGAGCCCGTCGGGCCGCCCTCGCGCCAGGATCACGTCGCCCGCCGCGACCCGCAGGCGCAC
>CAZWWR010000031.1:0-13201 GCA_964637265.1 uncultured Jannaschia sp.
GCTCGTTGAAGCGGTCGAGCTTGGCCTTCTTCTCCGCCACGCCCAGCATGACGTTGCCGCGGACGTCGAGGTTCTCGTCGAGCTCCGGCTCCTGGCTCAGGTAGCCCACCTTCGCCCCCTCGGCCGCCCAGGCCTCGCCGGTGAAGTCCTTGTCCTGGCCGGCCATGATCCGCATCAGCGTCGACTTGCCGGTGCCGTTCACGCCCACGACGCCGATCTTCACGCCGGGAAGGAAGGACAGACGGATGTTCTCGAATACCTTCTTGCCGCCCGGATAGGTCTTCGAGACCCCGTCCATGTGATAGACGTACTGGTAGCTCGCCATCGATGCCCCGCCCCTTCTCACCGTGATCCCCGTCGTCGGGTCCCGCAGATAGCCACCGGCGGGGGGCCGCGCAATCCGGGCCGCCTTGCCTGACACGTCACCGAACCGTCGCGCGGGCGTCGCCGCCCGGTGACGGGCGCGGCGGAGGGTGGCGGCGCCGCGCCCAGCGGCACCTCCACAAATCAGGGAGAGATGCACCGATGAGGACGAGACCCCTTCGCGGCCGCCCCGGCCACCTCGCCGCCGCCAGCTTGGGCGCGCTCCTGGCCGCCGCCCCCGCCACCGCGTTCGACTACGTGGCCGGCATCGAGACCCGCGGCGAGAGCCAGGATCCGAGTACCGTCACCGGCGCCGTCTTCCACGACCTGAGCCGCGACGGCGTCCGCCAGGAAGACGAGCCCGGCGTGGCCGGCGTGCTCGTCTCGAACGGCCGCGAGGTGGTGCGCACGGGCGAGGATGGCAGCTACGCGCTGCCAGCCTACGACAACATGACGGTAATGCTCGTGAAGCCCGCGGCCTACGACGTGCCGACGGACGCGAGCGGCGTGCCGCAGTACTTCTACCACCACCTGCCCGAGGGCACGCCCGAGGCACTGCGCTACGGCGGGCTCGCGCCCACCGGCCCGCTGCCTGCGGAGGTGAACTTCCCTGTGGTCCGCACCGGCGCGGAGGAGCAGTTCTCCTGCGTGATGATGGGCGATACGCAGCCTTACTCGAACACCGAGGTCGGCTACGTCCGCGACGCGACACTCGACACCATCCTGGAGACCGATCTCTCGGACGCCCGCTGCATGATCATGCTGGGCGACGTGATGGGCGACGACCTGAACCTCCTGCCGCGCTTCGCCTCGGTCTTCTCGGTGGCGGGGCTGCCGCAGTGGTACGTCCACGGCAACCACGACTTCGACTTCGACGCGACCACGGACGAGCACTCCGCCGACAGCTGGCGGCAGATGTACGGCCCCAACTACTACGCCTTCGAGATCGGCCAAGTGACCTTCGTGGCGCTCGACAACGTGGTCTATCCATGTGGGCCCGAGGACGCGGCCTTGGGCGGCGACCGCGAGGGTTGCACCGATCCGGAGCGCGTCATCTACAACGGCCGCGTCGAGGAGCGGCAGATGGAGTGGCTCGCCAACCTGCTCGACGAGACGCCGGAGGACCGGCTGATCGTGATGCTCCACCACATCCCCTTCGTCTCCTTCATCGACATGGAAACGGGCCGCCACCAGACGGACAACCTGGCCGAGATCCATGCGCTGCTGGCCGGCCGCCCGGCGGTCAGCTTCTCGGGCCACACCCATACCTTCGAGTACCTGGCCGCGGGCGAGAGCTACGCGCCATGGCGCGAGATGGTGGACATCGGGCGCCTGCCCTTCGACCACGTGGTCGGCGGCGCGCCCTCGGGGAACTGGTTCTTCGGGGACCTCTCCTTCGATGGCACGCCCATGAGCTTCGCCCGCGGCGGCACGCCCCCGGGCTTCATGACGGTGTCGTTCGACGGGCCGGACTTCACGGTCGACTTCCGCGCGGCCGGACAGCCCGCCGAGCGTCAGATGGGCCTCGGATTCAACACGCCCGCCTTCCGCGACTGGTTCGGCACGCTGATGGAGTGGACGGAGGCCCGCGAGGAGACGGGCGCCGAGGCCCCCACGCCCCCGCTTACCGTCAACGACCTGCCCGACACGCGCATCCATACACCCGAGGATCTCGGCGGCACCGTCTGGCTCACGGCCAACGTCTGGAACGGGCGCCGGGACACGGAGGTGTTCGCCACCATCGGCGACGGGCCGCGCCTGCCGATGGAGCGTACGCAGGCGGGCGACGGCGAGGGGATGCTTGCGGGGCCCGAATATGCCGATCCATTCTCGGTGCCCCGTCAGATGACGGTCGGCCGCTACGCCTGGGTCAGCGGCGAGGGCGAGGGTCGCGCGCAGGGCTTCGAGCTCTGGCAGGGTACCGAGTTCGGCCCCGCCGCGCCCCAGTCCGCGCAGCCCTGGATGGTCGCCGACCAGAGCCCGCACCTGTGGCGCCTGGCGCTCCCCGCCGACCTGCCGGAGGGCGCGCACGTCGCGCGTGTGACGGCGGAGCTCGCCGACGGGCGAACGTTCTCCGACCACATCGTCTTCGAGGTCCGGCCCGAGCGGCCCTTCCCCTACTGGGATGACACGCTTTGGCAGGAGGAGGCCTCGAACTGATCCCCGGACCGGGAGCCGCCCGCGTGGCGGCTCCCTCCAGGGGTTCGGCGCGGGAGTGGAGCGCGAGGACAGTGTCGGGTCCGTCGACGAGAGGGACTTGGGCCCCCATCGGACGTCGCTCTGCAACCGAAGTGCGCGCGCTGCCGCCTGAGCGGCACGTCGACCATTCCCGCGTCGCCGCATCTCGACGGCGGACGCCGGATGGCCGCCCACCTTGGGTACCGATCTCGTTGAAAGCCGGACGGAGTTGGGGGATCGCAGTCGGCAGCCGCCTCCGCCGATCAGGCTGGGGCGATACGTCCTAGACTCCGGGCAGCATCACTCGTCGTCGGCTTATTCCCGTCCTCGCACCCGGAAGGCGCCGGCTACATGCTGCTCTCTTCCGGGACGACGCGCCCACTCTGGGTGATGGGAGCGGGGCTCCGAGGGCTCTGCTTGACACCGGACCGGGGCGGGGTAGGGGTGGGGGCCGACCGCGACCGAGGCCCAGACTGGTGCGACACGGACTTCCCTTCGCGCCTCCGGGCCTCTCCGTGGGCCTTCTGGGCGGCTCCTTCGATCCGGCCCATGCGGGTCACGTCCACATCACCCTCGAATCCCTCAAGAGGTTCCGCCTCGACCGGGTCTGGTGGCTCGTCTCTCCGGGCAATCCGCTGAAGGCGCGCGGCCCCGCTGCCCTGGAGCGGCGCGTGGCCCGCGCGCGGGAACTGATGCGCCACCCCCGCGTCACGGTCACCGACATCGAGGCCCGCCTCGGCACGCGGACGACGGCCGCCACGCTGGCTGCGCTGCGCCCGCTCTACCCGAGGGTCCGCTTCGTCTGGCTCATGGGAGCCGACAACATGGTCCAGCTTCACCTCTGGGACAACTGGCGCGCGATCGTCGAGGGGGTCCCGATGGGGGTGCTCGCCCGGCCCGGGATGCGTCTCGCGGCACGGCATTCGGTCGCCGCGCGGGCTTATCCCGATGCCCGCCTGACCCGATGGCAACGGCCGAACCTCGCCCGCCACACGCCGCCCGCATGGGCGCTGATCAACGTGCCGATGCTGAAGGTCAGCTCCACGGAGATCCGCGCGCGCGGCGGCTGGCCGCTGCCGGGGGCCGATGTCTCGGCGGGCGTTGGCCCCCGCCGCTCCGCCACCTAGACACGGGCCGTCCCAGCGACCGCCACCAGCCCCGGAGGCCTCATGACCGCGATCCCCCTGAGCCGGAGCGACTTCCCGAATGGCTTCGTCTTCGGCGCCTCGACTGCCGCCTACCAGATCGAGGGCATGGCCGCCGGCGGGGCCGGGCCCTCGCACTGGGACAGCTACGCCGCCACGCCCGGCAACGTCCCTCGCGGCGAGGACGGGGCGGTGGCCTGCGACCACTACCACCGCTACGAGGACGACCTCGACCTCGTGCGGGACGGGGGCTTCGATGCCTACCGCTTCTCCGCCTCCTGGGCGCGGGTGATGCCGGACGGGCGGCGGCCCAACCCTGACGGTCTGGACTATTACGACAGGCTCGCCGACGCGCTCCTCGCCCGCGGCCTCGCCCCTTGGCTCACGCTCTATCACTGGGACCTGCCATCCGCCCTGTCCGATCTGGGGGGCTGGGCCAATCGGGATGTGGCCGCCCGCTTCGCGGAGTACTCGGATGCCCTTCTCGGCAGGATCGGCGACCGCATGTCGACCGTCGCGACGATCAACGAGCCTTGGTGCGTCTCGTGGCTGAGCCATTTCATGGGCCTGCAGGCGCCCGGCCTTCGGGACATCCGCGCGACCGCGCGCGCCATGCACCACGTCCTCCTCGCCCATGCCCGCGGGTTGGAGGCAATCCGCGCGAGGGCGCCTCACGCGCGGGCCGGGATCGTCGTCAACCTCGCCTACCCGCAGGCGGCCGAGCCGGGTGAGGGGCACGAAGGCGCGGCGCGCATCTACGACGGGATCCAGAACCGCTGGTTCGTGGAAGGGGTGACGCGGGGCTGCTACCCGGCCGACATACTCGACGCGCTGCAGCCCCACATGCCGGAGAACTGGGAAGCCGACATGGAGGAGATCTCCGCGCCGATCGACTGGCTGGGGATCAACTACTACACTCGCACCCTCGTCCGCGACGTCCCGGACGGCCTCTGGCCCGGCTACGAGGACGTGCCGGGCCCGCTGCCCAAGACGGCGATGGAATGGGAGATCTATCCCGACGGTCTGCGCGCGATGCTGGTGCGGATTGCGGACGAGTACACCGGCGCGCTTCCTCTCTACGTGACCGAGAACGGCATGGCCGGTGACGATGCCATGGCCGGAGGGCAGGTCGAGGATCCGGTCCGGATCCGCTACCTCGCGGACCACCTCGCCGCCGTCCGCTCGGCGATCGCCGAAGGGGCGCCGGTGGGGGGCTACTTCGCGTGGTCGCTGCTCGACAACTACGAGTGGTCCTTCGGCTACGACAAGCGCTTCGGGATCGTCCATGTCGACTACGAGACCCAGGCGCGCACGCCCAAGGCGTCCTGGCATGCGCTGCGGCAGGCGCTGGCGAGCAACCGGTAGACGGGCGGCCGGACTCGTCCCGATCGCCGGCTGGGGCCAGCTTTCGCGATGGCCCTCCTGACGATGGCCGAAGCTCGAGCGGACCTGCCCGCACGGCGCGTCGCCCCGGGATCGGGGCTTCCCAGAGGCTCGCGCCCGAAGACATGGCCCTGCGATCTGCTGGAAGCCCGGCGAGGTCGGTCGAGGAACCCTCTTGGCAAGTCCGTGGCGGAGGGCCGGTCCGACCTCGCCGCCGTCACCTAGACCGGTGCTCAGCAGTTCCGGCCTGTCCTCGGGTTTCCCCTATCGCGATGGAGCGGCAAGGAACCTGGGCGCTCCAACGGGGCGTCCGCACGATCGCACGGATGCTTCCGGGCACCGGACTTCGCTCGGGGCGACGCGGCTCCTCCGATCCTATCCCTCGGCGGTGGCGTCCGCTACGCCACCGCGGTCACCGCGGCACCGCTCCGCTTCTCACCCAGCGGGAAGCGGGCATGCCAGGGATAGGCGCGCTCCAGCTCGGCGCAAAGCGCGATGAGCTCCTCGTCGGCTCCGAAGCGGGTCGCGAGATGCACCCCGATGGGCAGCCCGTCCGCGGACACCGAGAGGGGCACGGACGCGGCGGGCTGACCGCTCGCGTTGAAGGCCGCACAGAAGGGGGAATAGTCGAAGATCATTCCCTCCCCGAGCCGGTAGTGGACGTAGTCCTCCGTGTCGTGGGCGAAGCGGCCGATGCGGGCCGGCGGCTCGGCCAGCGTGGCCGAGAGCAGCACGTCGGGGCCCGCGCTTCCCGAGCCGTCACCGTAAGGGTCGAACACGGCCGCCATCTGCCGTCCGAAGGCGTGGATCCGCCCGATGGCCGCTAGGTAGTCGGCGCCCGAAAGCGTAGCCGCATGGGAGATCGCGCCACGGCTCACCCCCTCGACATCGCCCGGCTCGAGCCCCCGCCCCCGCGCCTCGAGCGCCGAACGGATGCCCAGGGCGGTGCCGCAGGCGACGATGTCCGTCCAAGCCCGCATCATGCCCGCCACGTCCGCGTCCGGCCGACCGGGCTCGACCCGGTGGCCCAGCGCTTCCAGGGCGCGGCCCGCCGCGTGCACCGCAGCGGCGCAGTCGGGATGGATCGGCGCGCCCTCGAACGTGGTGTCGCAGAGCATCACCCGCAGTCGCCGGGGCGGCCGGCTGATCGCCTGCGCATGGCCGGCCTGGAGCGGCGGCGCATGATAGGGCGCGCCCGGGTCGGACCCGTGGCAGGCGTCGAGCATCCGCGCCGTGTCGCGCACCGAGCGGGTGAGGAATCCGTCAATTGCCATACCGCCCCAGCCCTCGCCGGCGTCCGGACCGTCGGGCAGGCGGGCCCGCGTCGGCTTGAAGCCGAAGAGCCCGCAGCACGAGGCCGGGACCCGGACCGACCCGCCCCCGTCGGAGCCGTGCGCCATCGGCACCATGCCGGACGCCACCGCGGCCGCAGCGCCCCCGGAGGAGCCCCCGGGCGTGCGCGCGGGATCCCATGGGTTGCGCGTGGGCCCGCCATAGACCGCCGCCTCCGTCGCACTGCCGATGCCGCTTTCCGGACTGGTGGTGCGTCCGAAGGTGACGACGCCGGTCGCCCGCATGCGCTCGAAGATGGAGGAGTCCCGTCGGTGCGTCGTCCCGGCGAGCAGACGCGAGCCGTTGTTCGCAGGGAAGTTCACCGCCTCGGCGCCAAGATCCTTGAGCAGGAACGGCACGCCCGTGAACGGTCCCCGTGGCAGGCCGCGAGCGATCGCCTCCCGCGCCGCGCCCTCCTGCATCAGGACCGCGGCATTCAGGAGCGGGTTCAGCCGTTCGACGGCCTCGAGGGCCCGGTCGAGAAGCTCCTCGGGCGTCACCTCGCGGGCAGCCACGCGCGCGGCCAGATCGGTCGCGTCGCGGCAATCGTAAGTCTCGAGCATGGATCCTCCGCACTTCTCCGCCTGTTACCGACGCCGGGGAGGGAGTGAAAGCGGAGGTCCTGCGCGCCGGTGAGGCTGGACGCGAACGTCGGGCCGACTGTACTCCGGTCCCCCCGGAAAAGTCGCCGGCCAGATCCGCCTGCGAGACACGTCCCGACGGGAGTGCCCAGTGCAAGTCGGCCGAACGGCAGCCGTTCGGGCGGACGCGGGCCGGCACTTTCGGCCTCGCCTGGACCGGAACCGGCAGGGCGCGCTTCGGTGCGGCGTGCTCCACTCCGGAGGCCTCGCTGATGGGCACACTCGCGCCTCGGCCAGGACTGCGTGACTCGCCAGTGGTTCGAAAGCCGGATGCCCCGGCGGGCCCACATTCGGACCTCTACGGGAGGGGAACTGTCTGGCGCCCGGCCGAGGGCTGGGGCAGGGCTGCGCCATGGCTGTCCTCGTCCTCGCCGATCTGCATCTGGACATCTGGGGGGAGGCGGGGCGCGATCCCCTCGCGGGCCTCGACCGCCGCGTGCTGTCGAGGCTCGACGCGCTGATCGTCGCCGGCGACCTCGTCAACAAGCCCAAGGTCCGCTGGCGCCCCGCGCTCGACCGTCTCGCCAGCCTCGTGCCCCCCGAGCGGGTCTGGGTGCTGCCCGGCAACCACGACTTCTACCAGCACGTCCTCGACGGGGAGGATCGGCTGCGGGAGATCGCACATGCCGCCGGGGTCCACTACGCGCAGATGCGCGCACTCCATGTCGGACCGGTGCGCTTCCTCTGCTGCACCCTCTGGACGGACTTCGCCCTCCACGGCGCGCCCGAGGAGGCCATGCGCGCGGCGGGGGCGGCGATGAACGACTACCACCTGATCCGGGTCGCGGGCGGCGGCTACCGCCGGGCCCGGCCACGGGACACGCTCGCGCTCCACCGCCAGCACCGGACCTGGCTCGAGGACGCGCTCGCCGCGCCTCACGATGGGCCGACCGTGGTCGTCACGCATCATGCGCCGCATCCGGATTGCACCGGCGCTTCGAGAGCACCCACCGATCCGGCTTACGCCTCCGACCTGCGCGACCTCATCGCCACGCACCGACCCGCGCTCTGGCTCCACGGCCATACCCACCGCCAGGGCGTCCTGACGCAGGGCGACAGCCCGATCGCCTGCGTGTCTCTCGGATATCCGGACGAAGTCCCTCCCGGCGCGGAGGCGGCTCGACTGATGGCGGGGCTCGTCTCCGTGCCGTCCGGGCAGGCCGATGGTCAGCCCCGGCTACCGGCGTAGGGTGTTAGCGAGTGGATCACCTCGGCGAGTGGGGGGCGAACGCGAAGGCGAGCAGGATCAGTGCCTGAAAGCGCGTCGGGAGGATGTTTCATAAGTCGTGCAAGGACGGCGCGACCCCGCCGATGATCGAGGATCCGGCCGATCACGACGCCCTCACGCGCAGGATCCCCTGCAGCGCCACCTACGGTAAGGTTCCCAAAGCGCGGAGCCTCGGGAGACGTGGTCACGCTCCGGTCTCGAACCCATCACTCCGCGGCCGAACACCCGCACGGTGCCGAAGGTCGGCTCGAACAGAACCGCCAAGACCTTCGGGGGTAGCCTTGCCTCGCCTCGGCTCGGGGCCCGGGCCGTTGGCTGATTGCGCGGGATCTCGGATCGGAAGTCCTCTGAGGCTGTCACCGCACTGACGTAAGTCTTGCCGACGCTGCCGACCTCAATGAATGCCTCTAGCGGAAGCCGCGGTTGGCCGCTCCACGGGCGTGCGTCATACGAGCAGACCTAGGATGCATGGCGTCGCCCCCAGGTAAGATATGCAGATCGGCGCGACCGGGGTCTGGGTGAAGGCATAGAGGACGCCTAAGCCCATATCGGCGATCCCCGCCTGCATGGCCAAGTCCTCGGAGGCGTAGAACGTCACTCCTTTCGCACACCGCCCTCGCGCGCTTGCTCCGTCGAGACGAGCAGGTTCAGGCCATCCACGCCGGCGATGCCACTCAGCGCGCCCCACAGTGGATCGACCCTCGCCACACCTCGGCGAATGAGACTGGTGATCTCGCAGCGATGCCTCCGCCATTCGACCCCCGTCGCTCCGTGCTGCGGTTTGTCGACACAAAGACCGGGACCCGTTCCGCGGGGATCGCCCCGGACGCAACGCGCCGCGCTCCTTCAGCCCTCGGTCCCGTTCGCGGTATCGCAGCCTTCCTTCGCGACCCGCTTTGAGGGCCTTCCGGCCACGTAGGTCTCGATCACTGCACGGTCGTCGCCCATCGTCTGGAGCACGAACAGTTCCTCCTCCAGCGTCCCGGCCCGCTCCATCCGCAGGGCCATCGCCGGCGTGGCCCGCGCGTCGAGCACGACCACGTCCGCTTCGGAGCTTGGGTCGAGCGTGCCGATCCTGTCCTCCAGGCCGAGGACGGCGGCGTTGCCGCGGGTGATCCAGTGGAACGCCTCGAGCGCTGGGAGGGCCTGTCCCCTGAGCTGGAGCACCTTGTATCCCTCCGCGAGCGTCTCGAGCATCGAGTAGGATGTGCCGGCCCCGATGTCCGTGGCGATGCCGCTGCGGATGCCCCGGGCGCGCAACCCGCCCGCGTCGAACAGGCCGCTGCCGAGGAACAGGTTGGAGGTCGGGCAGAAGACGGGATGCGCCCCCGTCTCCGCGAGGGCGTCGATCTCCCGCGGGCGGAGATGGATGGCGTGGCCCAGGAGCGTGCGCGGCCCGACGAGGCCGTGGCGCTGATAGACGTCGAGGTAGTCGCGCGCCTCGGGATGGAGCTCCGCCGTAAGTGCGATCTCGTCGGGGTTCTCGGAGAGGTGGGTCTGGACGTGGCAGTCCGGATGCTCCGAAGCCAGTGTTCCCGCCGCCTCCATCTGCGCCCGGCTGGAGGTGATCGCGAAGCGCGGCGTGATCGCGTAGAGGCCACGGCCCCGCCCGTGCCAGTCGCGGATCAGGGCCTTGCTGTCGTCGTAGGACGCCTGGGGCGTGTCGAGCACGGCCTCGGGCGCGTTGCGGTCCATCATCGTCTTGCCGGCGACGATCCGCATGTCGCGGCTCAGCGCCTCCGCGAAGAGGGCCTCCGCCGACGCCTTGTGGCTGGAGCAGAAGGCCACCGCCGTCGTGGTGCCGTGCGCCGTGAGCAGGTCGCAGAAGTGCCGGGCCATCGCGCGGGCGTGCTGCGCATTGACGAAGCGCGCCTCCGCCGGGAAGGTGTAGCCGTTCAGCCAGTCGAGCAGCTGCGCGCCCCAGCTCGCGACGATCTCGACCTGCGGGAAGTGGATATGCGCGTCCACGAAGCCCGGCAGGACGAGATGGGGGCGGTGATCGACGATTCGGGCCGCCCCGGCGCGCGGAGCGACCTCGGCATGGGGTCCGGAGGCGAGGATGAGCCCGTCCCTCAGGAGGAGCGCCCCGTCCTTCACGTAGCTGTGGGCCGGGGCGCCGTCTGCGGGATCGGCGGTGAAGCTCAGGAGGCGCCCGCGGAGGAGGGTGTCGGTCATGGGATCGGTCCGCCTGGGTGTCGGGTCGGGGCGGGGGGCACGCGGACCCCCGGTCCCGTAGGGTCGGTGCTGCTCAGACGCCGGGGCGCGCGAGTGCCGGGTCCTCGGGATCGCGGTCCATCAGGTCAGGCTCGTCGGGGACGATGATCCTGTGCTCCAGATCCTCCCTGGGCGCGACCAGCGGATAGATCAGCAGGAACGCCGCGACGATCCCGTAGCCCGCGGTGATGCCGTCGAGCGTGGGCACCTGCAGGCCGCCGGCATGGATGATCCCGACCGAGGACATCGCCGCCGCCGCCAGCGCAAAGAGGCCCGCGCGCCGGAACCGCGCGTCGATCACGGAGGCCACGATGGCACCCCAGATCAGCCCCGTGAGGATCGCCCCCTGCGACAGCGCGAGATGCCCTTCGTAATGCGCCCCCTCCATCAGCAGCGCCGCCGTCAGCTCCGGGTCGCCCAGCCGCGGCAGGCCCTCCACGCCGGTGGAGCCGAGCGCGTTCATCAGGGAGCCCCACTTCGTCACGAGGAAGGCCGATATGTGCGGCAGGATGGCGAAGGCCACGGCCGCCATGTGCGCGGGCCGGATGGCGAAGGCGGTGTTGGTGATGAGGCTCACGGCCACGAAGACGAGTACGGGCGCGGCCGCGGCGATCGGGATCAGACCGTTCAGGAAGGCGAGGAAGCCGAACACGGCCGCCGCCGCGATGACCACGGCGACGCCGACGATGTAGCCGGCATGGGCGTCCAGCCGCTTGTAGGCGGGGTGGCCGATATAGACGGTCGTCGGGAAGGGCGAGCCGAAGGCGGCGCCGATCATCGTGCCGGCCCCGTCCGTCACCTGGCACAGCCCGACGGGGTAGCTATCGCCGGCGGCCTCCGCGCTCTCGACGTTGTTCATCGTCTCGATGAAGTTGTAGATCTGGACGGGGACGAGCACGAGGAACAGCTCGGGGTTGGCGAAGAGATAGCCCACTCCGGCCACGAGATCCCCGAGATAGGGGACCGGCGGATAGAAGCCCGCGCCCGAGAGGTCGAACTCCGACTGGCCGAGCAGGATGGCGATCAGGGTGCCGGCGGCGATCGCGACGAGCCCCGCGGGGACGTTGCCGGGGAGGCGGAACCGTCCGATCAGGCCCCACAGGATGATCACGAGCGCGGTGAAGCCGACGATGGGGTTCTCGAACACCTCGGTAAGGGGGACCGACCCGATGAACACCAGCGCGATGCCGCAGAGCGTGCCGAGCATCCCCGCGCGCGGCGTGATCCGCTTGAGCGCCGGCCCGACCAGCGCCCCGAGGGCGGCCACGATACCCCCCATGAAGCCCGCGCCGATGCCCACCTGCCATGCGAGCAGCGGGTCCTCGGTGGCCCAGTAGATCGGGCCGATGACGCCGAACAGGTACACGAACATGACCGGAGTGGAGATGCCGTAGGGCAGCGCCGTCACGTCGCGGCCCTGCCGGTTCGCCGTCCACCGGGCCATCGCCGTGTAGACGGCCACGCCCGCCACGATCGCAACCGCCGCGCCGGGGACGATGCGGCCGTAGACGATCTCGGCCGGCATCCGGAACACGAACTGACAGACGGCCGAGAGGACCATGAGGTTCACGAGGTTGTCGGTGAAGAGCGCCCAGAAGGCGCTGAAGTCGCTCCGGGCGAAAAGCCTGTAGCGGTAGCCTTGGGTCGTCATGGGTCATGCCTCCTTCTGCGCATGCCTGGAGAGCCGCGTGGCGCGGCGGGCCTGCCCGGCCTCGGGTCGGTTCGCTCGTGGTCCGGTCAGCCGCCGGGCGGGTCGTCCATGGCGGCCGCCCCGGCCCGGGTCGCGGTGGCGGTCCCGTCCCGCTCGCCGATCCGGGCAGGCGGGGTCGTGAGGGCGCCCATCACCTCCGCGGCGACGAAGGCGGCGATCACTTCGGGTCGCTTGTCGCGGCTCGCGCCCGCGCCGATGGGGCATGTCAGCCCGGCGGGGCCATTGGGGGAGCCGACCTCGCGCAGGTAGCGTTCGAAACGGGCGCGCTTCGTGGCCGAGCCGATCATCCCGATATAGGCGGCGTCACCCCGCGCGAGGGCCTCGGCGGCGAGCAGGAAATCGAGGGCGTGGTCGTGGGTGAGCACGAGGAACGCATCGCCCGGCCTGGCCGCGCGGATCTCCGCCTCGGGCAGGGCCGTGAGCCGCCGCTCGACCAGCGGTGTGGCGCGGTCGAGCTCCTCGGCGCGGCCGTCGATCAGGAGCGTGGTGACCGGCTGTGCGGCGAAGATCCAGGCCAGCGCCCGGCCCACATGGCCCGCCCCGAGGATGTGCACGGTGGGCCGACCCGCCCGGTCGCGATCGTCGGCCGCAAGCGCCGCGCGGCGTGCCGCCTCGTCCATCCGCGCGAGCGAGATCTCGACGCGACCGCCGCAGCACTGGCCGATCTCCGGTCCGAGCGGGACGTCCATCCGCGTCGCCTCCCCGCCCGAGGCCAGCAGGGCGCGCGCCTCGTCGAGGGCCATGTACTCGAGCTGTCCTCCGCCGATCGTGCCGTGCATCCCCCCGGGGGCGACGAGCATCTCGGCGCCCTCCTCGCGCGGGGAGGAGCCCCGCACCCGCGCGATCCGCACCCGGACCACCGCGTCGTGGCGCAGCAGGAAGCGTGCCAGCGCCGTGCCGGCCGCCCCCGGGCCGCCACCGCCGCCGGTCACGCCGCGCCCCGCAGCCGCTCGGCGGCGAGCAGGACGCGCTCGGGCGTCGCCGGCGCATCGAGGCGGGGGAACTC
>CAZWWR010000031.1:13296-23185 GCA_964637265.1 uncultured Jannaschia sp.
GCCACCGCCATGGACAGCGCCTCGAGTACCGAGATGCCGAGCATGAAGGGCGGCTCGCCCACGGCCTTCGAGCGGCGGATCGTCCGCTCCCGGTTCTCGGACCACTCCGCGAGCGCCACGTTGAACACGCGCGGCCGGTCGGAGGCGAGCGGGATCTTGTAGGTCGAGGGGGCGTGCGTCCGGAGCTGCCCCGCGCCGTCCCACCACAGCTCCTCGGTGGTGAGCCAGCCCATGCCCTGCACGAAGGCGCCCTCCACCTGGCCCCGGTCGATGGCAGGGTTCAGCGAACGGCCGACGTCGTGGAGGATGTCGGTCCGCTCGACGCGGTACTCGCCGGTGAGCGTGTCCACGGCCACCTCCGAGCAGGCCGCGCCGTAGGCGTAGTAGTAGAAGGGCCGCCCCTTGCCAGTGGCCCGGTCCCAGTGGATCTTGGGCGTCTTGTAGAAGCCCGCGGCCGAGAGGTGGACCCGCGCCATGTAGGCCTCGCGCACGAGGTCGGAGAACGGGACGCGCTCCCCGCCGACATGCACCTCGTTGGCCGCGAAGCGCACGCGCGAGGGCTCGGTCTGCCAGCGCTCGGCGGCGAACTCGGCCAGCCTCTCGCGGATCTGGCGCGCGGCGTCGGCGGCGGCCATCCCGTTCAGGTCCGAGCCGGAGGAGGCCGCGGTGGCCGAGGTGTTGGGGACCTTCTCGGTCGTGGTGCGGGTGATCTTGATGCGGTCCACGTCGACCTGGAGCTCGTCCGCCACCACCTGCGCCACCTTGGTGTTGAGCCCCTGGCCCATCTCGGTGCCGCCATGGTTCAGGTGGAGCGAGCCGTCCGAGTAGACGTGGAGCAGGGCGCCCGCCTGGTTGTACCAGGTCGCCGTGAAGGAGATGCCGAATTTCACCGGCGTGAGGGCGATGCCGCGGCGGATCACGCCTCCCCGCGCGTTCCAGTCGAGCACCGCCCGGCGGCGCACGGCGTAGTCCGCGCCCGACTCGAGCTCGGCCACGATGCGGGGGGCGATGTTGTCCTCGACCGTTTGGTGGTAAGGGGTGACGCACCGTCCGCGCGCGTCGTCGCCCTCCCCGTTCGCGCCCGCCGCGTCCTCGGGCGTCCCGTAGAAGTTGCGCTTGCGGATCTCGAGAGGGTCCAGCCCGCGGTGGTAGGCGATCTCCTCGACGATCCGCTCCGCCGCGATCACGCCCTGCGGTCCCCCGAAGCCGCGGAAGGCGGTGTTCGAGACCGTGTTCGTCTTGAGCGGATGCGAGTTCAGCATGACGTGCGGATAGAAGTAGGCGTTGTCCGCGTGGAACAGCGCCCGATCCGTCACCGGGCCCGACAGGTCGGAGGAGTAGCCGCAGCGGGCCGCGAACTCGCCCCGGACGGCCTCGATCCGGCCCTCGTCGTCGAAGCCCACCTCGTAGTCGATCACGAAGTCGTGCCGCTTGCCGGTGGCCGACATGTCGTCGTCGCGGTCGGGCCGGATCTTCACGGGGCGGTTCCACCTCTTCGCGGCGATCGCGGCGACCGCGCAGAAGAGGTTCATCTGCGTCTCCTTGCCGCCGAAGCCCCCGCCCATGCGCCGCACGTTCACGCTCACCGCGTTCGAGGGCACGCCCAGGACATGCGCCACCATGTGCTGCGCCTCGGTCGGGTGCTGCGTGGAGGAGTGGACCAGCACGTCCTCGTCCTCGCCCGGGAGGGCGAAGGCGATGTGTCCCTCGAGATACATGTGATCCTGGCCGCCGACGCGCATCCGGCCGGCGATGCGGTTGCGCGCCCGCGCCATCGCCCCCGCCGCGTCGCCGCGACGGAGCGTGAGCGGCGGCGTGACGTAGGGGAGGCCCGCCTCGCGCGCCGCGTCGACGTCCGTGGCGTGCGGCAGATCCTCGTAGTCGATGCGGGCCAGCACCGCGGCCCGCCGCGCGGCGTCGCGCGACTCGGCCACGACGGCGAAGATCGGCTGCCCCCAGAACTCCACCGCGCCGTCCGCGAGCACCGGCTCGTCGTCCCGCCCGGTGGGGCTCACATCGTTGATCCCGGGGACGTCCGCGGCCGTCAGCACGCCGACCACGCCCGGCGCCGCGCGCACCGCCCCGAGATCCATCCCCCTGATGCGTGCGCGGGCCCGGGTGGAGAGGCCGAGATAGGCGTGGAGCGTGCCCGCCGGCTCGGGGATGTCGTCGGTGTACTCGGCCCGGCCGGTCACGTGCTTCACGGCCGAATCGTGCTTGAGGCTCGTGTGGACGCCGCCGCGGATGCCCGGCTGCGATCCGTCGCTGCGCACCACGCGCTGCGGCACCGGAGGGTCGCTGCGCATCTCGGTCTCGACCGGCGCCGGCTCGATGCTCTCGCTCATCTTCCGCCTCCCTTCATGCGCTCAGCCGGACGGGCTGCCCGTCCTGTCCGTCCGCGCCGTCCTCCATCCAGAACCGCCGCAGCAGGTTGCGGGCCACCCGCATCCGGTACTCCGCGGAGGCCCGCCAGTCGGTCAGCGGCGCGAAGTCCTCTCCGAGGGCCTCGGCCGCCGTCGTCACCCCCGCCTCCGACCAGGGCGCCCCCCGAAGTGCCGCCTCGGCCGCCGCGGCGCGCCTGGGCGTCGCCGCCATGCCGCCGAAGGCCAGCCGCGCCTCGCGCACCGTGCCGTTCTCGACCGTGACGCGGAAGCCTGCGGCCACCGAGGAGATGTCCTCGTCCCGCCGCTTGGAGATCTTGTAGGCGGCGTGGCGCTGGCCCGCCCGCGGAAGCGGCACGTCGATGCGCTCGACGAACTCGCCCGCGCGCCTGTCCTGCTTGCCGTAGTCTAGGAAGAAGTTCTCGATCGGCATCTCCCTCCGCTCCCCGCCCAGCCGCAGCACGAGCGTCGCGCCCAGCGCGATGAGCACGGGAGGCGTGTCGCCGATGGGCGAGCCATTGGCGACGTTGCCGCCGATCGTGCCCATATTGCGGATCTGCCAGCCGGCGATCCTGTCCCAGTAGGGGCGCAGGTGCGGGTAGGCCTCGCAGAGCGTCTCCGCCGCCCCGGTGTAGCTCACGCCCGCGCCGATCCGGATCGCGTCCTCGTCCCGCGAGATCCCGCGGAGCCCGTCCAGATGGCCCACGAACACCGCCGGGGAGATCGGCCGCAGGAACTTCGTCACCCACAGACCCACGTCCGTCGCCCCCGCCACGACGGTCGCGTCGGGCTCGGCCTCGAGCACCGCGGCGAGGTCGTCCACGTCGGCGGGCAGGATCGCCCGGCCCCGGGCGCCCTCCGTCTCCACGCGGCGGCCGTCGCGCAGCGCCGCGAGGCGTTCCGTCACGCGCTCCCGCTCGAGGGTGAGCGCGTCTTGCGCGGGCTGGCCGTGCGTGCCCATCGCCCGTGCGGCGCGGATGATCGGCTCGTATCCGGTGCAGCGGCAGAGGTTCCCCTGCAGCGCCGTCTCGATCTCCTCGACGCCCGGGTCCGGGCTCTCCATCCACAGCGCGTAGAGCGCCATCACGATGCCCGGGGTGCAGAACCCGCACTGGCTCCCGTGGTGATCCACCATCGCCTGCTGCACGGGGTGCAGGCCGCCGTCCGGTCCGCGAAGGTGCTCGACCGTCACCACGTGGCAGCCGTCGAGCGAGGCCACGAAGCGGATGCAGGCGTTGACGATCTCGTAGCGCAGCCCCTCCTCGCCCAGCCGTCCGACGAGCACCGTGCAGGCCCCGCAATCGCCCTCGGCGCAGCCCTCCTTGGTGCCCGTCAGGCGCTGGCCGATGCGGAGGTGATCGAGCAGGGTGTCCTCCGGGCCGACCCGCGGCAGCGCGACCTCGCGGTCGTTAAGAAGGAACCTGATCTCGGAGCGATGTGCCATGTATCCTCCATGGTCGGGGCCGCGGCCCGGCCCTCGGGGCCACTTGACCCGATCCGCCTTGCCTCGACCATGCCACGTGCGACGGTTGACAGAAATGGAACGGTCGACGAAGGAATTTCAACGAAACGTAGAGAGTCGGAGCGCGGGATGCCCTATCTCGACAGTCTGCGGGTCTTCGTCCGCACCGTCGAGCTCGGAAGCATCACCTCGGGGGGGCGGGACCTTCGGTTGACGCCCGCGGTGGCGAGCAACCGCATAAAGGAGCTCGAACGCCGCCTCGATGTGCGTCTCTTCAACCGGACCACCCGCAAGCTGACCCCGACGGAGGCGGGCCGGGAGTTCTACGACCACGCCAAGCGCGTCGTGGCCGCGTTGGAGGAGGCGGAGGCGGCCGTCTCCGGGTTCTCGGGCGGCCCCCGCGGCACGATCAGCGTCACCGCCCCGCTCGGCGTGGGCAAGCGCATCGTCGCGCCGCTGATCCCCCGCTTCGTGGATCTCTACCCCGAGGTGTCGGTCCGGCTCCGCCTCTCCGACCGGCGGGTGGACATCCTGGAGGACGGGCTCGACGCCGCCTTCTTCATCGGGCACCCGCCGGATTCTACGCTCAAGCTGCGCAAGATCATGGACACGCCGCGCGTGCTCTGCGCCGCGCCGGCCTATCTCGACCTGCACGGCGCGCCCGAGCGGCCGGACGACCTGCGCGAGCACAATTGCCTGCTCCTGCGCTACCCCCGCTCGCCCGAGTACTACTGGACGCTCGGAACCGAGGACGGACCCCGCAAGCTCGACGTGGCCGGGCGCTTCGACGCGGACGACGGCGACGTGCTGACGGGCTGGGCGCTCGACGGGCGCGGGATCGCGAACAAGCCGCGCTTCGAGGTGGAGGAGCATCTGGCCAGCGGCGCGCTCGTCGAGGTGCTCCCCCGGACGCCGCCGCTCCCGTCCCTCTTCGGCTGCCTCTATCCCCACCGGCGCCTGCAGGACGCGAAGGTCCGCCTCTTCATCTCCTACGTGATCGACAACCACCGCGCCCCGCGCCGCTAGCCCGACCCGGGGGCAGGCAGGGCCCATCTCGTTCGGACGATTCGACGAGCGGTTGCGGGAGCCGTGCCCGCCACCCTTCTTGCGCGGCCCCTGCACCCGGTGTTGTGGGTAGGGTCACGCGCGTCCCAGGCGATGTCCGGTCCGGCTCGAAACCCGTGCTTCCGAACCAGTGCGGTTCCGCCGCCGCGTGGTTCCCCTCGCTCGATCGCCCCGCGTCCACCGCCACGCGCGGGGGACGAGAGCGGGAACGGTTCGCAAAGCCCCCCCTCCCGATCAACCCCGCCTCCCCGCGCCCACGGCGTCGGCCAAACGCGCCGTGACCACATGTCTCTTTGCCGCGCTGACCGCCAAGGCCGACCCGCCCGGCCGCACGGCCCGGCCGGTCGGCCCGGATTGTCCAACGGAGGGCGAAGGTGTTTCGCGCGTGGCGGGCTTGCGTGCGGCGCGGGCTCGGGGAATGTCGGCGCATGACCCTCGCCTCGCCCCCCGGCGGCCTGCCGCCCCAGAGTCAGCTCCTGAGCGGCCGCGCCCGCTTCACCGAGGCCTATGCGGTGATCCCGCGCGGCGTGCAGACCGACATCGTGACGAGCCATCTCCCGTTCTGGGAGGGGATGCGCATGTGGCAGCTCGCCCGCCCCCTCACCGGCTTCGCCGAGACCTTCTCGCAGGCCGCCGTCGAGCTCGCCCCAGGCGGCGGATCGGAACGGCCCGAGACCGATCCGGGCGCGCAGTCGGTGCTCTTGGTCACCCGCGGCTCGCTGCGGCTCCGGGTCGGCGGGCGGGAGCACGACCTGCCCGAGGGAGGATACGCCTACCTGCCGGCCGGGGCGGACTGGGCTGTCCGCTCCGGGCCCGGCGCCGCGTTCCAGTGGGTCCGCAAGCGCTACGTCGCGGTGGAGGGGCTCGATGCGCCGGAGCCCTTCGTCGCCCATGAGGGCGACGCGGAGCCGATCGCGATGCCGGACACCGACGGTGCCTGGACGACCCGGCGCTTCGTCGATCCGGCCGACATGCGCCACGACATGCACGTCAACATCGTCTCGCTGCGGCCCGGCGCCGTGATCCCGTTCCTCGAGACGCATGTCATGGAGCACGGCCTCTACGTGCTCGAGGGGAAGGCCGTCTACGCGCTCAACCGCGACTGGGTCGAGGTCGAGGCCGGGGATTTCCTGTGGCTCCGCGCCTTCTGCCCCCAGGCCTGCTACGCCGGGGGTCCGGGCCCCTTCCGCTACCTCCTCTACAAGGACGTCAACCGCGCACCCGCCCTGTAGCGTCCACCGGGTGGGGCGTTCACCGGCGAGGGCCCGTCCGGCCCCGCGGACGGGCCGGTACACGTCGCTCAGCCCCCCGCCCGGCGGTCGGAGGGGGCGACGAGGCGGAACGTCGTCTCCGTGCCCGGCGTGAGGCGCCGGACCCGGCCGCGGTAGTTGACGGAGATCGCCCCCGCCCCACCGAGGTCGACCCGCACCCGCAGCGCCTCGGGCGTGGCCTCCACGTCCACGTCGCTGCCGTGGTAACGCAGCCGCACCGCGATGCGCCGCACCCCGCCGGGCAGGACCGGGTCGAGATGCAGGCTGCCCGCGCGCGGCTCGACGCCGAGATAGCCCGACTGGACGATATCGATGGCCCCGCACATCGCGCCCAGGTGGATGCCCTCGCGGGTCGTCCCGCCCTGCACGTCCTCGATGTCGGCGCCCAGCGCCCGCCGCAGCAGCGACCAGGAATGCGACCGGTCGGCCCGCGCCAGCACCCAGGCGTGGACGACCTCCGAGAGGGTGGAGCCGTGCGACGTGCGCGCGTCGTAGTACTCGACCAGCCGGGGAATGTCGCCCGGATCGAAGGCGTAGCCCAGCTGCCGGAAGAGCTGCACCAGCTCGTCCGAGGAGAACAGGAAGGGCAGCATCAGGACGTCGGCCTGCTTCGACACCCGCACCGCGTTCACGTCGCGCCCCTCGGCCTCCAGGATGCGGTCGAGACGGTGGATGTCGCCATGGCGCGCGCGGTAGCCGTCCCAGTCCAGGTCCTCCAGCGCCTCGTACCCCTCGAACTGCGCGACGAGCCCGTTGCCGAGGAACGGCACGTGCAGCAGCTCCGAGATCTCCTGCCAACGCGCAAGCTCCGCCTCGCTCAGCGACAGCCGTTCGGTCAGCCGCGCCCGGCGCGCAGCCGGAAGGTGCTCCAGCGCGTCGAAGGCGCGGGTCAGCGTCCAGGCGACAAGCACGTTGGTGTAGGCGTTGTCGTCGATGCCGGCGGGTTCGGGCGCGTCCGGGTAGCCCGTGTGGAACTCGTCCGGCCCCATCACGCCCCGGATACGGTAGCGCCCGAGCGCCTCGTCCCATTCCGCTAGTGAGGCGAAGAAGCGCGCGATCTCGGCCAGCATCTCGGCGCCGCCCTCGATGAGGAAGTCGAGATCCCCCGTGGCGCGGAAATAGCGCCAGACGTTGTAGGCGATGGCGAGGCCCACGTGCCTCTGCCGGTGCGTGGCGTCCGTCACCCAGCGGCCCGACCGGGGGTTGAGGTGGACGACCTGCGTCTCCTCGCGCCCGTCCGACCCGCTCTGCCAGGGGTACATCGCCCCCGCATGGCCCGCCTCGGCCGCGAGGCGCCGCGCGGCCGGAAGGCGGCGCAGGCGGTAGCGCAGCAACGCCCGGGTCAGCCTGGGCTCCCGAAGGGTCAGCGCGCGGAAGACGAAGAGCTCGTCCCAGAAGATGTGCCCGCGATACGCCTCGCCGTGCCAGCCCCGGGCCGGCGCGCCCACGTCGAGCTCGGCGGTATGGGGCGACAGGGTCTGGAGGAGATGGAACAGCCCGATGTTGAGGTTGCGCTGCTCGGGGCCCGTGCCGTCCTGCACGGTGACTGAGAAGCGGGACCAGAGCTCGTCCCACGCGGCCTCGTGATCGGCAAGGAGGGCGGCGAAGCCGGGCGCCTCCGCCGCCGCCGCTCCGGCCGAGAGCGCCGGCGCCGCGATCGCCGGATCCCGGGAGGTGACGAAGGCGACCACCTTCTCCAGACGCACCGGCTCGCCGTCGCGGGCCTCCACCACCGCCTCGTGGCCGATGCGGCCTCCGTCCCTCCAGGGCGTCGGTGCGGCGCAGCCCTCGACCCGCAGCCGCGAGACCGTGGCCGCCTCCACGCGGGATTGCACGGTGCGCACCAGAGCGCGCGCAAGCGCCTCCCCGCCCGACCCGTTCCCGCCCGTGCCATCGCCGCCCGGGCCGTCGCCGGAGGGGTGGTCGAGCTCCAGCACCTCGAGATGACGCCCCGCGAGCGCCCGGTAGCGCGGCACGCCCGCGTTCACGACGCCCGCGTCGATCCCGGCGCGGAGGGTGACGGGCCCCGACCAGCCGAGCGGCGTGAGCGTGATCTCCTGCGCGGCCAGTCGCGGGTCGGCCATGCTCACGAACCGCCGCTCCCGCAGGAGCGTGGCGCGACCCTCGCCGTCCTCCAGCCGCGTCTCCCGCTCCAGCACGCCGCGGCGCAGGTCGAGGACGACGCGGTGCGAGCGCACGGTCTCCGGCGTCGGGCGCATCCACGCGCCGTCGCCCGCCCGCCAGATCACCGGAAGCCAGTTCGGCCAGTTGACGAGGTCCTCGTTCTCGACCGGTCGGCCCCCGACCTCGCTGGTGAGGCGATCGTAGCCGCCGGCGAGGTAGGTGCCCGGGTAGTGGACGTCGTCCGCATCCGCCTCGCAGAGCGCCCCCCGGGTCGCGAAGCGCCCGTTGCCGAGCGTGCACAGCGCCTCCCGAAGCCCCTCCTCGGCCGGCTCGAACCCCTCGTAGCGCAGGCTCGCCGCATCCTCCGGCATGGCGCCGGCCGGAGCCGCGTCCTCCGGCGTGGCCGTCCCGTCCGTCATCCGCCCGTCTCCTCCTGCCCGGTTCCCCCCACCCTGACCGCGGCGAGTGACGGAATCACGGCGTCCGCCCCCTCCGCCCGGAGCCGGGCCGCCATGCCGCCCGAGGCGACGCCGATCATCCGGCGCACGCCCGCCGCGCGCCCCGCCGCGACGCCCGAGACCGCGTCCTCGAAATAGGCGCAGCGTCCCGCCGGGAGGCCGAGGAGCGCCGCGCAGCGCAGCACGCCGTCCGGAGCGGGTTTCCCCCCGAGGCCCTCGGCCGCGGCCGTCGCCCCGTCCACCATCGCGTCGAAGGCCCCTGCGAGGCCGATCGAGCCGAGGACGCGGGGCGCGTTGCGGCTCGCCGTGAAGAGCCCGAGCCGGATGCCCGCCCGGCGCAGCGCGTCGAGAAGCGCGACGGCGCCCGGAAGTGTCTCCGCTCCCTCCCGGTCGAGATGCGCGAGGAAGAGGGCGTTCTTCCGCCCCCCGAAGGCTTCCGCCTCCGCCGTGTCGTGGGGCAGGCCCCGTCGCCGCAGGATCGCGGCCGCACCCTCGAGGCGCGGCCTGCCGTCGAGCAGGGTCCGGTACTCGTCATGAGAGAGGCCCGGCGCCGCTCCGGGCATTGCGCCGGACGGATCCCCGGCGGCACCGTCCCCGGCGACCGCGGGGGCGCGGCACCGTTCGGCCAGGGCCTCGCCCCATGCGCGCTCGTGAAGCGCCGCGGTCGAGGCGATCACCCCGTCGAGGTCGAAGATCGCCCCGCGGGTCTCCTCCCGCCGCAGCGTGACCGTCCCCCCGGACATGGCTCCCATGCGTCGTCCGCCTCTCCCAGCCGGACGGCCCGGCATCCCCCCGAACGGGCCCGGCCGTTCCGGCAGGATTAGCCCGTTCGCCGGTCCGGGTCACCCTCCTCCGCCCGATCCCCGTGGTCCGGCGGCGCTCCGATGCCCATCGAACCGGCACCGCGCCGCAGCGTCGCCCCGTCAGGCGGCAGGGCGGCCGAGGCCGCCGCTCACAGGCGCGGCTCCGACAGGGGCGGCCGGCCCGGTCGACACCGGTCCGCGATGCTGCCACCATCCCTCCGTCACCTCCCGCGCCCCGCCACCGAGAGCCGACCATGCACCACCCCGCCGATCCGGCCCGGCCCGTGCCGCCCCCCGACGGGCCGCCCGACGGAGCGCGCGCCGG
>CAZWWR010000032.1:0-22770 GCA_964637265.1 uncultured Jannaschia sp.
CTTCGCCCGCGGGCCCAAGGCCGAGGAGGCCGAGGCCGCGGGCGCCGACATCGTGGGCGCCGAGGATCTGATGGAGACGATCCAGGGCGGCAAGATCGAGTTCGACCGCTGCATCGCCACGCCCGACATGATGCCAATCGTGGGTCGGCTGGGCAAGATCCTCGGGCCCCGCAACCTGATGCCGAACCCCAAGGTCGGCACGGTGACGATGGACGTCAAGCAGGCCGTGCAGGACGCCAAGGGCGGCCAGGTGCAGTTCAAGGCCGAGAAGAACGGCGTCGTCCATGCCGGCGTCGGCAAGGCGTCGTTCGAGCCCGAGAAGCTGGCCGAGAACGTCGCGGCCTTCGTCGAGGCGGTGAACAAGGCCAAGCCGTCGGGCGCCAAGGGCACCTACCTGAAGAAGATCGCGCTGACCTCGACGATGGGGCCCAGCGTGACGGTGTCGGTCGAATCGGCCACGGGCAACGCGCCCGCCGCGGCCGGCTGAGAGGTTCCCCCCCGTGATGGGGGGATCGGCGGCGCCCGCGCGGCGCCGTCCTGTCCGAGACGGAGGGCATGGGGGCGACCCCGGCTAAGTCCTTCCCGAGATGGGTACCCCGAGAAGACGTCCGGCCCCGGCCGGCGCGGTCTTGGCGGGTCCCTTCGGACCCTGAGGCCCGGGCGGATGCACCGCCCGGGATGAGCTGGGGGCCTCGCGCCCCCGAACTTGGAGTGAAACCGTGGATAGAGCCCAGAAGGAAAAGGTGGTCGACGAGCTCGGCCAGATCTTCGACAGCTCGGGCGTCGTGGTGGTGAGTCGCTACGAGGGCATGACGGTTGCCGAGATGCAGGACCTGCGCGCGCGCATGCGCGAGGCGGGCGGGTCCGTGCGCGTTGCCAAGAACAAGCTCGCCAAGATCGCCCTGGAGGGGAAGGCTGCCAGCAGCATTTCCGACTACCTCACGGGCATGACCGTGCTCGCCTATTCCGAGGACCCCGTCGCCGCGGCGAAGGTGGTCGACGCCTACGCCAAGGACAACCAGAAGCTGGTGATCCTGGGCGGGGCGATGGGCGAGACGGCGCTGGACCCTGCCGGTGTGGCAGCGGCCGCCAAGCTGCCGAGCCGCGAAGAGCTCATCGCTCAAGTGGTCTCGTGCATCGGGGCGCCCGCCAGCAACATCGCGGGGGCCATCGGCGCGCCAGCGAGCAACATCGCATCGATCCTCAGCACCATCGAGGAGAAGGCCGAAGCGGCCTGAGGCACCTGTCATCCCAAATTGGGGCAACTTTCCCGACGCCGGGACCCAGAATGTACGAAATGGAAGAACGGACATGGCTGATCTGAAAGCGCTCGCCGAGCAAATCGTGAACCTCACGCTCCTGGAGGCACAGGAGCTCAAGACCATCCTCAAGGACGAGTACGGCATCGAGCCCGCCGCCGGCGGCGCGGTGATGATGGCCGGCCCGGCCGACGGCGCCGGCGGCGCCGCCGAGGAGGAGCAGTCGGAGTTCGACGTGATCCTGAAGGCCGCCGGCCCCAACAAGATCAACGTCATCAAGGAAGTCCGCGCGATCACCGGCCTCGGCCTCAAGGAGGCCAAGGAACTGGTCGAGGCGGGCGGCAAGCCCGTGAAGGAAGGCGTGGAGAAGGCCGAGGCCGAGGAGCTCAAGTCGAAGCTCGAGGCCGCCGGCGCCGAGGTCGAGCTCAAGTAATCGACCGCGACCGCGATCGGAGGGCGTCGCCGGGCCTTGGCCCAGCGGCGCCCTCTTCGCGTCCGGGTGTCGGGAACGGTGGCCGTGTCCACTGCGGCGTCCGGGTTTGACGCTCCAAGCCCGAAGGCGTTCGCTGCTTAACGGGGCGGGTCGAGGCGGATAGGGAGACGACGGGTCGCCTCGCGGAGATGCCATTTGATCGGGCAGTCACGCCTCCGGAGCGGGGCCTTGGGTGGAAGCTGGGAAGCGGATGCCGAGCGTTGTGCCCCGCCCATCGGTGCCGGAATTCTCCTTGCGGCGATCGGCAGGCACGCAGTGATCAGCAGGACCCTTGCGGCGCAACCGCCTGACTGATCCGCGTCTCGGATGAGCCATGAGCGGCTGCCGCCGGACGGAGCCCGATCCGGACGCGGATATGGAGCGTATCACTTGGGGGATCAAACCCGCGAGAGGATCCTGCTCGAAGCCGTCCGGGTCGGATGGGCGGGAGCCGCGGCGCTCTGCCACCATTGGCCCGTTCCACCGTTCCGTGAGGAGGCCGGGAGGCCGGGCGGATCAGAGCAGGGGCCGCTTGGGTGGGTCGTCCAGGGTGGTCAGCCCGATATGGGCGAGCTGGTCGAGATCGTTCACCGTCAGCGTCGCGTCGCGCCAGACGGCCATCTGGCGCTCCCGGAACTTGGCGAGGGTCTTGTTCGTGTGGACGAGGCTGAGGCCGAGCGCATCGGCCAAGTCCTGCTGCCGGAAGGGCAGGGGCATGGAGGCGCCCCGGGTCAGGTCGAGCGCGTCGGCGCGGAGCCAGAGCCGGGTCAGCGCCCAGGCGACCGCCTGCTCCGCCGTGCGCTGGCCGACCGTCGCCAGCGCTTCGCCGAGGAAATATTCCTCGGTCGCGGCGATCCAGGTGAGGTCGTAGGCGCGTTCGGGCGAATCCTTCAGGAAGCCCCAGAGGGCGCCCCGGTCGAAGACGCAGAGCTTCATCCGGCCCCGCGCCTCCACCGTGTGGGTCATCTCGCCCATCACGGCCGCCTGGAGGCCGATCAGATCGCCGGGGAATACGAAGGACATGACCTGCCTCCGCCCGTTCTCGAGCGTCTTGTAGCGGATCCCGAGCCCCTGCATCACCGTGAAGAGCTGCGCCGAATGGGCGCCCTCCATGAGGATCGGCGTCCCGGGCTCGACCGTCAGCTCGCCGACCTTGAAGCGCTGCGTCCGGCGAAGCTCCACCTCGTCGACCGGGGTGAAAAGCGACCGCTGACGCAGGGGACACAAATCGCATCTCGTCACCATGAGGGTCGATCCTCCTTCCGACCTTCGCCTACGTCATAGTTTAATGCGATGAGCTAGGTCATCGGGCAAAGAGGACGAGCGCAGCGCGTAATCGGGCGGTGGCGATTCGGGCGGGACGACCGCCGGTGTGAGTGAATCCCATCGTCCGTACGCTTTCCCGGCGGATCATGTGGGGCTTCGGCCCTCGATGCCGTCCGGGAGCCCCCGAGGGTCGATGCGGAACCCGGCCCTCGGGGTGTGCGCCTGCCGACAGCCCCAGCCTCTTGGCGATATAGACGGGAGCGATCGAGTGCATCGCCGGACGTCTGGCCCGGGCCGCGCCGCTCGACCGTCTCATCCTGGCAGGCACGCCTGCGGAACGTCGATTGGCGGGACCCTAGTCGAACATGCATTCGGCACCTGCGCCGAATGGCCACGTCCGGGCGTCGGATGACGCCCGGAACGGCGCGTTCGCAGGGGAGGGAAGGATCACGCGTTCAGGGTCTCGGTCGACGAGAAGAACATCGCCTGACTGACGGCCGAGCGGACCTGATCCTGCGTGTAGGGCTTCGCGATGAGGAAGGCGGGTTCCTTCCTCTCCCCGGAGAGGAGGCGCTCGGGGAACGCGGTGATGAAGATCACCGGGCACTTCCCGAGATCGGTCATCACCTCGTTGACCGCCTCCAGCCCGCTCGAGTTGTCGGCGAGCTGGATGTCCGCGAGGATGAGGTCGGGCATCTCGCTTCGCGCGAGATCCACGGCCTCCCGATGGGTGCGGGCGATACCGGTGACGCGATGGCCCATGTCGGAGACCAGCGCCTCGAGGTCCATCGAGATGATCGCCTCGTCCTCGATGATCATGACCTTGCCGGAGACGGCATCCGCCATCTCGCGGCGGGCGATGGAGACGAGCTCCTCCGCCTCGGACGGGTCGACCTGCATGATCCGGCCGATCTCCCCGTAGGAGAACTCCTCGACCGTATGCAGCAGCAGCGCCTCGCGGGTGTTCGGCGTCAGGCGCGAGAGGTGCCTCTGCGCCTTGGCGCGGAGCGGATCCTCCTCCGCCTCGACCGGGGCGCCGGTGCTCACCCAGATGCCGTGAAACGTCCGGAACAGCGCCGTCCGGACCGAGAGGTCGTCGCCGGCGAGGAGTGACTGATCGGACAGGATCGCCTCGAGCGTGGCGGCGGCATAGCTGTCCCCGCTGTCCTGCGCTCCGGTGAGGGCCCGCGCGTACCGGCGCAGGTAGGGAAGAGATCGACTGACCTCCGCAGTTCTCGACATGGTGTGATGGCGTCCCTTAATACGTGTCCCGCGGAACCAACCTTGCCCAGTCGATGTTGGTTCCGGGAGTTGAAGCGTCCCGACGTGGGCGAACGATCATGATGGGGCGACATGGATCAGCGCAGCCGCCGCGGCAAGGTCGACGACCTGATCGACGCGAACCTCAAGAGCGTCTACGACAGCATCTTGCAGGAGGAAGTGCCCTCGCGCTTCAAGGACTTGCTGGCCCAACTCGAGGCCCGCGAGGGCGCGACGGACGGAGCCGCGCAGGCGGCTTCGGGGTTGGACGAGCCCGCCCCGGATTCGAGGGAGGCTTGAAGGGGGGCCGCGGCGCATGCCCCGCCCCCGCCGAAGTCCGCCCAGCCCACGTTCATGCGCCCGACGCGCCCCGATTCCCGAGGTTCCGATGAAGGCAGCACCCGCCCGTCCCGATGCAGGCCGCACCGCCGGCACCCCCGAGGCCGAGATCCGCGACCCGAAGGAGGAGCTGGTCGAGCACCTCCCGGCGATGCGCGCCTTCGCGGTCTCGCTGACGCGGAACGCGGCGCTGGCCGACGACATGGTGCAGGACGCGCTGGTGAAGGCGTGGTCGAACCTCGACAAGTTCCAGCCCGGGACGAACATGCGGGCCTGGCTGTTCACCATCCTGCGCAACACCTACTACTCCAACAGGCGCAAGGCGAAGCGGGAGGTTCCCGACCTCGACGGCTCGATCACCGCCTCCCTCTCCCGCAAGCCCGACCATGACGGCCGGCTGAACCTCATGGACTTCGAGGACGCCTTCGCGAAGCTCCCCGAGGAGCAGCGCGAGGCCCTGATCCTGGTGGGCGCCTCGGGCTTCGCCTACGAGGAGGCGGCCGAGACGTGCGGCGTCGCGGTGGGCACCATCAAGAGCCGGGTGAACCGCGGTCGCGTGAAGCTGACCGAACTGCTTTCCCTCAGCGACGAGGACGCCTTCGAGCTGACCGACCGCGCCACGATGGCCGTCGTCAGCTCGATGCAGAACGGCAGCATGTAATGTCGCCGCCTCGGCGGCGCGGGTTCAGCCTGACGGTACGGGTGCTGGCGCTGCTCTCGCTGGCGCTCCTGCCGCTGGGAGCCATCGCGACATGGCAGACGCAACGCTCGGCGGCACAGGCGGCGCGCAGCTCCGAGGCGGCGCTGCTCGCGCTGACGGAGCGCGCGGCGAACCCGGTCCAGGGCGGGGTCCAGCGGGCCTTCGGGCTGTCGTCGGGCATCGCCCACGCGGTGCTGCCGCTGCAGGGCGACCCCGAGGCCTGCTCGGCCCTGCTCGCGGACGTGCTGGCGGCCGAAACCCGCTACTCCTACCTCGCGTTCCTTCCGCCGAGCGGTCGGATGGAGTGTTCCTCCGACGGGAGGGCCTTCGACTTCTCGGATTTCGACGACTTCCGGGAGACGCTCGCGGACCCCAGGCAGAGGGTGACCGTCAACACCGCCGCCCCGCTGAGCGGGACGTCGGTCGTCATCATGACCTATCCGATCTTCGAGGACGGGGCCTTCGCGGGCGCGCTCTCGGTCTCGCTGCCGCACGACGAGCTCGTCGACGGGGTCGCGCTGCCGGCGGTGGAGGGGCCGCTCAGCCTTCTGACGTTCAACGCCGACGGGGACATCCTGACCTCGGCGCTTCCGGCCGAGGAGCGTGACCGCCAGCTTCCCCGCGAGCGGGCCCTCACGGAGCTCATCGGCGGGGGCGCGCAGGCATTCTCGGACGTCAACGCGGAGGGGGAACGGCGGGCCTACGCCGTCGTCCCGGTGGTGCCGGGCGTGGTGTTCGCGCTGGCCTCGTGGCCGCAGGACGCGCTCGTGCGGACGCGGTTCGACCGGATCGTCGCGACGGGGCTGATGCCCCTGCTCATGTGGGCGGCGAGCCTCGCCGTCGCCTTCGTCGCGCTCGACCGGCTCGTGATCCGGCACGTCAAGCTTCTCTCGCGGCAGCTCCGCGCCTTCGCCCGGACGCGGCGGCTCGTGACGCGGCCCCTGCTGCGCGGGGCGGCGCCGGAGCTTGCGGGCATCGAGGACGACTTCAGGGAGATGGCGGCGGCGATCCTGCAGGACGAGGCCGAGCTCGAGGACACGCTGCGCCAGAAGAACCGCCTGCTGAAGGAGGTCCACCACAGGGTGAAGAACAACCTCCAGCTGATCTCGTCGGTGATCAACATGCAGGTGCGGAAGGCACGCTCCCCCGAGGCGGCGAACCTCCTGCGGCGGTTGCAGGACCGGATCATGTCGATCGCCTCCGTCCACCGCTCCCTCTACCAGTCCGAGGACCTCGAACGGGTGGATGCGGGGCGGCTGGTCGAGGACCTGTCGCATCAGATCCTGATCGGCGCGCAGGCCGACCGGCCCGGACTCCGCCTGAAGGTGGAGGCCGACCCGATCTCCCTCGACGCGGACCAGGCCGTCCCCGTCGCCCTCCTCGTGTCGGAGGCGATGACGAACGCGGCACGCCACGCCCCTTCCGCCGGCGATACGGTGATCCGGCTCCGGCTGCAGGCGCTGGAGGACGGCAGGGCGCGTCTCGAGCTCAGCAACCCCGCGGCGGACCCTGACGAGATCGCGCTGGAGGGCGGCACCGGGCTCGGCGTGGCGCTGATCCGGGCGTTCGTGTCGCAGCTCGGCGGGCGGATCGATGTCGACGAGGAGGGGAACCGATACCGCATCCGGGTCGATTTCACTGTACGGGACGAGGCGTACAGCCCGCTCGACTACTGATCGGGGGGGCGGGCGCGCCGGACGGGCCGCCGCCGGACCCCGTTCGGCCAGCTGCGGGCAGAGCGGGCCCGCGCGGGAGGCACCATGGCAGAGCCGGCGTTCGAGAACGAGATGCCCGACCAGAGCGACGCCGGGGACGGGGCCTTGGGCGCGGACGCGTGCCAGGTCCTGGTGACCGCGGAGGAAGCCTATCCTGCCTTCGAGCGCGCGGTGCTGTCGGCGAAGCGGGAGGTCCTGGGCGGGTTCCGCATCTTCGATCTGTCGACGCGGCTCCGGAGCCCGGAGGCGCGGGAGATCGGAGAGGACTGGTTCGATCTGCTCTTGCACAAGGTGGGGCAGGGCGTCCGGATCCACCTCCTCATCTCCGACTTCGAGCCGGTCTACGGCACGGAACTGCACGGCGGCACCTGGATGACGGTGCGGGCCGGGGTGGCGCTCCGGGAGCTGGCGCCCGATCCGTCCCTGGTGGACATCCGCGCCTCGCTGCATCCCGCGGGAGTGGGCCTCGTACCCCGGCTCCTGCTGATGCCGCGCGTCACCGGGGCCCTGCGGCACCATCTCCGGCGGATTCGGGGGATGGGGAAGGGCGAGCGCGAGTCCTTCCTGCGGAAGCATCCCCACCTCTCGTCCCTCTTCCTGCGCAGCACCAACCAGCTCCGTCCCCGGCGCTGGCCGCTGCCGCCGCTCTGGCCGGTGACCCACCATCAGAAGGCGGCGGCGATCGACGGGGAGTGGCTCTACATCGGGGGGCTCGACCTCGACGAGCGGCGCTGGGACACCAAGCGCCACGAGCGGCCCGCCGACGAGACCTGGCAGGACGTGCAGCTCCTCCTGCGGGATCGGGCAGGCGCCGAGGCGCTGGCGACCCATCTCGCCACCCTCCCGGCCGTGATCAGAGGTGCGCTGCCTCCGCCCGACCTTGGTGGGCATATCCTCCGGACGCTGTCGGCCTCCCGGAAACGGGAGGTGCTGACGCTCTCGCCGAAGCCGCTCCGTGCCGAGATCAAGGGGGCCATTCTCGAGGGGATCGCCGGCGCGCGCGAGTTCATCTACCTCGAGACGCAGTTCCTCCGCGACCGGAGCCTCGCGAAGGCGCTGGCCCGACAGGCGGAGAAGGAGCCGGGCCTCACCCTGATCGCCGTGATCCCCGGGGCCCCCGAGGACGTCGCCTTCGAAGGCGCGACGCGGGAGGACGCCCGGTACGGCGAATGGCTGCAGTGGCGATGCGTGAGGCGGCTGCGCCGGGCCTATCGCGGGCGCGTCTTCATCGGCTCTCCGGCCCGGCGGGTGACGGCTCAGGGGCGGGGGCGTTCCGTGCTGTTCGGGGCGCCGATCATCTATGTCCATTCGAAGGTCAGCATCTTCGACGACGAGCTGGCCATCGTCGGGAGCGCCAACCTGAACGGACGGTCGCTCTACTGGGACACGGAGCTCGCCGTCGCGCTGCACGGGCCGGCCCGCGTGCGCCCGGTGCGGGAGCGGCTAATGTGCCACATGCTCGGCTCGGCCGCGGACGAGGAGCATCTCGACCCCAAGACGGCGGTGCAGGCGTGGCAACGGCTCGCGAGGGCGAACGTCGCCCGCCGCCCCGAGGAGCGCGAGGGCTTCGTGCTCCCCTACCTCTCCCGCCCCGCACGCCTGTTCGGACGCAAGATTCCCGCGGTGCCCGAGGAGATGGTCTGAGGAGCCGGCCTTCCGGTCGGCGCGTTCGGCCGTCTCCGCCCGGCATCGCGGAGATGCTTCTGCATCGGGCTGGGGTGAGCGAACGGAGCAATCAGTGAATAGTGTGAGAGTGCAGCGGCGGGCTGGGATAGAGATACGACGACCTGCGGCTGGGCGCGCGCCCGGAAGCCGATCGTCGACCTCCACTCTGCGAGGGAATGGCCAGCGGAGTGGGTCATCGCTCTGCTGACCGCGTGTCCTTCCTGGGAAGTGGGTCCCCCGAAGTGCGACTACGCGAGTGCCATGGAGGGCGAACAGCAGGCGTCTCCATGAGGCGATCGCTCTGCAGATGTTCTTCGATTGAAGGACAGCCTGAAGCCTAATCCCCATCGCCGCATCCTTCGGATCCTGCGCAGCTCGGGTTCCTCCGACGGGAACCGCAGGCGGGGGGCGGCGTTGCGGATGCGCAGGGCGCGCCTGCGGAGTGACCGGACGAAACCCTGCGAGCAGGCAGGCCCCCCGGCCCGAGGCGCCATGCCCTTCCCGCGACGGACGACGACCCGGCCGGCCCCGCAGAATGCGGGCCGCCGGGCACCGTCCGTCGATCTCGGATATTTTACAAGCCGAAAGGCCGCAGGGGGGCGAGGCGGCGGAACGCGCCCTCCCCCAGCCGCGTTCAGGTTTCGAAGACAGAGAATACCCTGAGTGTCAAGACCGATCGTCCCCGCGATCGCTCGATATGGAGGTCCAAATGGCCGTAGAAATCTTCCTCGCCGGGCTGGCCGGCATCACCCTCGTCGCCGTGCTCGTCTTCGCCGTCACGTCGAAGCGCGCCACCGAGGAACAGCTCGACCGGCCCGATTCGCCGAAGTCGGCCCTCGCCAAGGACGGGCCGACCGGCCGGACCGAGGACCGGCTCTGACGACCTGCCCGAGAGGCAGGCGCCCGGCGCCCCCGGCGGGACCAGTCCCTGCCGGGGGCGCCGTCAGTCGTTGCCCCCGCAACGCGGAGTTGCCATGGTCGCGCCATGAGCGGCTTCTTCGACGAGATGCGCGAGCCCGACGGGCGGGCGCGCGACCCCTACCGGGCCTTCAGCGACTGGTTCGAGAGCGAGACACCGAAGGATCTGCGCGCGAAGTCGCGTGAGGCCGAGGCGTTCTTCCGGCTGACGGGCATCACCTTCAACGTCTATGGCGAGGCGGAAGCGCAGGAGCGGCTCATCCCGTTCGACATCGTGCCGCGGATCCTCTCCGCGCGGGAGTGGAGCCGCCTCAGCCGGGGGATCGAGCAGCGGGTCCGCGCGATCAACGCCTTCCTGCACGACCTCTACCACCGCCAGGAGATCCTCCGCGCCGGCCGCATCCCGATCGAGGCGGTGGGCCGGAACGAGGCTTTCCTCGCCCGCATGATCGGCGTCGACCCTCCGGGCGGGATCTACACCCACATCGTCGGCATCGACCTCGTCCGGACCGGGCCGGACGAGTTCTACGTGCTCGAGGACAACGCGCGCACGCCTTCCGGCGTGTCGTACATGCTCGAGAACCGCGAGACGATGCTCACGATGTTCCCGGAGCTCTTCCAGAAGAACCGGGTGCGACGCGTCTCCAACTACCCGCGGGACCTGTGCCGTTCGCTGGCCGCCTGCGCGCCGCCGTCCTGCGACGGTCCGCCCACGGTGGTGGTGCTGACGCCCGGGATCCACAACTCCGCCTATTACGAGCACTCCTTCCTCGCCGAACAGATGGGCGTCGAGCTGGTCGAGGGGCACGACCTGCGGGTCGTGGACGGGCGGGTGGCGATGCGCACGACGACCGGTTTCCGGCCCGTCGACGTGATCTACCGGCGCGTGGACGACGCGTTCCTCGATCCGCTCTCGTTCCGCTCCGACAGCGCGCTCGGGGTTCCGGGCATCTTCGACATCTACCGCGCGGGCGGGATCACGATCGCCAACGCCCCGGGCACGGGGGTGGCCGACGACAAGGCGATCTACAGCTACATGCCGGAGATCGTGGAATTCTACACCGGTGAGAAGCCGCTGCTGCAGAACGTCCCCACCTGGCGCTGCGCCGAGCCCGACGACCTCGCGTACGTGCTCGACAACCTCTCGGACCTCGTGGTGAAGGAGGTGCACGGCTCCGGCGGCTACGGGATGCTGATCGGGCCAGCGGCGTCCCGCAAGGAGCTCGAGGCGTTCGGCGCGAAGCTCAGGGCGAAGCCGGCGAACTACATCGCCCAGCCGACGCTAAGCCTTTCGACCGTCCCGATCTTCACGCGGGCGGGGCTCGCGCCCCGGCATGTCGACCTCCGGCCCTTCGTGCTCGTCTCGCCACGGGGTATCGAGATCACGCCCGGCGGGCTCACCCGCGTCGCCCTGAAGCGCGGGTCGCTCGTGGTGAACTCCTCGCAGGGCGGCGGGACCAAGGACACGTGGGTCCTTGAGGAGGATTGACCGGCGCCCGCGGCGCGGGGCGGTGCCCGCGGGCCGGCGACAGCGGTATCACGTCGAGGAGGCGCATTAGATGCTCGGAAAGACCGCGGGCGGCCTGCTCTGGCTGTTCCGCTACATGGAGCGGATCGAGAACGGCGCACGGCTCGTGGACACGGGCCACAGGATCGCCCTGACACGCCCCGACCGCGCGGACAGCGAATGGCGCTCGGTCCTCGAGACGGCGGGCACCCGGGAGCTGTTCGAGGAGTGGAACGCGGGCGAGCCGATCACGGGCGAGACGGTGAGCGACTGGCTCCTGCGTCAGCGGGAGAATCCCTCGTCGGTGCTCAACAACGTCGATTCCGCGCGCATGAACGCCCGGCTCGTCCGCACGGCCATCACCCGCGAGGTGTGGGAGGCGGTGAACGACTGCTGGATGGTCCTGAAGGACGTGCTGTCGCGCAAGGTCGCGACCCGGAACCTTCCCGTCACGCTGAAGACGATCCGTCAGAAGTCGGCCTATGTGCGGGGCTCCCTCCACGGGACGATGCTGCGCAACGACTACTACGACTTCGCCCGCCTCGGCACCTTCCTCGAGCGGGCCGACGCGACGGCCCGCCTGCTCGACGTGAAGTACTACGTGCTGCTGCCCTCGGCGGCCGGCGTTGGCTCGAACCTAGACAACGCGCAGTGGGAGGTCATCCTGCGGGCCGCCTCCTCGGAGGGCGGCTTCCGCGCCGTGCACGGGGCGGAGCGCGGGGCCACGTCGATCGCGCGCTTCCTCATGCTCGATTCGCGGATGCCGCGGAGCCTGTCGTTCTGCTACACGAAGATCGGGGACAATCTCGGCTACCTCGAGAAGGATTACGGGATCACCCTTCCGTGTCACGGTCTCGCTGCGGACATCCGCAACCGCATCTGCGGCCGGTCCATCGACAGCGTGTTCGACGAGGGGCTCCATGAGGTGCTCCAGGCGTTCCTCGCCGACAACGCCCGGCTGGCGGGCCAGATCGAGCGCGACTACAGGTTCTACGAATGACCCGTCACCTCGCGATAGAGCATGTCACGACCTACAGCTACGGCGCCCCGCAGGTGCAGGCGCTCCAGCAGCTGCGGATGACGCCCAAGAGCCGCGCCGGACAGGAGATCCTGCGCTGGGAGACGAGCCTCGAGGGCGGACGCACCGAGGTGGAGTTCGACGACGCGCACGCCAACCACGTGCAGCTCGTCTCGCTCGACCCGGGCGTGACGGAAGTCCGGATCGTGGCCCGTGGGGAAGTCGCGATGCACCGGAACGACGGCGTGATCGGGCCGCACGGGGGGCACATGCCGCTCTGGATGTTCCTGCGCGAGACGGAGCTGACGGGGCAGGGACCGGGCGTGCGCCGCCTCGTCCGGGAGTTCGAGGGGCCGGAGGACAGGCTGCAGATGCTCCATGCCCTCTCCTCCCACATCGTCGATGCGCTGCCCTACGAGCAGGGCGCGACTGAGGTCGGACACGGTGCGGAGGACGTGATCGAGGCCGGCGGCGGCGTCTGCATGGACCACGCCCACGTCTTCCTCGCCTGCGCCCGGAACCTCGGCGTGCCGGCCCGCTACGTCTCGGGCTACCTGATGATGAACGATCGCGTGCACCAGGAGGCGATGCACGCCTGGGCCGAGGCGCATGTCGACGGGCTCGGCTGGGTCGGCTTCGACGTCAGCAACCGGCATTCCCCCGACAGCCGCTACGTCCGCGTGGCCACCGGTCTGGACTACGGCGACTGCGCGCCCACACACGGGATCCGCCGTGGCGCAGGAAGAGAGGATCTTTCCGTGACCGTGGCGGTTGAGGAGACGGCCTTCCAGCAGGGCCAGCAGCAGCAACAATAGGGAGGGGGCTCCGCCGGGCGGCGCCCCCGACGTACTCCGATGACGTATTGTGTGGGCGTCAAGCTCGACCGCGGGCTTGTCTTCATGTCCGACACCCGGACGAATGCGGGGGTCGACAACATCTCGACCTTCCGGAAGCTCTTCACCTGGGAGGTGCCGGGGGAGAGGTGCTTCGTCCTGATGACGGCGGGCAACCTCGCGACCACGCAGGCGGTGATCTCGCTCCTCGACGAGCGCAACAAGGTGCCCTCCGACCGGAACCCCTCGCTCCTCACCGTGCCGTCGATGTTCCAGGCGGCCCGTCTGGTGGGTTCGACCCTCCGCGACGTGGTGAAGGACCAGCAGGAGGGCGCCCCGCCGCGGGCCACGGGTGGGCCCACCTTCAACGCGACGATGATGCTCGGCGGGCAGGTCGAGGGATCGCCGCCCCGGCTCTACCTCATCTATCCGGAGGGCAACTTCATCGAGGCGCAGGAGGACACCCCGTTCTTCCAGATCGGCGAGACGAAGTACGGCCGCCCGATCCTCGTGCGCGCGCACGACCCACAGATGGAGTTCGCCCGGGCTGTGAAGCTCCTGATGGTGAGCTTCGATTCGACGATCCGGGCGAACCTGTCCGTCGGCCTGCCGCTCGACCTGCAGATCCTCGAGGCGGACGCACTTCGGCTCGGGATCGAACGGCGGATCCGGGACACCGACCCCGACTGGCGGGCGATCTCGGACGGATGGTCCGATGCGCTCCGCGCGGCCTTCGACAGTCTCCCGGACGTGTCCCTGTGAGGTTCGGCGGGCAGGCCGCGGGGCTCCTGCTCGCGCTTGCCCTGGGCGCCTGCGCGCCGAGCCCCCCGGCGGATGTGTCGCCGGGTCCGTCGGATGACGGCGCGGCCATCCTCGCCCGGAAGGCCCTCGAGAGGGTGCAGCCCCGATCCATCGCGGAGGACCGCGAGTATTGCGGCCTCGTCGTCCGCGGCCCCGACGGCGCCCTTGCCGCGACCGTGCCGCAGCGGGGCGGGCCGACCGGTTGCGCGACGTCGCTCGACCTTCCGGCGGGGGTCGTGCCCGTCGCCTCGTACCACACGCACGCGGCCTACGCGGAGGGCTACGTCAACGAGCTTCCCTCGCCGCAGGACGTCGCCTCCGACATGGCGGTCGGAACCGACGGCTACGTCGCCACGCCCAGGGGGCGCCTCTGGAGGATCGACGGGGAGACGGGAACCATCACCCTCCTGTGCGGCCCTGGTTGCCTGCCTGCCGATGCCGCCGCGCCGGAGGACGGCGCGTTCCGCCGGAGCATCACCCGCGTGGAGCTCGACCGCGCGCTGGGGCTCTGAGGTCGCGCGCACCCTCCCTCGTTGAAGCGCCCCGCACGCCGCCTACCCTCCGCCTCTGATCGGAGGGGCCATGCTGCTCGAGCTGCACGACGTCGAGAAGTCCTACGAGACGGGCGAGGGTGCCCTGCCGGTGCTGCGCGGGGTGTCGTTCGCGCTGGGCGCGGGCGAGACGCTGGCCCTCACGGGCGAGAGCGGCTCCGGCAAGTCGACCCTGCTGCACCTCGTCGCCGGCCTCGACGCACCCGACGCAGGCCGGATCCTGCTCGGGGGGGAGGACGTCGCGGCGATGGACGAGGCGGGACGAGCGCGCATCCGGAGGGGCACGGTGGGCCTCGTCTTCCAGCAGTTCAACCTCATCCCCTCGCTCTCGGTGGCCGACAACCTGTCCTTCCACGCCCGCCTCGCGGGGCGGGACACGGGCGATCTGCCCCGCGTGGCCGAGCGGCTCGGGCTCGCGGAGTTCCTCACGCGCTTTCCCGAGCAGCTCTCGGGCGGCCAGCAGCAGCGCGTCGCGATCGGGCGCACCCTGCTGGCGCGTCCGCGGCTCGTGCTGGCCGACGAGCCCACGGGGAACCTCGACGAGGGGACGGGGGCGATGGTGCTCGACCTCATGCTGGAGAGTTGCGCGGCGCAGGGGGCGTCGCTCCTCATGGTGACCCATAGCGACCGCCTCGCCGCGCGGTTGGGCCGTCGGCTCCATCTCGCGGCGGGGCGGCTGGCCACGACCGGCACCGCACGGGTCGCCTGAGGATGCTGTGGACCGCGCTTCTCGGGCTCCTCTCCCACTGGCGGCGGCATCCCGTCCAGCTCGTGACGTTGGTGGTCGGCCTCGCCCTCGCGACCGGGCTCTGGACCGGGGTGCAGGCGATCAACGCGGAGGCGCGCGCCTCCTACGCGAGGGCCTCCGCGACGCTCGACCAGGACAGCCTGCAGCGCGTGGTGGGCGACGGGCGGACGCTGGGCTGGGAGGACTTCGCCGCCCTGCGCCGCGCCGGGTGGGCCGTCTCGCCGGTCCTCGACGCGCGCCTGCCTGGGACGGGACTCCGCCTCCTCGGGATCGATCCCTTCACCGCGCCGCCCGGCGGCGCGCTGCCGGATCTGTCTGAGACGGGCGATCTCGAGCGCTTCCTCTCGGGGGATCTCGTCTTCGCCGCCCCCGGAACGATGGACCGGTTGCCCGAGGGCCTGCCGGAGGCGCGGCCGGTCGACGGGCTCGCTCCCGGCACCGTACTCGCCGACCTCGCCGCGGCCCAGGCGCTGGCCCGTACCGAGGAGATCACGCGATTCCTCCTGCTGGGCCGGGAGGGCGAGGTGACGGTGGGCGAGGTGATCGCCGACATCCGGATCGAGGCGCCCGACGCCTCGACGGATATCGGGCGGCTGACCGGAAGCTTCCACCTCAACCTGACGGCCTTCGGTCTCCTCAGCTTCGCCGTGGGGCTCTTCATCGTCCAGTCGGCCGTCGGCCTCGCCTTCGAGCAGCGCCGCCCGCTGTTCCGGACGCTCCGTGCGCTGGGGGTGCCGGCGTGCGCCCTCGTCGGCCTGCTGGCCGCCGAACTGACGCTGATGACGCTGCTCGCAGGGGCGCTGGGGGTGGCGCTCGGCTACGTGGTGGCCGCGGCCCTGCTCCCCGGCGTCGCCGCGACCCTCGGCGGGCTCTACGGGGCGGGAGTTTCCGGCACCCTGACGCTCGCGCCGGAGTGGTGGCTCACGGGGTTCGCGATGGCGGGGGCCGGCCTCGCGCTGGCGGGAGGCCAGGGCCTCTGGCAGGTCGCGCGCCTGCCCGCGCTGGCGCCGGCGATGCCTCGGGCCTGGGCACGGGTCCGGGTGCGGGCGCTGCGCCGCCAGGCGCTCGGCGGCGTGGGCCTGCTCGCCCTCGGGGTCGCGGCCGTGCTCCTCGCGGACGGGCTCGTGGCCGGTTTCGTCCTCCTCGCCTGCCTCCTGCTCGGTGCCGCCCTGCTGCTCCCGCCTCTCCTCGTCCTCGTTCTCGACGCCGGTTCGGCGCTTGCGCGGGGGCCGGTCGCGCAGTGGCTCTGGGCCGACGCCCGGCAGCAGGTTCCGGGACTGAGCCTCGCGTTGATGGCGCTCCTGCTCGCGCTGGCGGCGAATATCGGGGTGGGGACGATGGTGGGCTCGTTCCGCGAGACGTTCACCGGCTGGCTCGATCAGCGCCTGCCGGCCGAACTCTACCTCTCGGCCGGGGATGAGGCGCAGGCGGATGCCGTCCTCGAGGCGATCGCGGGCCGGGCCGAGGCCTTGCCGACCGTCTCGATCGACACCCGCCTGCAGGGCGTTCCGGGCGTCCTCTACGGAATCTCCGACCATCCGACATGGCGCGAGAACTGGCCCATGCTCGACGCGTCGCGCGACGTCTGGGACCGGCTCGCCGCGGGGGAGGGGGCGCTGGTGAACGAACAGCTCGCCCGTCGGGACTCTCTGGCCGTGGGGGACGTGGCCGATCTCGGGGCCGGCGGCGAGCGGGTCGTCCTCGGCATCTACTCCGATTACGGCAATCCGCTCGGGCAGGCGATGATCGGCACCGACAGCTTCACGACCCTGTTCCCCGACATCCGGCCGCTCTCCTTCGCGCTTCGCGTGCCCCCGGAGGACGCCGGGCGCCTCGCGGAGGAGCTCAGGGAGCGGTTCGATCTCCGGCCCCAGCAGCTCGTCGATCAGGCGAGCGTCAAGGAGTTCTCGCTCCGCGTGTTCGAGAACACCTTCGCCGTCACCGGAGCGCTGAACGTGCTCACGCTCGGCGTGGCGGGGTTCGCGCTCTGGGCCGGGCTCACGACCCTCGCGACGATGCGCTTGCCGCAGCTCGCGCCCGTCTGGGCGCTGGGGCTGACGCGCGGCCGGCTCGCTCTGGCGGACCTCGTGCGGGCGCTGCTGCTCGCGAGCTTCACCGCCCTCCTCGCCGTCCCGGTCGGCATCGTGCTCGCCTGGGCGCTGCTCGCGGTCGTCAATGTCGAGGCCTTCGGCTGGAAGCTCCCGATGCGGCTCGACCCGGTGGAGTGGCTCGTCCTCGGCGCCTTCGCCCTCCTCGCCGCCGGGCTCGCCGCCGCGGGCCCCGCCTGGCGGCTCTGGCGGCTGCCGCCGGCGCGTCTCGTGCAGGTCTTCGCGAATGAGCGGTGAGATGGCGCAGTATTGGGCCGATGCCTTGAGGCGGCGTGCAGCTTCGATCCTTCGCTCCCTGTCCGGGTGCGGAGCGATGCCCCTGCGTCGAAAACTGGTCGGGGAAAACCGCACCATGGCAGCCGATCCGAGCGGTCGCGGGGGGCCCGTTCGTCGGCGCGGGTCGGTTCGGCGCGCGGCCGGGCATGTTGCTCGTTTCCTAGCCCGGCGGTTCCCGAGTTGCGCCTCGCCGCTCGTCCCCGCGATTGCCGCCGCCCTCCTTCCGGCCCCGGCCGCGGCTCAGGGGTTCGCCGGGCTGGGGCAGGGGGGAGACGGGTTCGCTCTCCCGGCCCCCGGTCCCAGCTTCACCTTCCCGCGCGACCACGGTCCGCATCCCGATTATCGGATCGAGTGGTGGTACCTGACGGCCTATCTCGAGGGGGAGGGCGGACCCTACGGAATTCAGTGGACCCTGTTCCGCTCGTCTCTCGCGCCGCGGGAGGGGGACGAGCCGGGGCCGCAGGTCTGGATGGCCCATCTCGGCCTGACGACGCCCGAGGCGCACCTGTCCGGCGAGCGCCTGGCCCGCGGGGGCGTGGGGCAGGCGGGGGTGGAGGTCGAGCCGTTCGGGGCGTGGCTCGACGAATGGCGCATGGTGGGCGAGGCGGGCCGCGGGCTGGACGCGCTCCGCCTGACCGGGCGCATGGAGGGGGCGGGCTACGACCTCTCCCTCGGGGCGACGGGGCCTCTCGTCTTCCACGGGGAGGACGGCTTCTCGGTGAAGTCGGACGGCGGGCAGGCCAGTTACTACTACTCTCAGCCGTTCTACGAGGTCGCCGGGACGCTCGACCTGCCGGGCGGCAGCGTGGAGGTCGGGGGGCACGGATGGCTCGACCGGGAATGGTCCTCCGAGCCGCTCGAGGGGGACCAGGACGGGTGGGACTGGTTCTCGCTCCACCTCGAGGGGGGCGCGAAGCTTATGGCGTTCCAGCTCCGCGGCGGGAGCACGTTCACCTACGCGAGCTGGATCGAGCCCGACGGCAGCCTGACCCCCCTGTGGCAGGAGGCGGAGCTGGAGCCGCTCCGCGTTGCGGAGGTGGCGGGCCGGGAAGTGCCGGTGGAATGGCGCCTAACGCTGCCGTCGAAGGACCTCGACGTGGTGGTGGAAGCGGTCAACGACGACAGCTGGCAGCCGACCCTGTTTCCCTACTGGGAGGGCCCGGTGCGGGCACGGGGGACGCATCCGGGCGTCGGCTATCTCGAGATGACGGGCTATGAGTGACCCTTGGGCCGATCTCGGCTCCCTCGCGGATCATCTCTGGGGGGTGCTAGAGGCGCGGGAGGGGCCGGCCCGGTTCGTGGCGCTGGCGACTGCGGGTGCGGACGGGGCCGAACTGCGCACCGTGGCCCTCCGGGGTGCCGACCGGACCCGCTGGACGGTCGAGATGGCCTCGGACAGGAGGACTGGGAAGGTCCGCGCCCTCGAGCGGGATCCGCGGGCGGAGGTCCTGCTCTGGGATCCGGCACGCGAGGAACAGGTCCGTCTCGCCCTCACAATCGAGCTGTTAAGCGCGGATGCGGGCCGCTGGGCCCGGATTCCGCCCGAAGGACGCGCGAACTACGGCACCGACCCGGCTCCGGGCACCATCGTTCCGGACCCCGAAACCGTCACCCGGGAACCCCGGATCGACCGGTTCGTCGCCCTCGTCGGAGAGGTGCGCCGCATCGACGCCGTCTCGCTTGCGCACGATCCGCATCGACGGGCCCGGCTCTGGAACGGCGGGGGTGCGTGGGTCGCTCCCTAGCCGCCATGCGTCCGGCCCTCGGTCGCGTTGGAGTCCCCATCGGTCCGTTTAAGCGTCCGTTCAGCAAGCCCGTGTAGGCCGTCGCGGTCGCCCGGCCCGGGGCCGCGGCACGGCGGATGGAGGCGTGGAATGAAGCGGAACGAGCGGCCGATCGTCGTCAAGCGGGTGAAGAAGGTCGTGAAGGGCGGCCACCACGGCGGCGCTTGGAAGGTGGCCTACGCCGACTTCGTGACGGCCATGATGGCGTTCTTCCTCCTGATGTGGCTCCTCAACGCGACGACCGACCGGCAGAGGAAGGGGCTCGCCGACTACTTCAACCCCACCGTGCCGATCGCCCGGACGTCCTCCGGCGGCGACGGTGTGCTGGAGGGACGGTCGATGGCCGGGGAGGAGATGCTAGTCCGTCTCGGGACGGGAGGCATCGCCGAGACGTCGAGTCACGGCATGACCGAGGCGGAACGGGCGCTCGAGCGCACCGAGGAGGCCCTGCTCGGGAAGGGGGGCGACAGTCTCCTGGACGAGGAGGAGCGCCGCCACGTCACCGTCCGGCTGACCGACGAGGGGCTCGTCGTCGATCTGTTCGCCCTCCCAGGGAGCCCGCTGTTCGACGGCTCTGAGCCGACCGGGACGCTTCGCAACCTCGTGCCCGCGGTCGGGCTGGCCCTGGCGGGAGAGGCCGGCAGGATCGCGGTCGGGGCCCACGTCCCGGCCGAGCCCGTGGTCACGCGCAGCCCTGCCGTCTGGACGTTGTCCTCCGCGCGCGCGGAACGGGTCCGACTGATGCTGCCGCGCGCGGGGATCGGCTTCGACCGCATCGCGCGAATCGTCGGTCACGGTGACGGGGACCCCGCGGACGAGGATCCCTTCTCCATCCGCAACGAGCGGGTCGAGGTGATCCTGCTGCGCCCCGGCTACTGACGCCTGGGACGGCGACCCCCCTCCCGGACCCGGGGCATGGCGAAGCCCTGGCACACAGGCCGCTCCGTTAGCAACCTGTTCACCATGCCTCACGAAAGCCCCGCGCGCGCCCCTGCGCTTAGCCCGGCCTTAACCCCGTCCGGCCACCTTGGCGTCGAGATCGAGATACGCCGCCGGCGACGCTCGAACCGACATCGTGAGTTCAGAAAGGCGACCGCATGACCATCTCCTCCTCGCTGAACGCCGGGGTCACCGGCCTCCACGTGAACTCCAGCCGGCTCGCCGCGATCTCCGACAACATCTCGAACTCCAACACCTACGGCTACAAGCGCATCGTCACGGACTTCCACAGCCTCGTCATGGGGCAGACGCAGGGCGCCTACTCGGCCGGGGGCGTCCGCGCCACGAACCATCTGGCGGTGGAGGAGCGTGGCACGCTCTCGTCCACCCAGAACGCGACGGACCTCGCGATCTCCGGACGCGGAATGCTCCCCATCATGAGCGTGGAGGCCTTCAACAACGGACAGGTCGGTGGCATGCGTCTGACGACGACCGGCTCGTTCAACCCGGACGCGAACGGCTACCTCCGATCCTCCTCCGGCGAGGCGCTGCTCGGCTGGCCCGCGGCGGGCGACGGCAGCATCTCGCCCTTCCCCCGCGACTCGATGGGTGGGCTGGAGCCGGTGCGCATCCCCACCGGCATCTCCGAGGGCAATCCCACGACCAAGGTGACCCTGGGGGTCAACCTGCCCTCGACCTCCACGCAGGATGGTGCGGCGGCATCCCCGGAGGTGATGTCCCTCGAGTACTACGGCAACTTCGGCGAGCCGCAGGAGCTCGAGATGACCTTCACGCCAGTCCCGGGCAGCGGCGGCGTCGCCTCCAACACGTGGAACGTCGTCGTGTCCGATCAGGCCCAGGCTGGTGCCGCGATCGGCGCCTTCGAGATCGTGTTCGACGCGTCGCCCGTGAACGGCGGGACGATCGCGTCCGTCACGCCGACACAGGCGGGCGGCGTGGGCCCGGTGCTGGGCGCATACGATCCCAACAGTGGCGCCTTCTCCGTCGCCACCGCGAGCGGACCTCTCGACATCGACATCGGCACCCCGCTCACGACCGGCGGCCTCTCGCAGCTCTCGAACGGCTTCACGCCCTACTCCATCACCAAGGATGGGACGCCCGTCGGCAACCTGATCGGAGTGGACGTGGACGCGAGCGGCATGCTCAACGCCCTGTTCGACACCGGCCTCACCAAGACGCTCTACCAGATCCCCGTCGCCGACGTGCCGAACCCCAACGGCCTGCGGCCCGTGGACAACCGGGTGTTCGAGGTCTCGCCCGAATCCGGCGGCCTGAGCCTCTGGAACGCTGGCGACGGGCCGGTGGGCTCGATGCTGTCCTACACGCGGGAGGAGAGCGCCACCGACGTGGCGGGCGAGCTGACCGACCTCATCCAGACGCAGCGCGCCTACAGCTCGAACGCGAAGGTCATCCAGACCGTCGACGAGATGCTGCAGGAGACGACCAACATCAAGCGCTGATCTCCCTGACGCCGGAGCGCCCCCATGAGCTTGTCTTCCACACTGAACACCGCGGCCGGCGGGCTCTCGCACCTGTCCCGGCGCGCATCGCTCGTATCCGCCAACGTCGCCCGCGCGGGCGAGGAGGGCTATCGCCATCGCAGTCTGGAGCAGGCCGAGGGCCGTCCGGGCGGCGCGGTCACCCGGAGACACGGCGATCCGGCTCTCCTCGAGACGACGCGCGTCGCGGCGGGACGCGCGGAGGGCGACGCGGCCCGCGCCTCCGGGCTCGCGCGCGTCGAGGCTGCTCTGGGCGATCCGAACGCGGCCGGGAGTCTGCAGGCCCGCCTCGCCGCATTCGACGCGGCCCTGATCGACGCCCGCGCCCACCCGCAGGACCCGGCCCGGCTCACCGCCGCCGCCACCCGGGCCGAGGCCTTGGCCGAGGGCCTGCGAGGCGCATCCGGAGAGATCGACGCGGAGAGGACCCGCGTCGAGTTCCGGATCGCCGAGACGGTCGGTCGGCTGAACTCCGACCTGCGCGAGGTGTCGGGCCTGAACGCGCGCATCGTCCAGACCGAGGCCGCCGGCCGGGATGCGTCGGACCTCTATGACCGGCGCGAGGCCCTGGTCGATCGCATCTCCACGGCCGTCCCGGTCAGGGAACTCCGCCGCGATCACGGCGCGGTGGCCCTGATCACCCATGGCGGGGCCGTTCTCCTCGACGGACGGCACGGAGAGGTGGCGTTCGACGCGCGCGCTCCCCTCGGCCCCGGGATGACGCGGGGCGCTCCCCTGGAGGTGCCGACCGTCCGGGGCCGCCCCGTGGACCCGGAGAGCGCTCTCGCCGGCGGCACCATCGCGGCCCTCTTCGCACTCCGGGATGAGGAGCTTCCCGACGCCGGTGCGCGTCTCGACGCCTTCGCCGCCGAACTGGCCGGTCGGCTGGCGGCGGCGGATCCCACTCTGGGGGCAGGGGAGGCGGGCCTGTTCGCGGACGGGGCGGCGCCCCCGGCGGCGGTGCCCGCGCCGGGCCTCGCCGGGCGGATCGCGCTGAATCCGGCGCTGCAGCCGGACGATCCGGCGACGCATTGGCGCCTCGGCGGGGGGTTCGGCTCCGCCGCCGTCCCGGACCCAGACGCCGGCGGCCT
>CAZWWR010000033.1:0-22694 GCA_964637265.1 uncultured Jannaschia sp.
AGCAGCGTGGCGAACTCCTTGGCGGTCAGCTCGATGGTGATGCCGGCCTCGGCGGCCATGGCCTGCACGACCTGCATCACCTGGAGCGGCACGTTGGTGTTGGGCACCTGCACCTCCAGCGTGATGCCGTCCGGATAGCCCGCCTCGGCCAGGAGCTCGCGCGCCCGCTCCACGTCGCGCGCGGGCACGGGGTGGTCGGCGTCGTACCAGGGCGAGGAGGGCGGGAAGGACTGGTTGCCCGGCACGAAGGCGCCCTCGAACACGACCTGGTTGAGCGCCTCGCGGTCGATGGCGTGGCTCAGCGCCTGGCGCAGGCGCTTGTCCTGGCCCCAGGGGCTCTCGGCGCGCTCCCCGTTGCCGACGTTGAAGGTGATCCCCTGGTAGCCCAGCGAGGTCGCCGTGGTGACCTCGATGTCCGGATCCTCCTCGGCGGCGGGGATGTCGGCCGTGGCAAGGCGCTCGAGGATGTGGAGGTCACCCGCCCGCAGGTTGGCGAAGCGCACCGTGGTGTCGGGGATCGGCAGGAACGTCACCGTGTCGAAGCCATGCGCGTCTGCGTTCCAGTAGTCGGGGAAGCGCTCCAGCACGATCCGGTCCTGCGCCACGCGCTCGGAGAAGGCGTAGGGCCCGGAGCAGACGGGGTTCAGGCCGAAATCCGCGCCCGCCTCCTCGGCCGCGGTGGGCGAGACCATCATGCCGGAGCGGTCGGCGAACTGCGCGAGCAGCGTGGCGTCGGGCTGCGAAAGCGTGAAGGTCACCTCGTACTCGCCCGTGGCCTCGGCGCTCTCGATGCTCGCCACCTCGGACTTGCGGCGGCTCTCCTCCAAGTTCTGCGAGCGGTCGATGTTGCGCACCACGGCGTCGGCGTCGAAGGGCGTGCCGTCGTGGAAGACGACGCCCTCGCGGAGCTGCATCGTCAGCTGGGTGTTGTCCTCGTTCCACGACCACTCGGTGGCGAGCTGCGGCACGATCTCCAGCTCGGGCGTGATGTCCACGAGCTTGTCGCACAGGCTCGCGTAGACGATCCGGCCAACGAAGGTGCGCGACTGGTCCGGGTCGAGGATGTCGGGGTCGGACTGGAGGCCGATGCGGAGGTCCTGGGCCAGCGCGGGCGTGGCCAGGAGCGCGGCGAGCGCGGCGCCGGCCATCAGTTTGGTTCTCATGGGGTGGTCTCCTCTGTCGGATCGTGGGTGCCCGTTGCGGGTCTGCCCGTCTTGGGTTGCTCTGGTGCGGACGCCGTCGCGCCGGCCAGCAGGGCGAAGCGCGCCTCGGCGCCGGCCGTGCGGGGCGGCGCGGTGCCGGCGATCCCCGCGAGCGCGAGGTCTTCGGCGAAATGGCAGGCGGCCCGGGCGGGCCCGATGTCGCGGAGCTTCGGCCGCTCGGTCCGGCAGCGGTCCCGGGCCTGCGGGCAGCGCGGGTGGAAGCGGCAGCCCGCGGGCGGGTCGATCGGGTTGGGCGGCTCGCCGGCGACGTGGGACTGCACGGTGCGCGCGCCGACCTGGGGGAGCGGGATCGCGGCCATGAGCGCTGCGGTGTAGGGGTGGCGGGGCCGCGCGAAGAGGGCGGCGGCGGGGGCCTCCTCGACCACCTCGCCCAGGTACATCACGGCCACCCGGTCGGCCATGTGGCGGATCACGGCGAGGTCGTGGGCGATGACGACGAGGGTGAGGCCCAGCGCCGCCCGCAGGTCGCTCAGGATGTTGATCACCTGCGCCTGGATCGAGACGTCGAGCGCGGAGACGGGCTCGTCGCCCACCAGGACGCGCGGCCCCGTGGCCAGCGCCCGGGCGATGCCGATCCGCTGGCGCTGGCCGCCGGAGAACTCGTGCGGGTAGCGGTCCGCATGCTCGGGGCGCAGTCCGACCTGGCGGAGGAGATCGGCGACCTTGGCGCGGCGCGTCGCGGCGTCGCCCAGGGCATGGACGCGCAGCGGCTCCTCGACGAGCGCGCCCACCGTCATTCGCGGGTTGAGGGAGGAGAACGGGTCCTGGAAGATGACCTGGAGCTCCCGGCGCAGGCCCCGCATCTCGCCCTCGGGGAGCGCGGTGATGTCCCGACCGCGGTAGAGAACGGCGCCCGCCGAGGGCTCGATCAGGCGGAGCAGGAGGCGGGCAAGGGTAGACTTGCCGCAGCCCGACTCGCCGACGATGGCGAAGGTCTCCCCCTCGGCCACGCGGAGCGACACGCCGTCGACCGCATGAACGATCTCGGGCGGGCGAAACAGGCGGCGGCGCTCGAAGCGACGCGAAAGACCGACCGCCTCGAGGACCGCGGTCAAGCGACGGCCTCCGGCACGACGTGACGCTCGAGCGGCGCGCGCCAGCAGGCGACCGCGTGGCCGCCGTCGAGCGGGGCGAGCGGGGGAACCTCGGCGCAGGCGGGGGCGGCGAAGGGGCAGCGGGGCGCGAAGCGGCAGCCGCGGGGCATCGCGTCCGCCGGCGGCACGCTGCCCGAGACGGAATGGAGCCGCGCGCCATCGCCCGCGAGGCTCGGCATCGCGCGCATCAGGCCCAGCGTGTAGGGGTGCTGCGGATCCTCGAACACGGCGCGCACCGGGCCCGCCTCCACGATCCGGCCCGCATACATCACGGCCACCCGATCGGCCATCTCCGCCACCACGCCGAGGTCATGGGTGATCAGGATGAGACCCGCGCCGGTCTCGGCCACCAGATCGCGCATCAGGTCGAGAACCTGCGCCTGCACGGTGACGTCGAGCGCGGTGGTCGGCTCGTCCGCGATGAGGAGCGCCGGATCGTTGGCCAGCGCCATGGCGATCATCGCGCGCTGGCGCATACCACCCGAGAGCTCGTGCGGATGCGCCCGGGCGCGGGCCTCGGGCGCGGGGATGCCGACGCGGGCCAGCATCTCGACGGCGCGGGCCTCGGGATCCGTCCCGCCATGCGCGCGCACGGCCTCGGCGATCTGCGCGCCCACCCGGAGCGAGGGATTGAGCGAGGTCATGGGCTCCTGGAAGATCATCGCCATGCTGCCGCCCCGCAGCAGGCGCAGGTCTTCGGCGGGGAGGCGGAAGAGATCCCTGCCCTCCAAACGGGCCGTCCCCGCCACCCGGCGGAGCGGCGGATCAGGCAGCAGGCCCATGAGCGCGAGCGCCGTGAGGCTCTTGCCGCAACCCGACTCGCCCACCACGCAGAGGATCTCGCCCCGCCCGACGGAGAAGCGGGCGCCGTCGACCAGGGGTTCGGCCGCCCCGCGGATCGAGATCGTGAGGTCCTCGACCTCGAGCAGGGCTCCGGCCGTCCCGCTCACGCGTCGTCCTCCGCGTCCCGCAGAGCGTTCCGCAAGGCCATGAGATGCTCGCGCATGGCCCGTTCGGCCGCGTCCGGCTCGGCCCGGGCCACGGCGTCGACGATGGCGCCGTGCTGGCGGTCGTAGAGGGCCTGCGTCTCGGGCGTCCGGGCGCGGTGGCGGCGGGCCTGCCAGTCCGCGCCGAGGCGCACCTCGTCGAGGAACGAGAAGGTCGTGAGCAGGATCGGGTTGCCGGCGATCCGCGCGAGGAGGCGGTGGAGCGCGCCGTCCCACAGCTCGGCCTGCGGCGCGTCCGCCGCAAGCGACGTCCTCCGCGCGAGACCGCGCAGGCGCGCGACGTCTTCCGGCCCGGCCCGCCGCGCGGCGAGCGCCGCGAGGCCCGGCTCGAGGCACAGCCGCGCCTCCATCACCGCCATCGGATCGGCCTCGCCCGCCTGGCGCGCGGCGAGCAGTCCGGCGGGATCGGGGGGCTGACCCGCGAAGGTCCCCTTCCCCTGGCGGCGCCAGACGAGACCCTCCACCTCCAGCGCCTCGAGCGCGCGGCGGACGGCGCGGCGCCCGAGCTCGAGTTCGGCGGCGAGGTCGCGTTCCGCGGGCAGCCGCCCGTCCGAGGGAAGGCGCCCTCCCGAGATCATCGCACGGAGATAGGCACCCGCCCGCTCCACGTCCCCTGACCCGCGCTCGGATGGTGCAGGTACGGGGACGTCACGCATACGGGGACCTCGCGCTCGACGGAGCGGGGCAAGCCGCCCCGACGCGGACCATTAGCTGATTGGTTCGGCGCGGATGTCAAAGCGTTTCTGCCTCCGGTCGCGGGACCTTCGGCGCAACGGCACCTCCGTGACCGATCGAGGGCATCCTCCGAGCCGGCGCGATTGACAGCCTGCACGGCGGCTGCAACCTAGAGGGGATGAGGGCCGCCCCGTTCCCCCTTCCCGGTCGCGACCGGTGCCCGACGCCCGTTCCGGCCGCGCCTGCGACGGGACGCGCTCCGGGCCCGGCGACGCGGGACGCGCGCGGAACGGCGGCCGCGCGGGTGCGTTGCCTGCACGAGCCGGGCCCGCCGGCCCCAGCGCAGAGGAGATACCGATGAGCCGTGCCGAGTTCGCCCGCGACTGGGTGCCATTCCGGGACGCCGTGCTGTCGTCGTTCCCCGATCTCGACGATGCCGACATGGAGGATGCGGACGGCCGCCTCCCCGTGCTGGCCAAGCGGTTGGCCGAGAAGACGGACATGGAGGCCGAGGAGGCCGAGCAGCAGCTCGCCAAGTTCCTCGCCGGACCGATGCCGGCGGACAGTTTCGCCGACCCCTCCCACGATCAGGACGCGATGCGGGATTCGGGCCGCTACGTTCCCGCCGGCGAGGACGTCTACGACGACGACCGGCGCTTCGGGGACGATTCCGTGGTGGAGACGGACCGGCCGATGGGGCGCGACCGATGAGCGGGCGGGGCCTTCTCGCCGCGGCATCGCTCGCCTGCGCCCTCCTCGCCGGTGCGCCCGCGTCGGCGCAGCAGGGCGTGGCGCCCTCCGCATCGCCCTTCGATCCGGCGATCATCTGGCGCGAACCGGCCACGAGGCCGATCGGGTCGCAGGGCCGCGTGCGCTACGTGCCCTATGGCGAGGGCGCGGTCATGCTCTCGCTGAACCAGTACTGGACGTGGCGGCAGCTCTACCGGAGCGAACTCGCGCGGATGTCCTTCCGCATGCCCGTCCTTCAGGCCCGCCCCGCGGCCGCGCGCCGGGCGATGGATCGCTTCCTGGCCGCCGCACGGGCGCAGGGCGTGCAGCTCACGGGCTTCCGCGGCTACGGCGCCTCCCTCGACTGGACGACGCCGGGGCCGGACTACCTCGCCACGCCGCTGGGCGGCGTGCTCGTGCCGCCGTCGCGGAACTGAGCGGCTCGACCGGCGCGGGGGCACGACCCGGGCCGTCGGAGCCTGCGCGCTCGTGGGGGGACGGCACCGGTCGGTCCCGCCGAGGCGGCTGCGTTGGGACGGGCCATCGGGGCGTCATGCCTGCCGCCCCCGGTCCTGGCCGTTCGCCACTCCGCGCTCGTGCCGGCCCTTCCGCCGGCCGCCGGCGGTGTGCGGGCCGGCATCCATGCCGCCGTCTGAATCTCCACCGGGAGGCTAAATCGAAGCATCGCCATGTCCGCACGACGCGGGGGAGGTCGTCCCCGGCGCGCCAGGGACGCCCCTGCCGCGCGATACGCCCCCGAGGCGACCGGAGGCTGGGCCGGCTAGCTTTGCGTGGGGAGGTCAGACGCCCTCGACAATCATGATCTGCGCCTCGCCCGCGCCGAGGCGGTGCCGCCTCGCGGACTGGTACTCGTCCGATCTGTAGCAGGCGAGCGCGGCCTCCATGTCCGGGAAGGCGATGACGACGTTGCGGGGCGGGGCGCCTCCCTCGAGCGCCTCGACCCGTCCTCCGCGGGCGAGCACCTCCGCACCGTATAGCGCGAACGCCTCCGACGCGCCCTCCGCGTAGAGGGCATAGGGATCCGGGTCCGTGACCGTCACATGGGCGATCCAGTAGGCCTTCGGCATGGGCGTGGCTCCTCGCATGTCGGCGGGGGCGTGAAGCGCCCCGACCTGCGCCTTCACCTGCCGCGAGGCGTCCCTGCGTGACAAGGTTCCGCGCGCCGGTGGCCTAAGCTCGCGTGGCCATCATGGGGACCGACCGCGATCGGCGGTCGTCTCGTACGGGAGGCGAACAGCGCGCTCGATGGGGGTGCGAATCTCATGAGCAATCGCTGGGCCTCCCCGGGAGCGGCCGCCGGAGGTCGAGACGCGATCCTCCTAGAATACCCGGCGACCGACGCGTCACCGCGCGGTTCCCACCATCCCGATGCCGGAATCTTCTCTCAAGTCGAGGACCGGCGCGCTCGGACCGGAGCGTCGCCCGGCAGCGAGCGGACGGGGAGGGCAACCGCATCCCATGAGACATGCGATGGCGCTCCTCGTCATGCTGCCGGCCGCCGCGGAGGCGGCGGTGACCATGCCGGATCTGCCCTTCGGATGGCCGGACATTCCGGACGGACCGACCGCGCTGGCGATGCGGTCTCAGGCGTATGGGCCCTGCGTCCTGCGCTGGGGCGCGGCCTATCCGTCGCCGAAGGGGGTCGCTCCCGTGCCGGATTGCGGCGAGACCATGCCGGACGTGGCCTTCGGCCTGTCCGACCTCGACGAGGCGGAGTTCTCGGAACTGGCCATCCTCGTCGCGGCCTCCGGCCTGCCCTCGACCCCGGCGCAGGCGTCGGCGGCGATCGACGGTGCCAGACCGGCATCGGATGCCGGGGGCGCGGCGGGACGGTTCACGACGGGCGGTGCCGCTGGACCGGGGAGCGGCCCGGGCGGCGGCGTTCGTCCCGCCGGTCCGTTCACCCTGCTCGAGAGGAACCGCGCGGAGGGGCGGCCTATACGCACCGCCGCCGGGCCGCGGGGATTCGGGGGGCCGGCACCCGGACTGGTCGTGGGCGCCGATCCGTTCGGGTCCGCCGGGCCGTCCGAGATCGCTCCGGTGCCCCTCCCCCCGTCGGGGATGCTGCTCCTGGCAGGGCTGATCCTACCCTTCCTGCGCGCCTCTCGCGGCGGCGGCGCCCCGCGCGTCATCCCGGGCGTTCTTAGCACGAATGGCCGGCCCCGCGGCCGAAACGGCCTAACGGGGCCCTTGAGTTGGCTTCGCAAAGCGTTCTGGCGCGGGGGCATCGCCCAACGGTCCGTCGTCGCGGAAGCGCTCAGGCCGGCAGGATGGCCAGGGCCTCGACCTCCACGAGGAACTCGGGCCGCGTGAATCCGACGACCACGAGGAGCGTCGACGCCGGGCGGACGGACAGGCCTTCGAGCCAGGCATCGCGTGCGGTCATGTAGGCGGGGAAGTGGGCCCGGTCGGTGACGTAGCCCGTCAGGCGGACGACGTGCTCCGGGCCGGCGCCTGCCTCCGAGAGGATCGCGCCGATGTTGGCGAGGCAGAGCGCCGCCTGCGCCTCCACCCCGTCGGGCACCGTCCCATCGGGCGACAGCGCGAGTTGCCCGGACGTCGCGACGATCCGCCCCGGTGGTGCCGAGACGCCATGCGAATAGGCGCCGAAGGGCGGCGCGATGCCCGCGGGCATGAGGGGCCGGTTGCGCTCCATCGGGCATAGGATGCCCCGCGCCCCGCCCGGCCGACAGCCCGGAGGCGGCATCGTCGGCCCCTATCTGCACAGTCGGAAGGCACCCGGGCGGCAACTGCACGAAATCTGGGCATTCTCGACGCGGCGGCGGACCGGTCGAGGCCCCTTCCCTTTGTCGCATGCCCGGACCGCGGAGGATGTCGGACCGAGCCCCGCGAACGCGTCGAGACGGGGCCGTTCCGACAGGAGAGACAGATGCCCCGCACCGCCGTTCCCGCCGCGCTTCTCGCGTCGGCTGCCGCGATCGCCCTGCCCGCCGCCGCCCAGGACCTGACCCCGGTCACCTTCGGCACGAACTGGCTCGCCCAGGCCGAGCACGGTGGGTTCTACCAGTCCGTCGCCGACGGCACCTACGCGGAATGCGGTCTCGACGTGACGATCATCTCGGGCGGACCTCAGGTGAACAACCGGGCTCTGCTGCTCGCGGGGCGGATCGACTACCACATGGGCGGCGACATGCTGCAGGCGTTCAACGCGGTGGCGGAGGGCATCCCCGTGGTGGCCGTGATGGCGACGTTCCAGAAGCACCCCCAGGTGATCGTGGCGCATCCGGACGTGGAGTCCTGGGAGGATCTCAAGGAGCGGACGCTCCTGATCGGCGACAACGGGTTCTCGTCCTACTACCAGTGGATGATCGCGGCCCACGGCTTCACGGTGGAGCAGCGCCAGCCCTACACGTTCAACCCCGCCCCCTTCATCGCCGACACGGGCCTCGCCATGCAGGGCTACCTCTCCTCGGAGCCCTATCTCGTGGAGACGACCGCCGGGATCACGCCGAACGTCTTCCTCATCGCGGACAACGGCTACTCCTCCTACGCGACCACCGTGGAGACGATGCAGGCGACGATCGACGAGAAGCCGGAGGAGGTGCGCTGTTTCGTCGAGGGCTCGATCGCGGGCTGGTACAACTACCTCTATGGGGATTCGGCCGATGCCGACGCGATGATCCTGGAGGCGAACCCCGACATGACGCAGGACAAGATCGAATTCGCGAAGAACATGATGCGGGACGAGGGGATCGTGGATTCGGGCGACGCGCTGGAGATGGGGATCGGCGCGATGACCGAGGAGATGATCGGCGACTTCTTCCAGAAGATGGTGGATGCGGGCGTGGTGACCGAGGACGTCGACTGGCAGGCATCCTACACGACGAAGTTCGTGAACCAGGGCCACGGCATGGACCTGAAGCCCGCCGAATGACCGGGGCCGCCGCCCTCGAGGATCGCCCGGCGGAGGCCGCCCGGCCTCCGCTCCTGCGACTGACCTCCGTCGACAAGGTGTTCGCGGGCGACGTGCAGGCGCTGCGCGGCATGACGCTCGAGATCGGCCAGGGCGAGTTCGTCTCCCTGCTGGGCCCCTCGGGGTGCGGCAAGTCCACGGCGCTGAGGCTGATCGCGGGGCTGGGGCAGCCGACCTCGGGGCGCATCGAGTGGTCGGGCGAGCACGGCACGGGAGACCTGGGCGTCGTCTTTCAGGAGCCGACGCTGATGCCCTGGACGACGGTGGCCCGCAACGTGCACCTGCCCTTCCGCCTGCAGGGGAAACCCTACGCGGAGACGCGGGACGAGGTGCTGGACGCGCTGCGGCTCGTGGGGCTGGAGAAGTTCCAGAACGCCTACCCGAGGGAGCTGTCGGGCGGGATGAAGATGCGCGTCTCGATCGCGCGGGCGATGGTCACGCGGCCGCGAATGATCCTCATGGACGAGCCCTTCGCCGCGCTCGACGAGATCACGCGCTTCCGGCTCAACGACGATCTCCTCGAGATGAAGGCGCGCCTCGGCTGCACGGTGATCTTCGTGACGCATTCCGTCTTCGAGAGCGTGTTCCTGTCGGACCGGATCGTGGTGATGGCCGCGCGGCCGGGACGGGTCGTCGAGGAGCTGCGCGTGGACGAGCCCTACCCCCGGGCGGAGAGCTTCCGCACGAGCCCCCAGTTCGCTGCCCATGCCCGCGCCGCGAGCCTGGCGCTGGAACGCGCGATGGAGGCGGCATGAAGGCCCTGTTCTCGCCAACACCCGCGGCCCGGGCGCATCGATCCTGCCCATGCGCGAGCCGCGCCCTTTGCCGCCCCGACGGGGCGAGGCCCCGGCTCGGGGGCCGGGGCGGGCGAGGCGGGAGGCGGACGTGACCGACGCGCAGACCCACGCCGCCCCCCACCGGGGCCATCCCGCGCCGGACCCGGCGCCCGTGGTGCCGGTCGTCGACACCGAGGAGGCGCGGCGCCAGCGGCTCGCCCGGATCGACACGGTCGCGCGCTGGCTCGCCCCGGTCGTCGTGATGGCGCTGGCGATCTGGCTCTGGGACCGGATCGTCGTGTGGAACGAGATCCCCCACTACATCCTGCCCGGGCCGGGCCTCGTGCTGCAGAGCCTCGTGGGGGACTGGCCGATCCTGTGGGACGCCATGCTGCTCACGGGCAGGATCACGCTGCTCGCGCTCCTCGTGGCCGTGATCGGCGGTGCGGGGCTGGCGATCCTGTTCAACCAGTCGCGCCTGGTGGAACTGAGCTTCTACCCCTACGCCGTCATCCTCCAGGTGACGCCCGTCGTCGCAATCGCGCCGCTCATCTTCATCTACGTGGAATCGAAGACCGCGGGGATGCTCCTGTGCGCCTGGCTCGTGGCCTTCTTCCCGGTGCTCTCCTCCACTACCCTCGGCCTCAACTCGGTCGACGGCGGGCTGCGGGATCTCTTCCGCATCTACGGAGCCTCGCGCTGGCAGCGTCTGTGGCTGCTCCAGCTTCCCTCGGCGCTTCCCTACTTCCTCGGCGGGCTCAAGATCGCGGGGGGCCTCTCCCTCATCGGGGCCGTCGTCGCCGAGCTCGTCGCGGGAACGGGCGGGGTGGGCGCGGGGCTCGCGTTCCGCATCCAGGAGGCAGGCTACCGCCTCAACATCGCGCGGATGTTCGCCGCGCTCGCCCTCGTGGCGACGATGGGCGTGCTGATCTTCGCGGCGCTCTCGCTCGTCAGCCACCTGCTGCTGCGGCGATGGCACGAGTCGGCGCTGAAGCGCGAGGCATGAGCTGGCCACCGACCATCCCCGACGGCCCCTGCACGCTTCGGGACGTCACGGTGCCCGCGCATCTGCTCGGACGCGACGGCGATCTCGTCCGCACCGACCTCCACCTGCGGGACGGCCGCCTCTCCGAGGTGCCCGGTCCGCCGGTGGAGATGAGCGGCGCGATGGTCCTCCCCTGCTTCGTCGACATGCACACCCATCTCGACAAGGGACATATCTGGCCGCGTGCGCGGAACCCGCACGGCACGTTCGAGGGAGCGCTCGCCGCCGTCCGGGCCGACCACGCGAACTGGACGGCCGAAGACGTCGCCGCGCGGATGGAGTTCTCGCTCCGCTGCGCCTACGCCCACGGCACGCGCGCCGTCCGCACCCATCTCGACAGCATGGGTTCCCTCGCCCCGTCCTCCTGGTCGGTCTGGGCGGAGGCGCGGAACAGGTGGGCTGGCCGGATCGACCTCCAGGCCGTCTGCCTCGTGCCCGTGGACGCCGTCGACGAGACGTTCCCGGCGACGGCGGACCTCGTGGCGCGGCACGGGGGCGTCCTCGGCTGCGTCACCTACCCGGTGCCGGACCTCGGCCCGCGGCTCCGCCGCTTCCTCGAGGCAGCCATCGAGCGCGAGCTCGACGTCGACCTCCATGTCGACGAGACGATGGACCCGGCGGTCGAGACGCTGCGAACAGTGGCCGCCGCGGTGCAGGAGAGCGGCATCCGGGGCACGGTGACGGTGGGGCACTGCTGCTCCCTGTCGGCGCAGGAGGAGGCCCGCGCCCACGACACGCTCGACCTCGTGGCCGCGGCGGGGCTGCACGTCGTCAGCCTGCCGATGTGCAACCTCTACCTCCAGGATCGTCACGCCGGGCGCACCCCGCGAGCCCGCGGGATCACGCTCGCCCACGAGATGGCGGCGCGCGGCATCCCCGTCTCCTTCGCCTCCGACAACACCCGCGATCCGTTCTACGCCCACGGCGACCTCGACATGCTGGAGGTGCTCCGGATGGCGACCCGGATCGGTCATCTCGACCATTCCCGCCACGACTGGATAGACGCCTTCTCCGCCACGCCGGCCGCGACTTGCGGCTTTCCCACCCAGGGGCTGCGACCCGGCGATCCGGCGGACCTCGTCGTGTTCCGGGCGCGCGAGTGGACGGAGCTCCTGGCGCGCCCGCAGGCCGATCGCGTCGTGCTTCGCGCGGGCCGGCCCATCGACCGCACCCTGCCCGACTACGCCGAGCTCGACCATCTCTGGGAGGAGACATGAACCTCGAAGCCGCCCGCGAGGCGCTGGCCCATCTGGACCTCGAATCCTCGCCCGCCGCCATCCGCGCGAAGAGCCGGGACTTCTTCTGGTACTCGCCCGTCCTGAAGGACCGGCTCGACCATCTGGAGGCCGACTTCGTGGTCTCGCCGCGCTCGGAGGCCGAGGTGATCGAGGTGCTGCGCGCCTGCTACGCGAACGACGTGCCCGTCACGACGCGGGGGGCGGGCACGGGCAACTACGGCCAGGCGATGCCGCTGCGGGGCGGCTGCGTGATGCACCTCCAGCACATGACGGCCGTGAAGGAGATCGCGCCAGGCCGCGTCGTCTGCGAGCCGGGTATCCTGCTCAAGGATCTCGACGCGGCCTGCAAGTCCGATTCCGGTCAGGAAATCCGCATGTTCTCCTCGACATGGGCCACGGCGACCATCGGCGGGTTCATCGCCGGCGGATCGGGGGGCGTCGGATCGTGCACGTGGGGGAGTCTGCGCGACTTGGGCAACATCATCCGCCTGCGCGTGGTGACGATGGAGGCGGAGCCCCGCGTGCTGGAGTTCCGCGGCGAGGAGCTTGCGCGGGTCAGCCACGCCTACGGCACCAACGGAATCATCACCGAGATCGAGATGCCGCTGGCGCCGGCCTACGAGTGGGTCGGCATGTTCGTGGCCTTCGACGACTTCATGGAGGCCGCACGCTTCGCGGAGGAGCTGGCCAACGAGGACGGCATCCTCATCAAGCTCACCTCCGTGTTCGAGGCGCCCATCGCGCACGACTACTTCCAGCGGGTGCGCCCGCATGTCGAGCCGGGCACGAGCGTCGCCGCGCTAATGGTCGCGCCGCATTCGATGGACGGGTTCCTGACCTTCCTCGGCCGCCGGTCCGGGGCCCGGCTGATCTACCGCTCCGACGAGACCGAATGGCCCCGCGATCCCGGTCCGGTCTTCGAGTACGGCTGGAACCACACCACGCTGCGCGCCCTCAAGGTCGATCCGGCCATCACCTACCTTCAGGTCCGCTACGGCTTCCCCGACCACCTGGGGCTGATCGAGAAGATGCGGGACGCCTTCTCGCCGGAGGTGCTCCAGCATCTCGAGGTGCTGCGGGAGAACGGCAAGGTGATGTTCGCGGGCCTCTCGATGGTCAAGTTCACCGACGAGGCGCGGCTCGACGAGATCGTGCGGGCACACGAGGAGGCCGGCGCGATGATCTTCAACCCGCATCGCTACACGCTCGAGGAGGGGGGCCGGCAGACCGTGGACGACCGTCAGCTCGCCTTCAAGCGTGAGGCGGATCCGAAGGGGCTGCTGAACCCGGGCAAAATGATCGCCTGGGACGACCCCGAATGGACGTATGACCGGATGTACGCCTATCCGGAGATGCGGGCGGCGGAATGATCGCGGATTTCGCCCCGCTCGTTCCGGACGAGCTGCTGCCTCGGAGCGTGCAGGTCCTCTCGATCGCTCATCCATCGATCTCGGACCGGACGAATGAGGCCACCGATCCGACGCGGCTGGTGCGGGACGCGTTGGCGAGGTGACCCGCGCCCTTGTCCTCGCGGCCCACCCGGTGCCCGACAGCTTCAACGCGGTGCTCCACCGCGCCACGGTCGGGGCGCTCGAGGCGCGCGGTTGGGAGGTCGACGACTGCGACCTCTACGCGGAAGGGTTCGATCCGGTCATGTCGGAGGCGGAGCGGCGCGCGTATCACGACGTGCCCGCCAACGTCGGACCTGTCGCGCCCTATGTCGAGCGGCTGCTGGCGGCGGACACACTCGTGATGGTGTTCCCGGTCTGGAACTTCGGCTACCCCGCGATCCTGAAGGGCTTCCTCGACCGGGTGTTCCTGCCCGGCGTGTCGTTCCGCCTCGAAGGGGGCCGCGTGGTGCCGAACCTGACCCATGTCGAGCGCCTCGCCGCCGTCACCACCTATGGGGGGACGCGGGTGCGCGCCCTGCTCGCCGGCGATCCGCCGCGGGCCTGCGTGACGCGAGCCGTGCGGCACGTGTGCCAGCCCCGCGTCACCCGCTACCTCGCTCTCTACGGCATGAACAGCGCGACGGACGACCGGCGCGCGGCGTTCCTCGGCCGGGTCGAACGCGAGATGGCGCGGCTCTGATGCGGGCGCTCGTCGTCTTCTGCCACCCCCGCGCCGACAGCTACAACGGCGCCGTGCTCGCCCGGGTCCGCGAGGGCCTCGACGCGGCAGGCGCGGAGACGCGGGTGCGCGACCTCTACCGCTCGGACTTCTCTCCTGTCCTGTCGGAGCACGAGATCTCGGTCTACCTCGACGAGCGGGCGAACGTCGCCCCCGTGGCGCGCGACGTGGCCGATCTGCGCTGGGCCGACACCCTCATCTTCGTCTACCCGACCTGGTGGTACGGCCTGCCGGCGATGCTCAAGGGCTGGCTTGACCGCGTGCTCCTTCCCGGCGTCGCCTTTGTTATGCCGCGCGACGGGGAGGACATCGCCCCCGGCCTGACGAACATCGAGCGGCTCGCGGTCTTCACGACCTGCGGCGCGTCCTGGTGGCTGACGCGGCTCGTCGGCGCGCCGGGCCGGCGGACGATCCTCCGCGGCGTGCGGGCCATCTGCGCGCGCCGCTGCCGGACCTACTACGCCGCCCACCACCTCATGGACAGCTCCACCCCCGCCAGCCGGGCGCGCCATCTCGAGCGCGTCGCCCGCACGGTGGAGCGGATGACCCGACGCGAGCGGAGCAGCGCATGACCCGGATCCCCGTCCTCGACCTCTCCCGCCTCGACGCCGCGCGGGAGGACTTCCTCGCCGAGTTCCGCCCCGCCTTGCGGGAGACGGGCTTCGTCCTCCTGACGGGCCACGGCCTGCCAGAGCCGCTCCTGCGGGAGACGATGGCGCAGGCGGACCGCTTCTTCGCGCTTCCCGTGCCGGAGAAGCGGCGCGTGAGCATCGAGGGCAACCCGCATTACCGCGGGTGGGCGGCGCCCGGGCTGGAGAGCCTCGACGACGGCGGCGCGGAGGTGGACAGCAAGGAGACGTTCAACATCGGCCTCGACCTATCCTCGGACGACCCGGAGGTGCTGGACGGGGCGCCGTTCCGCGGGGTGAACCGCTGGCCGGACCTGCCGGGCTTCCGGGAGGCCATGCTCGCCTACTACGAGGCCGCCCAGGCGCTTGGGATGCGGGTGCTGCGCGCGGTGGCGCTCGACCTCGGCCTCGCGGAGGATCACTTCGCCCCGGCCTTCGCGCGCCCCGCCTCGGCCCTCCGGCTCCTCCGCTACCCCCCGGCGAGCGGCGCCGCGGGCGAGATCGGCGCCGGCGCCCATACGGATTACGGCGCGGTGACGCTCCTCGCGACGGACGGTGAGCCGGGCCTGCAGGTGCGCCCCCGCGGCGGGGACTGGACCGACGTCCCGCACGTCCCGGGAGCCTACGTCGTCAACATCGGCGACGCGATGGAGCGCTGGACGGGCGGCCTCTACGCCTCGACGCCCCACCGGGTTCTCCCGCCGAAGCGGACCCGCCGCTCGGTCGCGTTCTTCACCGAGCCCGACCCGCAGGCGATGATCGAAGCCCTGCCCGGCGCACCGGACCCCCACCCCCCGATCCGCTTCGCCGACCACCTCCGCGCCCGGCTCGAAGCCACCTACGCGCCGAAGGCCGCCGGATGAGCTGGGGGCGCTGGACGGACCTGCGGGCGCCCGATTTCGCCCGTCTACCCGAGGGGACGGTGGCGATCCTGCCGACCGCGGCGGTGGAGCAGCACGGACCCCACCTGCCGGTCGGTACCGACGCGCTGATCATGGAGGGGATGCTCGGGGAGGCGGCCCGTCTCTGCCCCGACGACCTCCACCTCCTCGCGCTTCCCGTGCAGGCGGTGGGAAAGTCGAACGAGCACCTCTGGGCCGCAGGCACGCTGACGCTCTCGGCGGAGACGGCGCTGCGCGCCTGGCTCGAGATCGCGGAGGGGATCGCGCGCACCGGCCTGCGGCGGGTGATCCTCGTGAACAGCCACGGTGGCAACCTCGACCTCGTGTCGATCCTGTCGCGGGAGCTTCGGGTGCGCTGGGGGATGCTCGCGGTGAAGTGCCAGTGGATGAGCTTCGGCGCGCCCGAGGGCCTGTTCTCCGACAGGGAGGCGGCCTACGGAATCCACGGCGGCGACCGGGAGACGTCGCTCATGCTCCACTTCGAACCCGGCACCGTCGACATGGCTGCGGCGGAGGATTTCGCCTCGGCCGCCGAGGGAGCGCCGGTGCCCCCGGTCGGGGCTGTCTCCCGGGGCTGGATCGCCTCGGACCTGAACGCCCACGGTGTCGTTGGGGAAGCCGACAAGGCCACCGCGGCGAAGGGAGCGGCGCTCGCGCGCCATCAGGCCGAGGGTTTCCTCGCCATGGCCCGTCAGGTCGCGGCGCTGCCCCCGCCCGATGCGCCGAGTGGCTGGCACGCGTCGCCGCGAGCGCCATAGCGGGCCATGAACATCGCCACCGCCCCGTCGACCACGCGGGCCTTCTCGGCCGGGGTGATGACGCGGCTGACGCCGGTCAGCAGCCTCGGGAAGATGTCGGCCTTGCAGAGCTCGACGAACTGGTCGGAGGCGAACCCCACGTCCTCGATCACGAGATCGCCACGCTCCACGGCCTCGGCCAAGTAGGCCGCCATGCGACGGCGTCCCTCCTCCGGCCCGGTGCGGTAGAACTCGCGGCCCAGCTCGGGGAACCGGTCGGCTTCGGCGACGATCAGGCGGAACACGCTGAGCCCGAGACCGGAGGTGAAGAAGTCGACCATCCGCGCGCCCACCTCGCGCAGCACCGCGTCCGGCGGGGCGTCGTCGGGCAGCGCGGCATCGATCAGGTCGATCTGGCGCCGGCATTCCTGCTTGGCGACCTCGACGAAGAGGAGCCGCTTGTCCGCGAAGTAGCTGTAGAGAGTGGCCTTGGACACGCCCGCCGCCCGCGCGATGGCGTCCACGCTGGCGCCCTCGAACCCGTCGGCGTGAAACACCTCGCGAGCACCTTCGATCACCTGATCGAACTTGCGCCCCCGCTTGATCAACTGCTGGTTCATCCACACCTCCGGCCGCCAGAGATAGACGGCGGCCGGAGGCTCGACAAGCGCGTGGCCCCGGCCGGGCACCGGCGCCCTGCCGGACATGGGGCGTCAGTCGTCGCCCAGCGCGCGGATCACCGCGGCCCGGTCGAGCGTTCCGCAGGCCTCGCCGCGAAGGCCCGCGGAGGCCTCGAGCTGGGTGCAGCCGGCATCGGCCGAGGCGGTTCCGGAACGCCGTGAGACGGTCGGCGCGGTGACCACCGTCCACCCGTCGTCCTCGATATCCACCACGAGCGCGGGCTCGCCTGCGGGGGCGACGACCGTCCATCCGTCGTCGTCGATGTCGATGGCAAGTCTGTCGGAGAGCGCCGGGCCGGAGAGCACGAGCAAGGCCACGGCGGAGATGACTGGAGATCGCATGACGTTCCCTTTCATACTGAACCGTTCAGTATGAAATAAGTTAGCGAGCCGGGGCGGGGTGTCCAGCACAAACTGAACGCTTCGGTTCAGTTTGGCGATCGGTCGCTCGTTCGTGTCCGGCCCATCCCCGATCGGACCGGCCCGGACCGCCTGGAATGACTGGCCGCCGGCACGCCCGGCTGCCCATACCGCGATCCCGGCCGGCGCGCTGGCTTTGGTCCCGCGCCTGCCCTAGGTTCCCGCCTGTCGCCCTGTTCGAGGAGAGGGGATGACCTTGGAGCGAACCTCGCCGCCCCGCCGCAGCCATGTGGAGGAGGCGCCGACCAGTCTGGCCGACGACGGCTCCGAAGTCCTCGTTCCGAGCGAGCGGGCGCGCCGGGGCAAGGGGCGCGCGGCGGAGGCTGGCCATCCGGCGTCATCGCCGCCGCACATCCCGGCTTCGGGCTGGCGCCGGATCGTGATGCGGGTCTGGGAGGCGCTGACGAGCAACTCGCTCTGGATCCACTGCGGCTGCGTCGGCTTCTTCGGCTTCCTCTCCGTCTTCCCGATCCTCGGCGTGTTCGTCCTGCTGTACGGCATCCTGTTCGATCCGACCGCGATGGCCGCGCAGATCGAGCCGCTCCGCCCGGTCGTCCCGGCCGAGGTCTTCGACCTTCTCTCCGCCCGGCTCGGGGAATTGACGGGGAACACCACGAGGGACCTCACCCTCGGCCTGCTCATCACGCTCGGAGTCGCGAGCTGGACGGGTTCGCGCGGCACCAACGCGATGATCGACCTCCTGAACCTCGCCTACCACGAGCACGTCCCGCGGAGCTTCGTCCGTCGCCTTGCCCTCGCCGTGGGCCTCACCGTGGGCGGGCTCATCGGCTTGATCGTCGTACTGTTCACCGTCGCGGCGGTCCCCGTGATCGCCCGCAACGTTCCGGTCCCGGAACTGGCGCGGGCGACGGCGATCTGGGGCCGCTGGCCGGTGCTGGCGGTGATCATCTTCGCCGGGCTGCTGCTCCTCTACCGCTTCGCGCCCAACCGCCGATACGCACGCTGGCGCTGGCTCCTGCCGGGAGCGGCGATGGCGACGGTCCTGTGGATGATCCTGTCCTTCGGCTTCTCGTACTACGTCGAGACCTTCGACATCTACGGCGCGACGTTCGGCACGCTCTCGGTCGCCGCGGTGATGATGCTGTGGATCTACTACTCCGCGCTCGTCATCGGGCTCGGCGCCGTGGTCAACGCCGAGACCGAGCTCCAGACACGCTGCGACAGCACGATCGGCCCCGAGCGCCCCCTGGGCGAGCGCGGCGCCGTGGTGGCCGACACCCTCCCCCCGCCGGAACGCTGAGCCAGGCGCACGCCGCTCTGGCCCACCGTGCCCGCCCGGCGTAGAACCGCCCCGCCGGCCACCGGCCGGCCAAGGGACGGCGGAAGGTATGCGCATGGCTGAGCAGGGATCGGGACCGCGGGCGAGGATCGGCGTCGCGGGGCTGGGAACCATGGGCTCGGCGCTTGCGCTGAACATCGCGGAAAGCGGCTTCGACGTGGCCCTGTGGAACCGGACGCCCGCCGTGGCCCGGGCCCTCGCCCGGGAGGCGGGCCCGCTGGAAGGACGGCTGCACCCCTGCGACGGCCTCGAGCAGTTCGCCGAAGCCCTCGGCCCGGACGGCGCGGCGATCCTGATGGTCCCGGCGGGGCCGCCCGTGGACCAGACCATCGCCGCCCTGCGCCCCCTGCTCGGCGCTCGCGGCCTCATCGTCGACGCGGGCAACGCGGACTACCACGACAGCGACCGGCGCGCGGCGGAGGCCGGCGCCTTCCTCGGGCTGGGCGTCTCGGGCGGAGAGGAGGGCGCGCGCCACGGCCCCTCGCTCATGGCGGGCGGGGCGCCGGAGCACTGGGAACGCATCGAGGACGTGATGCTGGCCATCGCGGCCCGGCATCCCGACGGGCCGGAGGGCGAGCCCTGTGCCGCCCTGCTCGGCCCCGGGGGCGCGGGCCACTTCGTGAAGATGGTCCACAACGGCATCGAGTATGCCGACATGCAGATGATCGCCGAGATCTACGGCCTCATGCGGGACGGCCTCGGCTGGGACCATGGCCGCATCGGCGACGCGTTCGGAGGCTGGAACGAGGGGCGGCTGCGCTCCTACCTCGTGGAGATCACCGCGGAGGTGTGCCGCGCCGAGGATCCACTGACCGGGCGGCCGATGCCCGAGATCATCCTCGACGCGGCGGGCCAGAAGGGCACGGGCCGCTGGACGGTGATCGAGAGCCAGGAGATGGGAACGCCCGTCCCGGCCGTTGAGGCGGCGGTCGCGGCCCGCAACCTCTCGGCGCGCATTTCGGAGCGCGCGCTCGGCGAGCGTCGCTACGGCCCGGCCCCGAGGCCGGTCGGGGAGCTTCCACTCGAGGATCTGGAGGCGGCCCTGATCGCGGGCAAGGTGATCTGCTACGCGCAGGGCTTCTCGATGCTCGCGGCCACGGAGGGGCGGGGCTGGTCGCTGCCCCTGCCCCGGATCGCGCGCATCTGGCGCGCCGGGTGCATCATCCGCTCCGCGATGCTCGACGATATGGCCGCGGCCCTCCAGGAGGCGGCGGAAGAGGGCGCGCATGACCGGAACCTGATCCTCACCCCGGCCTTCTCGAAGCTGCTGTCGGAGACGCACGGCGCGCTGCGGCGGGTGGTGGCGCGCGCGGCGGATGCGGGGCATCCCTGCCCGGCGCTCGGCTCGGGGCTTGCCTGGTTCGACACGATGCGCACCCAGAGGGGTACCGCGAACCTGATCCAGGCGCAGAGGGACTTTTTCGGCCGGCACGGCTTCGACAGGCTGGACGGGCGGGAAGGGCGGCACGGCCCCTGGGCGGCGGACGATCCGGACCCCCATACGTGAAAGAGGCCGCCTCCGGGTCTGGAGACGGCCTCTAGCGATTTCCTTCGGTGCCCCCCTCCGGGGCTGCGGGCTCAGCGCCCATAGACGGCCTCGCGCGCGATGCGGTCCGCGTCGCCGGGGTAGATGTCGAGGTCGAGCGCGACGTCGACGGGCATGCGGGCGATCTCGTCGCGGATGCGGCGATAGTCGGAACGACGGCGCAGCGCGTCGCGGATCTGGGTCAGGGGTGCCATGATTCGGTCCTCCGAGTTGGCTGTTTCGATAGCGCCAACATACGCACGCCAAGGCCCTGCAAAAGGCGCCGTACCCGCAATGCTGCCCTGCAGAAACCGCATGAGCCGCATACCGTCGCACGGGAGATCCCCCTGACGCGAAACGGCGCCCCAGGCGGGGCGCCGCGCGCAACTTCGGTCCGGGGCGGCCCCGGGCTAATCAGGCTGTCTCAGGCGTCGTCGCCCTCGGCATCCCCCTCGCCCTCGGTCGCGAGCATGGCCTCGATGCTGATCTGGATCTGCACCTCGTCGGAGACGAAGGGGGCGAACGACCCGACGTTGAAGTCCGAGCGCAGCACCTCGGTCGTCGCGTCGAAACCGGCCCAGGGCTGGTTCGCCATGGGATGTTCGCCGACCTGATTCAGGGTCGCGTCGAGAACGACCTCCTTGGTCACGCCGTTCAGCGTCAGATCCCCGGTGATCAGGGCCGTGTCCTCGCCCGTCACCTCGATCGCGGTCGACTCGAAGGTGATGAGGTCCTCGGGGCTCCCCTCCGGACCGGCTCCGGCCGATGCGTTGAAGAAGTCCTCCGACATGAAGTGCGTGTAGCGCTCCTCCCAGCCGGTGAACATGTCGGTCACGGGCATGGAGACGGAAACCGAGCTGTTCGCCGGATCCGCCTGATCGAACATGATCTCACCCTCGAACCCCGAGAACATGCCCCAGGTCGTCGAGTAGCCGAGATGGTTGTAGGAGAAGAGGATCTGGCTGTGGCTCGCGTCGAGCACGTATCGCTCCGGCTCGGCCAGCGCCGGTAACGCGAGAAGCGCGGTAGCGGCAAGGGCGGTGGGGGCGGCGATGCGGGTCATGCGGGTCTCCCTGTCGGAGGTGGTTGGCGTGACGGGGAAGATCGATCGCCGCCGCCCCAGATCAAACCCGCCCAGATCAACAGCGGGTGTGCGCCGATGCGGGCCGGGGGGTTTTTCGGCCGGGGCGTCCGGAGGTGCCGCGAATACCCATGCGTGCCGCAGGCGGCCATCCCGGAAGTCAGATGGGGCCGGATGGAAGCGCGCCGGCGCCCCCGCCTACGACCGCCGTCCGCGGTCCCGCAGGTCGCCCATCAGTTCCTCGAGGGCGGCGCGGTTGCGCTCGTTGGTCAGACGCCCCGCCGCGTCGAACTGCTGGGCGGCCTGACCGACCAGCACCTCGGGACCGGGCAGCACCTCCGCCCGGAACGGCAGAAGCATCAGACGCAATGCGTACTGGGCCCTCTCGCCTCCGGAACGCCCAGCGCTGGCCGACATCACGGCGACGGGCTTGCCGCGCCAGGGCCCGCCCTTCGTCCGGCTGACCCAGTCGAGCGCGTTCTTGAGCACGCCGGGCGGCCCCTTGTTGTATTCGGGCGTCGCGATGGCGACCGCGTCGGCCCCCGCGATGGCATCCGCCAAGGCCTGAACGGAGGCCGGTATGCCCTCCTCCGCCTCCAGATCGCCGTCGTAGAGGGGCAGGCGCAGGTCGCCCTCCGCCCAATCGCCGCCATGGATCGCCGCCGCCTCCCGCAGCAGCTTCCGATTGAGCGAGCCCCGCCGAAGCGAGCCGCAGAGTCCAAGCAGCATGGCCGTCCCCTCGTGCCGTCCCGGGCGCGAGCTAGGCCACCGCGCGGGCCCGGCCAGAGCGGTTCACGGCACGAGCCAGCCGGCGAGCGCAGGTGCCGCCACCGCCGTCAGGATCGCGCCGAGCGCCATCCCGATCCCGGCGAAGGCGCCCGCGGTCTCGTTGACCTGAAACGCCCGCGCGGTCCCGATCCCGTGCGCGGCCACACCCGCCGCGAAGCCCCGCGCCCGCCAGTCCCGCACCCGGAGCGCATCCATCAGCGGGGTCACGATGATAGCCCCGAACACCCCGGTGAGGATGACCAGCACCGCCGTGAGAGTGGGTGAGCCGCCGATCGCCTCCGCCACGCCGAGGGCAACCGGAGCGGTGGCCGACTTCGGCACGACCGACAGGAGCAATTCGCCCTCGAGCCCCATCGCGCGGCCGATGAGCGCGGCCGAGCCCATCGCCGTGCCGACCCCCGCCACCAGCGCGGCCGCCATCGGCCACAGTGCCGCGCGGATGCGCGCGGCGTTCTCGGCCAGCGGCACGGCCAGCGCCACGGTCGCGGGCCCCAGAAGGAAGTGGACGAACTGCGCGCCCTCGAGATACGCGGCGTAGGGCGTTCCGGTGAGCCAGAGCAGCGCGGCGAGAAGCGTCACCGCGATGAGCACCGGATTGGCCCAGGCCCGCCGCCCCAGCGCCCGCGCGGCCCCGTCGCCCAGCGCGTAGGCCACCAGCGTGGCCGTCAGCCAGAGAAGCGGATCCCGGGCGAGGTAGGACCAGATCTCGGCGAACTCGCTCATGCCCGCACCCGCGCGCCGCCCGCCGTGCTCACCCGC